>NZ_LLWH01000187.1 GCF_001411475.1 Pseudomonas endophytica | reverse complement strand
CTGGCGGCCAGGGCAAATTGTGCACCGCCGAGCTGAAGGTGCTTCCAGCTTTGGAATGGCTCGACGCCAACGACCCAGGCAAAGAGGCTACAGCAATGACCGGGGTGCGGCGCAGCGAAAGCAAACATCGCTCAGACGCACCGGAGCACGTTGACGAATCGGAGCGGCATGACGGTCGGGATCTTTGGCAGCCCCTGGTGCGGCACACAGATGAGATGCGTGACGCTCTACTGCATCGGGCCGGGTTTGATGTTCTACCTCACCGATCACTTGAGTGCTACCCGTGCATCAACGCGAATATCGATGACATCCGGCTACTTTCCGAGGATCGGATACGGCTAATCGATATCAC
The DNA here is from genome assembly GCF_001411475.1 of Pseudomonas endophytica. Classification (GTDB taxonomy): domain Bacteria; phylum Pseudomonadota; class Gammaproteobacteria; order Pseudomonadales; family Pseudomonadaceae; genus Aquipseudomonas; species Aquipseudomonas endophytica. Next base: position 104,860 of record NZ_LLWH01000187.1, on the reverse strand, counting down.
CGAGAAAGACCTGGGCTTCACCAAGAGAGGAAAGCCCCGGGTTATGTTTCGCACGGCGCGCCGCAAAGGTGCCGTAGGCATCCGCGCTGTCGTGCAATGGGCAGCAGCACCCAGGCCACGCGACCAAATGGAGATGTTCCCTGCCCAGTGCGACTCAGGCTATTGCGGAGGCTGAATCAGCTTATAGAAAATGATCAACTACTCCGACACCCAATTCGATATGTTCGCCGACCAGAACGAGGCAATTGACTGCTTCTGTGGCGACTGAACTCTAAACCATCTGCTTAACTCGCTCCCACTCGCACTTCAATATCCCTTGGGCAATCTTCACAAGGTCATCACACTCCCAAGTTAAATTAAAAGAGGTGTCTCCCGCGCGATGAAAAATTTCTTGAGCTGTTTTCACCAAATCTATTGACGCTTGCTCTTCTGGATTTATATATAACTCAATTAAGGAGAGACATCTCCTTGCTTCACCCTGAGCCGCGATCAACTTGGATTTCAACTCCCTCTCAAGGTTCTCAACCGTGACAAAGTCTTCAAACAGCTCAGGAACTAGACCGGTAGGCCTGCTCTGATTCAGATAGACGGAACGAACATCAAAGCATGCAGATATAAAATTTGATATTTCCGAACGCAACCCGTTTATCCACTCTTGCCTATTCTTAGCGACATTTTCCGCTTTGATATGAACAAACTGCCTGTTGGATGTTGCCTCAGCAACAGCCTCCTGGGAGAGAGTTGTATTTTTGAAATTCTTGATTGTCGTCCAAGTGCCTAGCACAACGATGAGCGCTGTTAGGACGATCCCACATATCCCTAGCCAATCAATGCCAGAGTTTATTGTTATTTCTGGGATCTTATAAACCCCTAGCATCATCGTCTCCATCACCATTCCTACCCCCCATTCAAAGCACAGTACTTTGACAGAGCCAGTATAAATAGGTAATCCCATGAGTATCACCTACGGCTCTATTTGCTCCGACATTGAGGCTGCAACTCAAGCGTGGCGCCCGCCAGACCTGCAAACCATCTGCGATCAATGCAACAAATCACGCGCCCACGGCAACCACACCAAATGCAGCAAGTTGCGCCAGGCCGAAACAACAACGCCATGTGGGGTATGGCCGTACAACTTGAAGTCATCGCCAAGCGCATCAGCAAGAACTACCCGTAAGCCCCTCCATCCCCCCATTTAAAGCCAGCCGCTATAGCGGCCGAGGATGAGTCATGCCTGAAGAAATCAAATTGATCCAACCGGCCCCAGTCGGGCGCGACGAAAACGGCATGTTTGCTCACCCCGACATGCCCGATTTCGACGAGGGCGACGGAGACAAGGTGAAAGCCTGGGTTGCCGAGCAGGCGTTAGAAGTGGCCATGGTCAGCATCGAATACGCGGATCAAGCAATTGCTGATCGTTATTTTGAAGCCGGCGATCCGGACTGCAGCTACTGGGAGCCGGATCAGCCTGATGGCGAAGGCTGGTTCTGCCTGGCCATTCACGACACTGACGACGGCCCGGCCTGCTGGTGGGCACGTCGCGAGGTTACGCCATGACCGCACTACGCCGAACCGTCCGGTTACGCGGCGCACCCATGCGTCCGCTGGATCTACAAACTATCTGTGATCAATGCAACAGATCACGCGCCCACGGCGATCACACCAAATGCAGCAAGCTGCGCCAGGCAGAATCAGTTGAGCGTCGGGCGCGGGAGAAGAATCATGAGTGAATTCCAGCGCGAAGAACGCTACATCGTACTGAAACTCAGCCGCCTACCCGCTCGAGAAGCGGCATATCTGCGAGCCATTCAAAAAGACGCAATTGTTGAAAGCGTTGTGGTTGAGGCTGATTGGCCTGAATACGATTTAGTCTGGCTTATGCTCGCACATCGAATGTCAGGCAAGCCGGTTCCTGACTTCAACGCTGTTCGATATGCAGATGAATTGAAGCATCGGATAAGCGAGTTTGAAGACTTACTGCAGTTATCGCTTGATGCCTTATGTGAGTGCCGCGCGCTACTGCATGCCCATGCATCCTCATCTCAATGCTCCCGCAGCAAGATGCACGGGGAGATCGGTCTAGCAAGAATTGACCGCCTTACAGACAAGTTGCGGTCTGCGCTTCCCCGTCAGCTGTAAACCCAAACTTTACAACTCAACCAGCCTGCTGGTGACCGGCGGGCGAGGATTTCCTATGCCTGAAATTAAGTGCGAATACGGCCACAAACTAAGCGTCGGCACTGATGCCTGGGTGGAAACGCTCACCTTGGACCAGTTGCGTTACGCCCGCGAAGCCGTGGATAAAAAAATCAAAGCCGCTGAGGACTCCCCGAAGCGCACCGTGTGGCAAGTCTGTCGCAGCGGCATCATCGATGCTTACTACCGCGAAGAAGACTATGAAAAAGCAGCCGACCACCTAATCAGAATTTACAGGGAGAGCCTTGTTTCGGAAGCCGTCAACTGGATTGAGAAGCCTTTCGGATACATAAACTTTGAGCGAAATGTGCCGCACATCAGCCCCGCGCAAGTTACCCAGTTCGAATACGACGCCGAATGGTTCCCCGCAAAGCGCTAAACCACCTTCTGCCGCCCAGCGCGGCATCATCCCTAACACTCGCATCATCAATACAACGCAGCCTGTATAGGGCGGCGGGAGGTATCTATGGACGGTATTAATTTTCTGTCACATGAAGAAGTCTGCACTCTAACAGGTGCGAAAACAAAGGCAGGACAAGTGATGGTACTTAAAAGGAACGGTATCCGTCACACCATCAAGCGTAATGGATGGCCGTGTGTTGTTTCTGCCGCGATCCTGGCAAGCCCTTCCGAAAAGAAGCCTGAAACCACAGAGTGGCAACCTAGGAAGGCGATGTAAGCATGGCGCGTAAACCGACGAACCCTGGAAGTATCCCTCGGTTCCGCAAGCGCATCCGCCCGGGCGGGCGGATCTATTACTTTTATGACGCTGGAGGAAAGCCGCGCAAAGAAATCGCTCTGGGCTCCGATTACGGCGCAGCCATTGTTGAATACGCCAGGCTTGAGAAAAGTCGTGCATCGAACGCAATAGCTGCGCAAGTACTTACTTTTGAATACGTTGCTAACAAGTATATGGACGAGGTCGTACCTACCAAGTCACCGGCAACGCAAAAGGACAATGCCCGCGAATTGAAGCAGCTGCTGATCTTCTTCAACGATCCGCCAGGACCTTTGGAAGCAATCGAGCCGAAACATATCGTGCAGTACCTGCGATACCGCTCAAAAACTGCAAAAGTCAGAGCAAATAGGGAGAAAGCTCTGCTCAGTGCTATCTGGAACTTTGCGCGGCAAAGCGGATATACCTCACTCGCAAATCCGTGCGCAGGCATCAAGGGAAACAAAGAAACGGGGCGAGACACTTACGTTGAGGACGATATGCTTGCTGCTGTTTATCTCCATGCTGACCAGCCGCTTAAGGATGCACTGGATTTGTTTTACCTGACAGCCCAAAGGATTGGCGACACTTTGAAGATGGATGAACGCCACATTCTGGATGACCAGCTTCTTATTCAGCAGGGCAAAACCGGTGCCAAGCGGAGGATTGAAGTTGTTGGAGAGTTAAAGGCTGTCATCGATCGGATATTGGAAAGGAAGAAAGGGCACAAGATTAGATCTACCCGGCTTGTCGTCATGGACAACGGGCAGCCTATGACAGCAAGCATGCTGAGGGGGCGATTTGACGCGGCCAGGATGAAGGCCGGAATTGAAAAGTCAGCATTTCAAATGCGCGATCTTCGCGCAAAAGCTGCAACTGACAAAGAAGAAGCTACCGGAAGCATCAGGGATGCGCGGGACCAGTTAGGACACACAACCGTAGGCATGACAGAACAATACATCCGCCGCCGCAAAGGCCTTAAAGTTATGCCAACCAAGTAGAAAATTCGTTCCGCAATTAAATTTACCCCCTTGAAAACAAAGGCTCTCAGGCCGGTTTAATCTACCTTCCTGCGGAACGAATTAACCTACATCCCATTGATTTTTAACGGTTTATTCTTGGACTTAAAATCCCCCGTTCGAAAGGACGTGCCGGTTCGATTCCGGCTTCGGGCACCAAACAAATCAAGGGCTTGCACGCTTTCAGCGCGCAGGCCCTTTGTTTTTTTGCTCCGCAAATAGTGAGATTGCTCCGCAATCCTCGCGACCACCTCCCTTCACTGCCTAGACTGCTCGCACGCCAGCCTCAAACGCTGCATCGCGTCCGGCGCCATAGGCGCGGTCATCATCGACCTGTAGCTCATGCACGCATGAGTATCGTGAACTGGAGCCGTATCCGGCTGAGTGGCAGAACATCCCACCAACAACGCCAGCGCCGCCATAATGGTGATTTTTTGCATAGATCCTCCTTTCAAGCACTCACTGTAAACAGTGGGCCCTCAACTTAAAAAGGGCCTGCACGGTTTCGCGTACAGACCCTTTGACCCCAACAGCAGCGTTTACATCCCGAGCCAGTTTGGCAGTGCCAGAGACACAAACGGCACGTACGTGACCAAGATCAAGAACGCCAACATCACCAGCAGCCACGGCGAGACGGCGCGCACCACGCGTGTTAACGGCATGCCCGTAACGGCCGATGTCACAAACAAGTTGAGGCCGGTTGGCGGTGTGATCAATCCGATCTCCATGTTCACCACCATGATGATGCCCAAGTGAATCGGGTCGATGCCCAGTTGCATGGCAATCGGAAAGAGGATCGGCGCCAGAATCAAGATGATCGCTGACGGCTCCATAAAGGTGCCTGCCACCAGCAACACGACGTTCACCACCAGCAGAAACTCAATCGGGGTAAAGCCCTGTTCAACCACCCACGCGGTAATCGACTGCGGAATCTGCTCTGTGGTCAGTACGTGGGCGAAGAGCATGGCGTTGGCGATGATAAACATCAGTACCACACTGAGCTTGCCCGCCTCGACAATGACCTTCGGGCATTCGCGAATGGTCATGTCCTTGTAGATAAAGATCGCCACAAAGGCCGCATACACCGCCGCCACGGCAGCCGCTTCAGTGGGGGTAAACATGCCCGAGTAAATGCCACCAAGAATAATCACGATCAGCATCAGGCCCCAGCCTGCTTTACGGCCTGCCGCGAGGATCTCTTTGAACGAGGCACGCGGCAGCGAGGGCATGTTTTTAACCCGGGCCAAGATGTAGATGGTGATCATCAACACCACCCCCAGCAACAGCCCCGGCACAACACCGGCCATAAACAGCTTGCCCACCGAGGTTTCGGTGGCGGTGGCGTAGACCACCATCACAATCGACGGCGGAATCAAGATACCTAAGGTGCCTGCGTTACAGACGATACCGGCAGCAAACTCCTGTTTGTACCCAGAGCGCACCATCCCGGCGATCACAATAGAACCCACAGCGGCAACGGTCGCCGGTGACGAGCCGCTCAGGGCCGCAAACAACATGCAGGCCATGATCGCGGCAATGGCCAAGCCACCCTTGATATGGCCAACACAGGCATTAGCAAAGTCGATCAGACGGCGCGCCACGCCACCGCTGGTCATGAATGCGCCCGACAGCAGAAAGAACGGAATGGCCAGCAGCGTGTAATGCTCACTGGTTTCGAAGAGCTTGATCGCCAGCGAACGAACCGAGTCGTTACTGAAGAACAGGATGGTCATGGCCCCGGACAACCCCAGGGAAATCGCCACAGGAATGCCGATAAACATCAGCACGAACAGAGCGACAAATAGAAAACTGATAGTCATTTGACGGTCTCCGACGTGTCGTTTTCAGCCAGTTTGACGGCATCGTCCACTTCACTGTGCAAGCCCAAGCCTTGCTGCTTGCCTTGGACAACACGGATGAACACTTGCAGAAAACGCAGGAACATCAGCGCAAAGCCAATCGGCACGATCATCACGATCTGCCACTGCTTGATACCGAAACGGTCGAGGTCTTCAGCACTGGTGCCAACGCTGTATAAGGTTGCGACCCACTGTTCGCTGGAGTAGGCCATCAGCGCGCAATAACCTAGGCAGATCACCAGGGCAAGCAAGGCCACGCGGCGCTGGTTTTCGGGGCTGAACTGACGCACCAGCAAGTCGATACCAATGTGCGCCCCAATGCGCACGCCCCACGCCAGCCCCACAAAGATCAGCCAGCCGAACATGGCCTTGGTCAGCGCCACACTCCAGGTCATCTCCTGAGCGACATACAAAATGCCATCGCCGATGCTGAACATCAGGTCGTTGGCAAAGGGCAGAGAATCGCCCAAAGAGTAAAAAACGCCGTAAAGGTTGTTGAACACAACGTACAAAAAAGTCACCAGCGTCATCCCCGCAAGCAGGAACGCCACCAGTATTTCTTCAACCCGATTCCAGACACGAAAAAAGGCGTGCATGGGCTATCTCCCTTGAAAAGCAGGTCGCAAAGCGACGACTAAAACCAGTGATGTCAAGGTGCGACAGACCCGCAGGTCTGCCGCTGTCGCCTTGACCCTGCCGCGAGTCATCGAACAGACGATAATGCGCGGCACTTCAGGTCTTAACTGCTTTGGTTGGATTGCTCTGCTGCTTTTATCAGGTCAACACCGATGTCTTTTTCAAACTTCTTCCAGACTGGGCGCATGGCTTCACGCCATTGTTCACGCTGCTCAGGCGTGAGGGTGATAACTTCGCTGGTGCCCGACTCAATAATTTTTTTCTTGGACGCTTGGTTCAACGCCTCGGCCTGCTTGTTCACCTCGACAGTGACCTCAGCCATGACCTCGTCCAGTGTGGTACGGACATTCTCGGGTAGGCCGTCCCAGAACTTGGTATTGGTGATCACCATGTAGTCGATGGCGCCATGATCGGACTCAGTGAAGTACTTCTGAACCTCATTCACTTTCTGGCTTTCATAGTTCGACCAGGTGTTCTCGGTGCCGTTAACGACGCCTGTCTGTAGGCCCTGATAGACCTCGGCAAAACTCATTTTACGGGGGGCCGCACGTAGCGCTTTGAACTGCTCATCCAGCACGGCTGAGGCCTGAACCCGGAACTTCAAACCCCGGGCATCTTTTGGCTCGTGCAACGCCTTGTTGGCAGACAACTGCTTCATGCCGTTGTGCCAATAACCAAGCCCGGTAATGCCTTTGCTTTCCATCGACTTGAGCAGCCCCTGACCTTCGGGGCTCTGCTGGAAGCGGTCGAGCGCATTGATATCGTTGAATAGAAACGGCAGGTCAAAAATCTGAATCGGCTTGGAGTAGTGCTCAAATTTAGCCAATGACGGTGCCAGTAACTGCACGTCACCCAGTAACAGCGCTTCCATTTCTTTACCGTCACCGAACAACGAGGAGTTCGGGTACACCTCGACCTTAACTTGACCTGGCAGACGCTCCTCAGCCAGTTTTTTAAACAGTAAGGCGCCTTGCCCCTTGGGCGTGTGTTCGGCGACCACGTGGGCAAATTTGATACTAATAGGATCTGCCGCGCTCGCCAGACCGGCAAACAGTGGCAGGGCGCAGACCAAAGCCTTGAGGGTATGTTTAATCATGGAGCGTGTACCTCTTGTTGTTATTGTTTGGTAATAGTGGGTGCTACCTGAGGGTTGCTTTCCTTGGGTGGGTGCTTCTTTGGATTCAAGCAGGCGCCACGCCTGCCCGACTCAATACCTGCCGCGCATGCCCGATTACTGGCGCATCGACCATTTGCCCATCGACCACGTAAACCCCGCCGCCAGAGGCCACTTCTGCGAGCACCCGCTGGGCCCAGTCCAACTCTTCTGGGCTTGGCTTGAACGCGGCGTGTATCAGTGCAACCTGGCTGGGATGGATACACAGCAGACCGCCAAAGCCCATATCGCGGGCATCTGCAGCCATGCGGGTCATGCCTTCAGTGTTTTTAATGTCCGGGAATACGCTGTCCAACGGCGGCGATAACTGGGCCAACGCGCTGTGCAGCAAAATGCTGTAGCGAGCTTGATCGAGCATGCGTTGTGCTGCCGCCGTGCCGCTCATTAAGCCAAGATCAAGCCCTAGATCCAGCGCGCCAAAGCTCAGGCGTTCAACCCTACTGACCTGGGCGATGGCTGGCAACTCAAGCAAGCCTTTAGCACTTTCGATGATCGGCCAGACCGGCTTGCCGCACGCCGCTGCCCGTTCAACCTGCGCGGCGCTTTCGGCCTTGGGCAACAACACCGCTATAACCGCTGGGTGACGGCTACATAAGGCCAAATCAGCCGCGTGCTGAGCATGCTGTGGCGCATTGATGCGTACCAGAATGTGAGTGTCTGGGTTCGCGTGCAAAAAATTCTCAAGGTTATTGCGCGCGTCAACCTTGAGGTGTTCCGCCACGGCATCCTCAAGGTCAACGATGACGGCGTCGGCACCACTGGCCAGTGCCTTGGGAATACGTTCCGGTCGAGTAGCCGGTACAAACAGCGCTGAACGAATAAGGGGGGTGTGCATGAGTCCGCTCCTTGAGTGCGTGGTGAGGGGTCAACCTCACACCGCTCCTTGTTCATGAAGACGCTGGATGTCCTGCGCCTTATAACCCAACTCCGCCAGCAGGCTGTCGGTATGCTGGCCCAGCTCCGGCACCGCATCCATACGCGGTTCAAACGCCGTGTTTTGACCGGGCGGCAGGAGCGCCGGCAACTTGCCTGCCGGGCTATCCACTTCGCGCCAACGATCACGCGCTTGAAGTTGTGGATGCGCCCACACGCCTGCCATGTCATTGACATGCGCGTTGGCAATCAGCGCTGTATCGAGCCGCGCAATCACCTCAGCAGCGGTCATGCTGGCGAACGCTTCAACAATCAGCGCTCGCAACTCGTTACGATTTTCTGAGCGCCGCGCATTGGCATTAAAACGCGAGTCGCTCACAAGATCAGGTTGCAGCAACACTTTGTCGCAAAACTGCTGCCACTCACGCTCATTCTGCAAGCCCAACATCACTGTGCCGCCGTCACCTGTTGGGAACGGACCGTAGGGGTAAATAGTTGCATGCGCCGCCCCTGCTCTCGGCGGAGGCGCCGCGCCCTCGTAAGCGTAGTACAACGGGTAACCCATCCACTCCACTAGGCTTTCCAGCATCGACACATCGACGCGACTACCCTCGCCCGTTTTATCCCGTAGCAACAGGGCCGAGAGCACGCCGGTGTAGGCGTACATACCGGCCGCGATGTCGGCAATCGAGCATCCGGCTTTGGCCATTTCGTCTTCACCCGGCCCGCCGGTGACGGATAAAAAGCCGCCCTCACTCTGGATCAGCAGGTCGTAAGCTTTTTTCTGCTCGTAAGGTCCGCCTTCGCCGTAGCCGGAAATGTCGCAAACAATCAGCCGCGGAAAGCGCTCATGTAAGTCCGCAAACGACAACCCCATGCGCTGCGCTGCACCCGGCGCCAAATTTTGCACCAGCACATCGGCAGTGCTCAACAGCTTGTCGAGTACCTGGTCAGCCTCTTTTTGTTTGACGTTAAGCGTCAGGCTTTCTTTGGAGCGGTTAGTCCAGACGAAGTGTGATGCCAGCCCATTGACCCGCTCGTCATAGTCGCGAGCAAAGTCACCCGAACCTGGGCGCTCGATCTTGATGACCCGCGCTCCAAGATCGGCCAATTGCCGCGTGCAGAACGGAGCGGCAATCGCATGCTCCAGGCTGACCACAGTAATGCCGTCCAGCGGGCGGGGTTTAGCCGTGATGTCGTTCATGCTGCGCTCCCTGTTAGCGAGGTGATGCGGGTCAGCGCAGTTAAATCATCTAGATAGCGCAAATCCCAGACCAAACCAATCAAGCCGGTTGCCTGCTCGTCAGTGCGCGCACCGGAGAAAGCCAGCAAACGACGAAACTTGTCTTCAAGCTCGGCGCGATTCAGGGTATTGCCCGGATCGCCTTTTGGCTCGTCAATGCTGCTTTGCAAGGTTCGGCCATCAAGCGTGGTGACCTCCACCCGACCTAGCCAGCGCTGTGGATACGCAGCGTCGACTTCCTCATCAAGTAGCATGCTGACCTTGTCGCGGAAGTCGCTGACCCGCGAATCAGTCAGTGCGTACTGATGAAATTCGGGCAGCCCGGCCTTGCCGTAAACCGCGATCAGCCCCAATACCGTGCCCATCGAAAACTTGGCTTGATGCACGCTTTGAGGGACTTGCACACGGCCCAACACATCAATGGCGCCCTGATGGACCCGTGTAGTGACGCTGGCGATGTCTTGCGCAGACAGATTTTCCTGTTGCAGCAACGCCAGCAACGCATCGGCCGCCGGGTGGGTGTGTCTGCATGACGCGTGGAACTTGAATGAGGTCTCAACCAGCGCCCAACGCTCGCCCAGCCCTTGGGACAAGTGGCTTGGGTTAGCGTCGCTGGACATGCCTGCGGCCAAACCTTGCTCGCCTTCAAGAATGTTTTTCGCGCCGCTTAGCCCGTCAGCCGTCATGTATGCCGCTAGCAAACCATCAGCCGCTGCTTTGGCGGTGTGCAACTGTTTGGAGTCTGCCGCATCCCGTAAAAACTCCCACAAGCCTGCGGCCTGAGTACCGGCAGTGCCGAGTACATGCGTGAATTGCTGCTGATTGAATCCCATCAACTTGCCGACACCCACCGCAGCCGCCAGCGTGCCGACCGTGGCCGTGGTATGAAAAATACGGTAATGCGAGCGGCCAAGAAATTCACCAATGCGAATACCTGCTTCATAGCCCGCCACCGCAGCCACAATCAACTCGCGGCCCGATTTGCCCAAGTCTTGCGCCGCAGCCAACACGGCCGGAAACACCACCGTCGCTGGGTGCAGAACTGAGCTGTTGTGCAAGTCATCCTGCTCCACCAAGTGCGAGCTGGCACCATTAACCAGCGCCGCAAAATAGGCCGAGCTGGACTGGCCATTGACCAAAATACCGGCTGGGCCGCTGCCCGGCCCCATCTTCGCCGCGTAGCGCTCGAACAGCGGAATCGGGTGCATGCCTTGGCTGGCTAATGCAGAGCCCAGCCAATCAAGGAACAAATCTTCGGTACGGCTAACCACCGTTTCAGGCAACTGCTGGTAGTGCAGTGCGGCCAAAAACTCAGTGAGTGCTTGAGTGTGCTGACTCATGCAGCGTTCTCCATGAAAGACGATGTCAAAACGTGCTCAGAAAGAGCGCGGCAGTTCGAGCAAGTGCTCAGCCACGTAGGACAGAATCAAGTTGGTAGAAATAGGGGCAACCTGATACAGGCGGGTTTCGCGAAATTTACGCTCAACGTCGTATTCATTGGCAAAGCCGAATCCGCCGTGGGTTTGCAAGCAGGCATTAGCCGCTTCCCAACTGGCCTTGGCGGCCAAGTACTTGGCCATGTTGGCCGCGGCCCCGGCATTGCGCCCGCTGTCGTACTCCTCACAGGCGCGCCAGCGCATCAGGTCGGCGGCTTCCAGCTCAATATGCGCTTCAGCAATCGGGAACTGCACACCTTGGTTCTGACCAATCGGGCGGCCAAATACCACACGGTCACGGGCGTACTGCGCAGACTTTTCGTTGAACCAGCGGCCATCACCGATGCACTCGGCGGCAATCAAGGTGCGCTCGGCGTTCAGGCCGTCAAGAATGTACCGAAAGCCCTTACCTTCTTCACCAATCAGGCTACTGGCGGGGATTTCTAAGTTGTCGAAGAACAGCTCGTTGGTTTCGTGACTGACCATGTTGGCAATCGGCTGCACGGTCAAACCGTTACCAATGGCTTGATGCAAGTCGACGAGGAAAATCGACATGCCGTCGGCCTTTCTCTGGACCTCGGCCAGCGGTGTGGTACGGGCGAGCAAAATCATCAAGTCCGAGTGCTGCACCCGTGAGATCCAGACCTTTTGCCCGTTGATCACATACTTATCGCCACTGCGCACGGCAGTGGTTTTGATCTTGGTGGTGTCAGTACCGGTCGTAGGCTCGGTCACCCCCATAGACTGCAAGCGCAACTCGCCACTGGCCAGTTTGGGCAAGTAGTAGCGCTTTTGTTCTTCGCTGCCATGGCGCAACAAGGTAAACATGTTGTACATCTGCCCGTGCACCGTGCCGGAGTTACCGCCACAGTGGTTGACCTCCTCCAGAATCACTGACGCCTCAGCCAGCCCCAAGCCGGAGCCGCCGTACTCTTCAGGGATCATCGCTGACAACCAGCCGGCCTCGGTCATGGACTTCACAAACGCCTCAGGAAAGCCCTTTTCCTCGTCAATTTTGCGCCAGTATTCTGCCGGATATTCAGCACACAGTGCCCGCACACCTTCGCGAATAGCGTTGTAGTCTTCGTTTTGAGAGGGGTTCATGTCAGGTCCTTATTGTCGTTATTGAGCTCAATGCCACTGCCTGCGGGTCAGTCGAAGGTCACTTCGCCTTGCTGGGCGATGCCCTCTGAATTACCTGCCCACAACTCGGCTTTACCCTGCGCGACCACACGGCCGCCTACGACAAAGGGCTGCGGTGCAATCAGCGGGCGAAGACCGCGATAAGCAAAGCGGCGCAAACGCGCGTCAGGATTGGCCCGGCAAAAGGCGCGCAAAGCCAGCGTGGCGATCAGCGGCCCATGTACCACCAGCCCCGGATAACCCTCGACTTGGGTCGCATAAGGCCAGTCGTAGTGGATGCGATGGCCATTGAAGGTGACCGCCGAATAGCGGAACAACAAGGTCGGTTCAGGCGTTACGGATTCCTGCCAAGTACCCGCAGGTAAAGGCTCGCTACCTGTCAATTTAGGCGGAGTTGGTTCGCGATAGACGATGTCCTGCTCTTCACGAATGGCCAATTGCCCGTCTTGCAGGTAGTCATGCTGGACCGTGACAAACAGCAGCGAGCCGGTCTTACCGTGCTTTTCTTGAACGTTGGTGATGGTCGAAATTCGCGTGGCGTCGCTGCCCACCTTGAGCGCTGCGTAAAACTCAAAACGCCCACCCGCCCACATCCGGTTGCGATTGTGCGCTGGGGGCAGAAAGCCACCCAACGCTGGGTGCCCGTCACCGCCTAAACCAGTTTGCTCAACCGCAGGCTGAAAGAAGCACCATTGCCACAGTGCTGGCAGTGGCTCGCCAACCTGCGGCACGCGTTCGCCTAACGTTGCGGCGATACGGGTGACCGAATGTAAGCTCAGATGATCATGAACCTGCTCAGTACGACCTATCCAGCTGGAAAGTGCGTTATCGCTCATCGGTGATGTCCCGTGGCTTGTTGTTTTAGCCATGATTGCCAAAAGGCCAGCGATCTGTGAATCTGCGATTTCGTAAGGGGGCGTTCGGTTTTGCTTAACGCCAACCCCGCACCACCGCACTCACGCTTTTGGAAATCCGCCATGCATTTCGATTTAGTCGACCTGCGCCTGTTCATTCAGATCGCCGAATCCCCCAGCATGACCCAAGGCGCGCGCAAGGCGTTCATGTCGCCCGCCGCCGCCAGTGCCAGGATCAAAAATCTGGAAGAAAGCCTCGCCAGTCGGCTGCTCTACCGTGACAGCCGTGGCGTCGAGTTAACCCCCGCAGGCCAACTGTTTTTGCAGCATGCGCGGGTGATCATGCGCCAAGTCGACTACATGAAAAACGAGTTCACCGAGTACGGCGCTGAAGCCAGTGGGCACATCAGGATTTTTGCCAACACCACAGCAGCCACCGAATTTTTACCCGAAATCCTCGCCGGTTTTCTCGCGCAACGCCCCGGTGTGACCGTTGACCTGCAAGAGCGCTTAAGCCGTGACATTGTGCGTGGCGTGATGGACGGCTCTACGGACATAGGCATCATTGCAGGCCCGATCAAGGCTGATGGGCTGCAAGTTATCCACTTCAGCACCGACCAGTTAATCGTGATCACCCCCCTTGAGCATCCGCTGGCACAGCGCAAAAAAATCAAACTGACCGAGACGCTAAGTTACCCGCATATTGGCTTACACGAAGGCACCACCCTGCTGCGCTTTTTAAATGAACAGGTCGCCCTGAGCGGGCAGACGTTAAACATGCGAATCCAGGTCTACAGTTTTGAGGCGATGTGCCGCATGGTCGAGGCGGGCGTAGGCTTGGCCATCATTCCCGAGTCTTCAGCGCGTCGCCACCAACAGACAATGGGCTTGAAGATCATCGAACTCGACGAACCTTGGCGAGTTCGTGAGCGAAGCATTCTGGTTCGAGACTTAGAAGCATTGCCGGCGGTTATCCGAGCCTTGATCAGTATTTTTCTGACACATGACAGCGCACGCGAGCGTCGTTCCTGACTACGCGGAGGGCACTTTTGAAGCGCCCCACTCTCTTAACCGCCTCGATAATCGGTTGATCATTGATCCATCATCGAGGCGCACATGACCAGCACCACAACGGCGGACGTCAGCCCTAAAACCCTGAGAAAAGTGATAGTCGCGGCGTCGATCGGCAATTTTGTCGAATGGTTTGATTTCGCGGTCTATGGCTTTCTAGCGACGACCATCGCCCAACAATTTTTCCCCAGTGAAGATGCCAGCGCGGCGCTGCTAAAAACCTTTGCCGTGTTTGCTGTCGCCTTCGCGTTTCGCCCATTGGGCGGGGTGGTGTTCGGCATGCTCGGCGACAAAATCAGCCGTAAGCGCACCTTGGCCATGACCATATTGCTGATGGCCGCGGCCACCACGCTGATTGGTGTGCTGCCCACGTACGCAGCAATCGGGGTTATGGCTCCGATTTTGTTGACCTTGATCCGATGCGCCCAAGGCTTCTCGGCGGGCGGCGAGTACGCAGGCGCCTGTGCGTTTCTGATGGAACATTCGCCGAATCATAAAAGGGCCTGGTATGGCAGCTTTATACCGGTATCGACCTTTTCCGCCTTCGCCGCAGCCGCAGTTGCCGCCTATGCGTTAGAAGCTTCACTGTCAGTCGAGGCCATGAACAGCTGGGGTTGGCGCGTGCCGTTTCTGATTGCCGCGCCGCTAGGGCTGGTGGGTCTGTACATGCGCAGCAAGTTGGATGAAACCCCGACCTTCCAAACAGCCGCCCAAGAACACGATGTGGCCCACTCCCCGCTCAAAGAAACGCTGCGCAACCACGGCGCAGCAATCTGCTGCCTAGGGGCGTTCGTCTCCCTGACGGCGTTGTCGTTCTATATGTTCACCACCTACTTCGCCACCTACCTACAAGTCGCGGGCGGTCTGAGCCGAGCAGGCGCATTGCTGGTGTCGTTGATTGCATTGATTTTCGCCGCTGCCATTTGTCCATTGGCCGGCTTGTATTCAGACCGTGTCGGGCGGCGCGTCACCGTGATGACCGCCTGCGCATTACTGATTGTTGCGGTGTACCCGTCGTTTCTGATGGCCAGTTCCGGCAGTTTCACGGCCTCGATTATTGGCGTGATGCTGTTGGCAGTTGGCGCCGTATTGTGTGGTGTGGTGACCGCCGCCCTACTCTCCGAAACCTTCCCTACACGCACTCGCTACACCGCCTCGGCCATTACTTACAACATGGCCTACACCTTGTTCGGGGGGACTGCGCCACTGGTTGCAACGTGGTTAATCAGCAGCACTGGGAGTAATGTCTCGCCCGCGTTTTACTTAATCGCCGTGGCCGCGCTGGCATTGGCGGGTGGCTTAGCGTTACCCGAGACCTCGCGGATATCCTTACATGACGTGCCGGGGCCAGAAAAGAAACACACCCTGCAACCTGCTACGTAACAAACCCCTGGAGGAGCGAGCTTGCTCTGCCTCCGTAGGAGCTGCCGAAGGCTGCGATCTGTTGATCTTTAACGTCAAAAGATCGCAGCCTTCGGCAGCTCCTACAGGGTTGTGGGTTGCCTTGAAGAATTGTCTGTAATCGTAATAGCCCTATTCTTACACTAAATTCGGCACTCGCTGACTTGGCGACCGTGTGGACGGGCGACAAGCTCCAGACGCTCAGCCCTTGAAGTCGGCCTTATCGTCATGAGCAATCCCTCCTCGTCCAACGCCGTCAGCACGTGGTGCTGGATCGGTAAGCTAACGCCCCCGCACACACTGCTGACGTCAAAAGTACGAGGCACCCTGCTGACTTCTTTGCAGCAGCACCCTGCGCAGCCGCTGCTATTGGTGGTAGCGCCAGCCGGGTACGGCAAGACCATTCTGCTGATGCAATGGCGCCAAACCCTACTGGCTCAAGCGGCGGATGCGCACCTCGCTTGGCTCTCGCTAGATGAGGCTGACGCTGAACCCAATCGTTTCTTGGCCTACCTCATTCTGGCCTTCGAGCGCGCAGGGTTGGCGCTGGGGCATTTGTCACATCTGGCTGCCACTCAAACGCTCGACGCTCAACCGCTGCGTACTCTAACGGCCTTGATACACGCACTGTCTCAAGCCGAGCGACCGATCACGCTGCTACTGGATGACTACCACAGCGTGACCAGCAAGGAGGTCGATCACCTCATCTGCACACTGCTTGAGCACGCAACGCCCAGGCTAAGGCTGGTGGTAGCCAGCCGCACACGTCCCGCTTGGCCGTTGGCACGCTGGAAAACCAACGGTTGGATACAAGAAATAGACGCGCATGCGCTCAGCCTTTCAGAGGAACAAACCCAGAGCATTCTCGGCGCCCAGGTAGACGCTGGCGATGTGCAACATATTCACCGAGCCACCGAGGGCTGGGCAGTGGCGGTGCAGTTGGCGCGACTTTGGAGAGAAAGCCATGAGGGACATATTTATGGGCTAGGGGCTTTTTCGGGATGTGTCACCGATGTGGCTGACTATTTGGCCGAACAAGTGCTCGGCAGCCTCTCAGCCCCCCTTCAGCTTTTTCTACTCGAAACCTCTCTATTGGAGCGTTTCAACGCCGAGTTGGCCGATGCGGTACGCCAACGCACCGACAGCGCACAGTTGCTCAGTCAACTCAGCCACTTGGAGACGTTATTAATGCCACTGGACGCAGAGCGCCAGTGGTTTCGTTGTCACGGTCTATTGCGTGACTTTCTGGCCTCGCGTGTCAGCCCACCCCAAGCTCGGCGTATTCATTGCGCCGCTGCACAATGGCTGGCGCAAGCCAACGATTGGGTTCAAGCCGTGGCGCACGCTTTGAGGGCTAAAGACACAGCCCTGGCCATTCGCTTAGTCGTGCAGGCGGGTGGATGGGCACTGATACTGCGTCACGGCATTCGCTACGCACAAAGCTTAGTGCAACAGTTTGACGAGCAGACTCGCCGCAATGCACCGGACCTATTACTGCTACAAGCCTATTTGCACGCCAAACTCGGAGAGCATGCGTTGTGTACGCAACGCCTTGAACTGGCGCAAAAATCGCTGCGCGAAGAACCGCGTTTGCTACGCGACTTTTATGTCATTCGCACCCTGTCACATGCGTACTTAGACCACTTCGAACACCAGCCTGCCCCCCAAGGCTTAGCGCCTTACATACACCCCGACGAATTGCTCGCTCAAGCTACCTTGGAATGTGTAAACACCCTGCGCTTAATGACACGTGGCGATGTATCAAGCGCCCTGCACAGCATCCGCGCCGCACAGGTGCAAATGCAACTGGTTGCCAGCCCCCGCGGCGAAAGCTACTGCTGTATTCACCAAGCCCAACTGCTAGCGCTGTGCGGGCAAATGCAGGCATCCCAAGCCCTGATCGAGAGCACGCTGGCTTTTGTCCATAACCACTTTGGCGGTGAAAGCACCTTAAAGGCTCTTGTCGGCTGCTTAAAGGCACGTCAACTCTATTGGCAAGGTGACTGGCCTCAAGCCACGCCCCTGCTCAAAGACGGTTGGGCGGCGCTGGAATATGCCGACGGCTGGTTGGAGGTTGTGGCAGGCACCGCCGAAGTCACGTGGCGTACCACATTGCGGGCCAAAGGTTTACAGCCCGCACTGCTTGAGCTTGAGCATGTATCGCAGCTCGCTCACGCGCGCAATTGGCCACGTTTGCAGCAGTTGATCAACGCTTGGCGGGTCGACGCGCTGGTGCAAGGCGGGCAACTCACCCAAGCCCGTACACAAGCGTTGCAAGCGAACATTGAAGGTCAAGCTGATCACCCGCAAGACTGGCGAAACCAAGAAGCGGCCTGTTTGGCACTTGGCCGCTTGCAGATTGCCACCGGCGCGTCTCACGCCGCGCTCAACCGTCTGCAACGTGACGCCACGCAACTGCAAAACAAAGGCTTATTGCTGCCAAGTTGGCGCTTGAAGTTACTGGCTTTGGTTGCTCGACAAAAAGCCCACATCCCGCAACAGACAGACGACGAGCTCGCCACGTTGACGGCCTTATGCGATCACGCCATACCCGGCCTGCTACTTGAAGTCGGGCCTAGCCTGGTGCCCGTGCTAGAGCAATACATAGCGGCACTGCCCGCCTTGCAACCCGTGATTACACGGCTGCGCGGTTGGCGTGCCCATCCGTTGCGGGCAAACATTGCGTTTAGCGCCAAAGAGATTCAAATCTTGAATCTGCTCGCGAGTGGTCAATCCAACAAGGTCATGGCTCAAGCGCTAGATGTGTCTGAAAACACCGTGAAATTCCACCTGAAAAACATCTACAGCAAACTGTCGGTCGACAATCGAACCCGCGCCATCCGCATGGCCCTGCGCCAAGGGCTCATTGGCACCTCTTAATCTTGCCACTGACCTCATCGCAGCCGCATAACGGGTTAACGACGACAGCCATTACACAGCACATCGTATGCTCTGCCCGTCACAACCCACCTACCCATCGGGGTAGCTCGCGTCACGCTTCTTGCCCAACCTACCCTTGGTACTTGTAGTCACCCGCCAACACCGCCCACTAGCATCGCCCCTAGCACAACGCCGGATGAGTCGCCTGCCCGGCGCTGCCTCCAACAACAATATGCACAACAGGAGATGCCCTGTGGGAATGGACGGCAAAATCATACGCGTTGCCACTGATGTCGGTGGCACGTTCACGGATCTGGTTTATTTCGAAACGGATACCCGCACTGGCCAGCAGCAGATTCGTACGGCCAAGGTCGACACCACCGCACCCCACTTCGCCGAGGGTGTACTCAACGTGATCCAAAAAGCCAACGTGGCACTGGATGCGGTCGACTTTCTTGCGCACGGCACCACCGTCGTGATCAACGCCCTCACCGAACGCCGTGGCGCCAAAACCGCGCTGATCACCACAACCGGTTTTCGCGACATCTTAGAAATCGCACGGGCTAATCGGCCAGATTACTTCAACCTGAAATGGGTCAAACCCGCACCTTTCGTACCTCGTTACCTGCGTTATGAGGTCAATGGGCGTTTGCACACCGATGGCCGTGAACGCGAGCCACTTGACCTGTCAACGCTACCCACCTTGCTCGATACCCTGCGCAATGAGGGCGTCCAAGCGCTGGCCATCTGCCTTCTTCACGCTTATGCCAATCCGGCACATGAACAGGCACTGTTTGCCGAAGTCCGCAGGCTGTGGCCGGAGGTATCAGTGGTCGCCTCACACCAAATTACCCGCGAGTGGCGCGAATACGAGCGCTCCAGCACCACGGTCCTGTCGGCTTATGTGCAACCGATCACTGCTCGTTATCTTGATCAGTTAGAGACGGGGCTGCGCACCGCGGGCTATCAAGCGCCGCTGTACATCATGCAGTCCAACTGCGGTGTAGACAGCGTGGCGCACGCCCGTGAAACCCCGATCACCATGGTCGAATCCGGGCCTGCCAGTGGCTTTTGGGCGGCAGCCGAACTCGGGCGACTGATTGATGAGCCCAATCTATTGGGGTTGGACATCGGTGGCACCACGGCCAAATGCGCCCTGATCCAGGACGGCCAAGTAACCATAAAAACCGATTATTGGATTGAGCGCGACAGCACCCACGCCGGTTACCCGATCATGGTGCCCGTGGTGGATCTGGTAGAAATCGGCAACGGTGGCGGCTCGATTGCTTGGGTCGACGACTTTGACAAATTGCACGTTGGCCCGCACTCCGCAGGCGCCTTCCCCGGCCCGGCAGCCTATGGCAATGGCGGCGAACACATCACCACCACCGACGCTAACCTGGCCTTGGGCCGAATCAACCCGGGCTACTTTTGCGGTGGTGAGCTCATCGCCGACCAAGACTCGGTTGCTCGCGGCTTGGGTTTATTGAGTGAACGTTTACAGCTGCCGCCCATCGAGATAGCGCGCGGCATTGTGCGGCTGGCCAATGACAACATGGTCAATGCCCTGAAACTGGTGTCGCTGAGCCGTGGGCACGACCCGCGCGAACTCACATTGATGGCATTTGGCGGTGGCGGCGCAATGCACGCGGTGGCGCTCGCGCAAGAGCTGGGGGTTAAAAAAGTTATCATCCCGCGCAGCGCGGCGGTGTTTTCAGCATGGGGCATGACCCTGACTGACCTGCGTCGCGACCTGTTCATCAATCGCTTCGTCGATACAGCACACCCCCAAGCGCTGGCTGACACTCAGTGTGCGCTTGAAGCTTTAATGGACTCGGCCCGCGGGCAGTTTGTGTCTGAGCACATAGCGCCCGCTCAGGTTCAATTGCAGGTATACGCCAAACTGCGTTATCAGAATCAAGAACACTCGGTCGAAGTTGCGCTCAATAATCAAGAAGCTATCGCCGAACACTGGCCCGCCATCGAACAGCGTTTTCACGCGCTTTACGAACAGCACTACACCTACCGCCTGCAAGCCCCGGTCGAAATTATCGGCTTTCATCTGATCGCCGTAGCGCACATCGGCACCTTAAAACCCGAAGCGTTGCCCGTCACCGGCCGCGCCTTGCAAGCTGCCTGTAAGGGCCAACGCTGTGTCGACTTTGCCCTCGAGGGTGTGCACCAAGCGACACTTTACGACTATGCCCAGCTTGAGCCACACATGACCTTTTTCGGCCCCGCAATCGTTGAGGACTCGGGTACGACGGTGGTGATCCACCCTAATAATCACGTACGGGTCGATCACTTAGGCAACTTGCATATCACCCTCGATAACACCGGAGCGTAAGCATGCACAGCCTCGACATTTTTACCCGCGACATTATTCAGAATGCTTTGCAGGCCATCGCTGATGAAATGTTCACGGCCATGCGCAAAGCCGCGATGAGCCCGATCATTTATGAAGTGCTCGATATGGGCACCGGTATCACCGATGCACACGGTGAAATCGCTAGCTCAGGGGCTGGCATCCCGGCGTTTGTAGGCGTACTCGATAAAGCAGTCAAAAAAATCCTGCACCATCACCAAGCCGAAGAAATCGAAGACGGAGACGTGTTCATCAGCAACGACCCACACGAGGGTGGCGCCGTAACGCACCTCAATGATGTGGTGTTGGCCATGCCGGTGTTCGCCAACGGGCAATTGGTGGCATGGACGGCCAACATCGCCCACTGGAACGACGTGGGCGGCATGGTGCCCGGTTCGCTGTCCACTGAAGCCGTCGATATATTTCAAGAGGGCTTGCGGCTAGCGTCAGTCAAGCTGATAAGCCGCGGTCAGCCGATTCGTTCGGTGTTGCAAATATTGCATGCCAATTCACGCATGCCGGACTTCATGGAAGGCGATTTGTGGGCTGGCATTGCGGCAGTGCGTGGTGGCGCGCTGCGCTTGCAGCAATTGACCGAAAAATACGGTGCCGCGCTGTTTCTGCAGGCCATGCGCGACTTCATGGACTTGGGCGAAAAAATCTCGCTCAAGGCATTACACGCGTTGCCCTGTACGACTCTAAGCCTCAGTGAGCCACAGGACGACGGCAGCGTGTTCCACGTCAGCATCGACATTAGCCCACGCGAATTTAAAGTCGATCTGCGCAACAACCCCGACCAGTGCGCAGGCCCTATCAACCTCAGCCGTGACGGCGCCGTGGTCGCGGCACAAATGGCATTCAAAGCGCTGACCGCGCCTCAAGGCGTAACCAACGGCGGCACGTTTCGGGCACTCAAGGTACTAACGCGCCCCGGATCACTGTTTGATGCACAGCCGCCCGCCGCCGAGGGTTTCTATTTCGAGAACATGATTCGGGTCTACGACCTGCTGCTGCGCTGTTTAGCCACGGCGTTCCCAGAGCGCCTGCCCGCAGGCAATTTCGCCTCGGTGTGCGCCACCATTATTGGCGGCATCAATCCAGATAACGGGCGCCTGTTTACCTTAGTCGAACCCGAAATCGGCGGCTGGGGCGCAGAAGCGGGCCGTGATGGCAACAACGCCATGTACTCAGGGTTACATGGCGAAACCTACAACTGCCCGGTCGAGATCTGTGAGGCCCGATACGGCCTGTACGTCGAACGTATGGCGCTGAATGACGAGCCTGGCGGCCACGGCCAATTTCGGGGTGGGCGGGGTATCTGCATCGACTATCGCGTGCGCTCCGACGCAAGCTTTATGACGTGCGGCTACACACGTTCGGTCGTCCCACCTTGGGGCCTACAGGGCGCAGAACCCGGCTCGCTGAACTATGTAGAAGTGATTCGCAAGCACAGCGGTGAACACGAGCGCTATGCCATGGCCAGCAACATACGCCTTGAGGCTGGCGATCTGGTTCGGGTACGCACAGGCGCTGGCGGCGGATACGGCTCACCCGCTAAGCGCTGTAAGGACGCAGTGCGTGAAGACCTGAAAAACGGCTACATCGACGCCGACACCGCCCGCGCGGTGTATGGCGTTCAGGATTGATCCGCCGCAGAACCTTTAATCATTCGCAAAGGTGGCCCATATGTTCGAGTCCTCCGTCTATAGCCAACGGCGTAACGCCCTGCGCCAGCGTATGGGCACAAGCAAAGGGATTGTCCTGCTGCCGGGGCATCTCCAATCGCCCATTAATTTTGCCCACAACCTCTACCCCTTTCGCCAGGATGCAACCTTTAGCTACTTCTTTGGGCTGAACCGCCCCGGTCTGCTCGGCCTGATTGAACTCGAGAGTGACGTTGACACGTTGTTTGTCGAGGAAGAGTCCGACCCTGACGCGATCATCTGGCAAGGCCAAGCCCCGTCATGGGAACACTTGGCGCTCGCCTCAGGGTGCCAACAGATCAAACCTTTACGCTTCGCACAGACAGCCGTGAACAAAGCCACACGCGGCGAACGACCGTTACATTTTTTAGCGCCTTACCGCTGTGAAACCACGCACCTGTTATCACGCTTGTTGCAACGCACCCCCGAAGCCATCGCTGGGCAAGTCTCACGCGTGCTCATCCACGCCGTGGTGGCCTTGCGTGAGGTCAAGGCAGACATCGAACTGCACGAGATAGAGAGCGCGCTGAAAGTCACCGAACAGATGCACCGTTTGGCAATGCGCCTGACACGTCCGGGAGTGTTCGAGCGCGAAATTGTCGCTCACATGCGCCAGATACTAGGGCGCGAAGGCTTGCAGGAAGCCTATGCCCCAGTGTTCAGCAACCGCGGCGAAATCCTCCATAACCTCACCCATGGCAACTGCTTGGCCAGTGGAGACTTGGTGATCAATGACGCAGGCGCCAACAGCCCCTTGGGTTATGCCAGCGACGTCACCCGGACACTGCCGGTGGGTGGGCGTTTTCTGGCCCATCAACGCCCGCTATACGACTTGCTGCTCGAGGTGCAGGAGCACGCTATCGACATGCTCTGCCCAGGCATCAGCTATTTGGATGTGCATCTAGGCGCCGCACTAAAACTGGCCGAGGGCATGAAGGCGCTTGGTTTTTTTAACGGCTGCGCTGAAGACATCGTGGCCTCTGGCGCCTATGCGCTGTGTTTCCCTCACGGATTGGGGCATCTGCTCGGCCTTGATGTGCATGACATGGAGTCGCTAGGTGAACACCACGTGGGGTACGACGCACAGGTGTCCAGAAGCCCTCTCTTCGGGCTGCGCAACCTTCGGCTCGCCAAGGTCTTGAAGCGCCACATGACCCTGACCGTTGAGCCAGGCATCTACTTCATCCCGGCCTTGATCCAGCGCTGGCAAGCCGAAAAACACCACAGTGGCCTGATCAATTACCAACGCTTTTTCGACTACCAACACGCCGGGGGCCTGCGCATCGAAGACGTCGTGGTTGTCGAGGAACATGGCGCCCGCGTATTAGGCCCGTTGATACCTAAACACCCCAATGACGTCGAAAACGCCATGGCCTAAGGCATGCCCTAGCGCTCACTGCGGCACACAAAAACAACAATAAAGAGAGCTCACTCATGAATACACACTTTGCACGGCGCCTGAGCGCTGGTCTTACACTCGCCTGCACTTTGGGGTCCAGTTCACTGGCACTGGGCGAGCAATTTATCGGCTTCGCCCAACCCGGCATTCCCGACAGCTGGGCCTTGGAGTCTTTTCCGGTGATCAACCGCACCACCGACGGCGACCTTAGCGTGGCCGCCAATACCGTGCTGGCGTACTTCTCGCAAACAGGCTTCACCGGCACAACCCGTGATCAACTGCAATTTTGGGTCGGCGCCATTCCCGGCTACGCCAGCAGCAATGGAGCACGCGACAGCAGTGCTTGGGGCATTGCGTCGCCCAACCTCGGGTTTTCGTACTACTACAACGTGGTTGAGCCCAGCGGTGATGTTGGCTCAGATGACTACACCACGTTCTGGACCAACCCCACGCTGATGGTTGAGTTCCCCAATGGCAATGACGACATGACCGGCCACGGGGCCTTTGCCAATCGTTACGCCGTGAGCTTCAGCGTCGCCAACTACCTACGCGTAGGGCGCTTCGCTGCCACGTTCACACCCGCTGGCATCCACTACGCAGCCCGCAACCGCAACACGACAGACTTCGGCACCGGCGACCCAACCCGGCTACGCGGCGGCGTCAGCCTGTGGCTCGGGGACATCGCAGCGGGGTATCTGGTTACCGAAGACCTGTGGCTGGGCGTGCATCACGTCTACCACATCAACAACACCACAGCCTCGGATTCCAAAGTATCGCGGGCCGGCAAAATCGGCCCGTCCATGACCTATACCGGTTTTGCCAAGGACGGTTTTTTTATTTCCGCGAACCTCAATTTTGACTACTACCACAGCGCCAACCTCAAGCACTCCAACGCCCTGACCATGGCGTTGCTGAAGTTCTTTTAACCCACCCGAAGAGAACTGCATGAACACCCCAACACCCAACACCCAGCCACACGACGACCCAGTGAGAGTGCGCTGGCTAAATCCGATTGGCCACTCAACATACGATGCACCGATCAGTGAACTGCTGCATGCCATCAAACTGCCTTCAACCCGTATTGAAGTGGTATCGCTGGCCATGAGCGCCAGCCCTACACACCTTGAATACCGGACTTACGAAGCACTGACTTACGCGCCCATCGTGCGCATTGCCCGCGACAGCGCGCTCCATAACATCGACGCGCTGGTGCTGGGCTGTTTCTACGACCCGGCGTTGGAAGATGCCAGAGAAATCTCTGGCCGCACTGTCGTCATCGGCCCTTGCCAAGCCAGTTTGCAAGTAGCGGCCAACCTCGCTAACCGGTTCTCGATCATTGTTGGGCGCAACAAGTGGATGGAGCAGATGCACGCACGAGTCAGGGCGTACGGCGCGCAAGCGGGTTTGGCATCAATGCGGCCGCTCGGTATGGGGGTTGATGAGTTCCAGCGGGACCATGCCCTCACCCGCCGCAAGATCATTGAACAAGCGCGCTTGGCCGTCGAAGAGGACGGAGCAGAAGCCATCATCCTCGGCTGCACCCTCGAATTTGGTTTCTTTGAAGAAGTGCAGGCTCAGATAGGCGTGCCGGTCATCGACCCGGTCGTTGCGGCTTTCAAAGTGGCCGAAGCCGCGGCCGGCATGAAGCGCCGCTTTGGCTGGAGTCCCAGTCGCGTGGGCAGTTGTGAGCCGCCATCAGAGGCTGAAATTCAGGCCTTTGGCCTATTTCAAGAACCGGTGCCCATCGGCAATCGAATCAGCACCCAAACGGGGAGGCAGCCTTTATGAGCCTGATGACTAACACCCAAGCAGCCCCAGGCAATATGGGTGTAAGCACCCGCCAAGTGGGTGACGTATTTCGCAACGTGCCGTTGACTCGCGAACATTTGAAATGCTGCCTTGCCCTGTTCTTTGTATTCGCGATCGAAGCGTGGGAAATGATGATCATCGTCTACACCGCGCCGTTGATCGCCACCGACTTTGCCCTCGACACCATAGCCGTCGGCAACCTGATTGGCGCCATGTTTATCGGCATGCTGTTAGGGTCGCTGGCTTGGGGCAAAGTGGCCGAACGCATCGGCCGTAAGCGCGCCATCATTTTGAGCCTGGCCTCTTACGGGGTCATCTCACTGGTCAGCGCTTTTGCTCCCGACTACCTCACGCTTTACAGCCTAAGGCTGCTATCGGGCATTGCGGCCGTGGGCATGATGGTCGTCACCTTTGCCCACTTCCAAGAACTGCTACCTCTGCGTTATCGCGGCGCATTATCGGTGTACTTAGCGGCAGGCTGGCCGATAGGCATGCTCTTGGCCCTCGGTGCAACGGTCTGGCTCCTGCCGTTGGGCTGGCGGGCGATTATCGTCTTGAGTTCAATGGGCGGTTTGTGGGCGCTGGTCGTTGCGTATTGGGTCCCCGAATCACCCTACTGGCTGGCCGGTGCCGGAAAACAACCCCAAGCCCGCGCGGTGATTGCCCAGCTCAGTCGAGGCGCGGTACAAATCCCCGCGCATTGCCACCTGCAGATAGACCAAACCAGCCAAGGCCATCTGCGCGAACTGTTCAAGCCCGCATTATGCCGAGTCAGCGTGCTGCAAATTGCCGTCAACTTCACCTTCTCGTGGGGTTATTGGGGCTTGCAAACATGGTTGCCGACCTTACTCCAGCAACGCGGCCTGAGCTTGCCACAAAGTTACGGTTTTATTGCCTTGTCGGCACTGTGCATGATCCCGGGCTACATAGCCGCCTCTTGGTTAACCCATCGCTTTGGGCGCAAAAAAATCATCATTACCTTCATCAGCGCCTCTGTCGTCGCCGGATACAGCTTTGCCAACACACAAAGCCTCGAAATGCTCTACCTCAGCAACTTTGCCTTGGCCTTCTTCAGCTTAGGAGCTTGGGGAGTCTGGGGCACCTGGATCGCCGAACTGTACCCCACTCCACTGCGTACCATCGGCTATGGCTGGGCGGTCTTCGCCCAACGCGTGGCCAACATCTTGGCCCCCTCAATCATCGGCCTACTGGTCGCCTACGGATCATCCTTCAACCTGACCACCACCCTCATCAACGGCTTTATGTTAGTCACCGTGCTGTTGGTTGTGTTCATCCCGGAGACACAAGGTAAGGCGTTGCGGTGAGTCGATCCGACTACTTATATCGCTCTTTCTGACGGAGCTGAAAGAGCTCGCTGGCATCTCCAGCGGTATGAATTCACTTGAATACCCCTTCGGTGCGATTCACCTCACACTGGCTCGCGCATGCATTGGGGAGCCTTTTTGCTGTGTGATGCACACAGCACACTCCAGAAACGGAAGTCACTCTCCATGAGTACAAAACCATTACCTAACGGCCTGACATTCCCGATGCAACGTGGCCCCTTTCAAAACAATGGCGCCTCTCCTTGGTACTCAACTATCTCGTTGGGAACCCCCGGCCAACCTCTTAAATGGGCAATTGACTCTGGAACCAACATCACTTGGTCCACCTCAACCCTCTGCCCTCCTGACCAGTGCCAACATTTCAGTGACAACAGGTTTAATCAGGAAACTTCAACGACCTTTAAATTCACTGATTGCTTACAACGCCCTTATAGCTTTGGCCCTTGGGGCACGATGCAGATAGAAACCGGGATTGATGTCCTCACCGTTCCTAACGGTACTGCGATCCCAATGAGCTTTTTCTTGGCCGCAAACTATTCAGGTGATCAGTTTCGACAGTTGGACTGGGACGCCGGCATTGGCCTGCCATCCAGCAGCGCTTACACCGAAGGCCGAAGTTCTTTCTTATTTCAAGAGCTCATGAACGCTGGACAGATTGATCCCAAGCAGCCTTACGTCGCATTCGACTGGAACGTTGACAAGCACACTGGCACATGCGCGATGGGCAGCTTCGATCACTCCAAAGTAAAGGGGCCATCTCTTTTTCTACCTTGGACGGCCTATACCAAGATCCCTGGCGTTGAATACATCTGGGCAACACATTTAAGCAGCTACTCAGTCGGTGGTGAAATACTCGCCACTGATATCTCATTCGCTTTGGACTCTGGTTCGTCTCAATTCAAGGGTGATGACACGCTCATGCAACAAACCCTTGCACGCATCGTTCATGGGGGCAACCCTGACGTCGTCATGAAATTCGCCGGTGGTGAGATCACTTTAGGGTCCGAACTTTACAACGTGCTGATTGAAGAAGGGCCACAAAAAGGGGAGACCATCCCGCAGTTTGCCCCATTAGGCCTAAGCGATTTGGTACTGGTTGGGTCACTTGTGATGGAGCACTGTTACACCGTCCACGAATATCAAGTTGTGCAATGCGGCCCGAACATCTTCTCACTCGCACCTGTTGGCATTTGGCTCTTTAACCGGCCCGACGGCCCTCAAATTATTACTCAGTCCTCATCGCCTTCTTTCATCGCAGGCCCTCGTAACATTGTTACTAAGAGGACCGTTCTGCCTATAACCAGCCATGCCCCCTGCGCATCTTCTTTAGGATCTGTCGCAGGCAACTGGGTCAATGATTATGGCTCGCTGATGAGCCTGACAGTCGAAGATAATCAGGTGTCAGGGGTTTATCAGTCTTCAACAGGCTCTACTGGGCAGTATGAAGTCAGCGGTTTCCAATTGGAGGCAGCGGCCACTGAGGCGTTGGGCCAGCCCGTGGCGCTGGCTATTGACTGGCACTCTATCGACAAAGGCCCGGCTGACCCGAGCTGGAACTGGTCATCTTCACTGTGCGGTCAAGTCAGCGTGGTGGGTAAAGAGGAGGTTTTAACGCTTTCGCATTTATTGGTAGCCAGCAGTAACTTTGAGGGGCTCGCCAAACAGGGTACTTACGTCGATAAGCTGGTTTATCGCAGGTCGGGACGAGCGCCACAACTTGCCTCACTAACAGCATCAAGCGTGGAGTCGATGGATAACCCTTTAGAGGGAAGGTGGATCTCAGCAGATGGTACGTGTTTGCAACTTAAGGTTGAGGCTGCCGTTGAGGGTCGAGTGGGTCGGGTACTGGGCTTTATGATCAATGCCGAAGGGCATATGCCAGTGTCGGGCTTCACCGACATCAACGCCCGTGCGAGTGGGTTAATGCTGCAATCGTTGGCACTCAGTACTGCGACCCCATCATCTGCCTTGTCTTTATGCGGAACCTTACAGTTGGAGGATGACGTATTGGCGTTAGCCCAACTGACCAGCATGCCCACCGCCCCCACCCATACCTATGTCCAAACGCGATTGGCAGCCGTGATATTTAAGCGCGGGTAACGTTGTAAACGTTGACGCGGGCGCCTTAGGTGTAGATGCAGTCAGATTAAACGCCACCCTGCTTGTGCCTATGGAAACCAACAAATCGCAGCCAGCGGTATTGGCTGCAATAACGCTGCTTTTACAACGCAAGGAGCTGCCGCAGGCTGCGATCTGTTGATCTTTAACGTCAAAAGATCGCAGCCTGCGGCAGCTCCTACGCGGGTATATGACGAGTTATCTGTTTAAAAACCGACACACATGTCAGTTTTTTAGCGTTACACACGTGAACCGTTCTTCCTCAGAAGAGTACTAATTCACCATGCTCAAAAAAAAACAAATCCTTTTATATCAATAACTTAATAAGTTAAAACTGATAGAAACCAAACATCTAAAACCTTAGTAACAAAATAATATTCCTGAAACCAAAATGAAACACCTCTTCCCTACTCTCCAACCTGTCACTTGAGACAGGTTCGGCAAGCGCTGTGCTCTGGCTACCACAAGTGAGAATCTGAATGGGCGATCAGCTGTGTGATCCCCTCTGTGGACTGGAGTGCACCTGATGCGAAGCTGGGAAGAACCGAAGAAAAAACGCCTGCATATCGAGATCATTCCTATGATCGACGTGATGATGTTTCTGCTGGTGTTTTTCGTATTGATCAGTCTCAACGTAATCCCTGCGCTGGGGATCAAGACGCAGTTGCCTGGCGCTGCGCACGCGCAACAACTCAAGCCGCAAAACAAGGCGGTTATTACCTTGGGTCTCAACGAGCGTCTGCAACTGGACGGCAAGGATCTGGACCAGACCGAACTGGTGATGCAACTCAAGGCCCTTGAAAACCCTGAGCAGAAAATGGTGATCATCCTCAACAGCGATGAGGGTGTTGAAGTGGCGCGTTTGGTGAGTGTCATGGACGTGCTCAAGAGCAGCGGTTTCGCCTCCGTTTCTATCGCGACCCGGAAGCTCTAAGCCATGTCGGTTTTTTTCAAATCCCGCAAAGCGATTGCCTGTGTACCCGCAATCTGCCTGCTGGCTGTGGCCGTTTACAGCACCATGCACACTCACCTAAAGATCACGCCTAAATACGACGATTCGACCGTCGAAATTGCGTTGATCGACCCTGAGCAGTTCCTGCCACCGCCTCCAGAGCCAGAACCCGAGCCAGTGCTCGAAGAGCCGCCACCGCCGCCTGAGGTAGAAGTGGCTGAGGCGCAGATTGAAGAGCCGCCACCCCCGCCACCAAAGCCCAAGCCCCCGGCGCCTAAACCGCCGCCGCCAAAGCCTAAGCCAGCCGTGGTCAAGGCCGTACCGACACCGGCAAAACCACAACCTGTGGCTCAGGCTTCGGCCCCCGCCGCTGCGCCAGCAGTTGCGGCACCCGTGGCCCGGCCGATCGCTCAACCGCCACAGAACCATTCGGTAGATCTGGAGAGTCGTTACACCGCTCGCCTGCTGGCCGAGTTAGAGAAATACAAGCAATACCCGCGAGGTCGCGAAGCGTCATTACAACGCCCACAAGGCAATGTCGTGGTGTGGTTGCTGGTTGACCGAAGCGGCAAGGTGCTCGACTCGGGCATTGAAAAGAAGGCGAACAACATGTTGCTCAACCGAGCAGCGCACACCAGTTTGCAACGCCTCGACCAAGTTGTTCCTTTCCCTGAAAACACTTTTTCGGGGAAGGACAAATATCGCTTCAGCGCCACGCTTGTATACAACATTGAGCAATAACTAAAACCACTTCTGCTCCAACAATGATGTTTAAGGGGAACGCGTTTTGAAACTCAATACTTTATTTGCAACGTTGCTGGCCGTTGGGGTTGGCGGCTGGACGTTATCTGCGTTCGCGGTAGATACCGTTGATATAGGCAACGTTACAGTCACCGGGCAAAGTTTGGGCGGTGGCCATATGGCGCCAGAAGACTCACCTAAAGGTCGCTCGACAGTCACTAAAGAAGCGATGGACGAAATGGCGCCGACTGCCAACGCCATTGACAAACTTAAGTACACACCCGGCATTAACGTGTCCAGCACGGACGCCTCGGGCCTTAGCGGTACTAGCTTTACTATGCGCGGAATGAACTCCGATCAAGTGGGTGTGTCGGCCGACGGGATCCCGATCAACGACTCGGGCAGCTACGAGATCTACCCAAACTTACTCGGCGACCCAGAGAACTACAGTGAAGTATTCGCCACTCAAGGCTCTTCAGAAATTGATGGCCCGCATATTGGTTCCAGCGGCGGCAACATTGGTTTGGTGACCCTGCGCCCGACTAAAGACTTCGGGGTTTTCGTTAAACAAGCGGTGGGTTCTAATAGTTTAGACAAAACCTTTGTGCGTATTAACACCGGCGACATTAATGGTTTTAAATCCTATCTATCGGCCTCCCACACGGAAGGCGATAAATGGCGTGGCAAAGGGGTTGTTCGCGCTGACAAAGTTGAATGGAACACATTATTTGAAGACGGTAACGGTAACTCGACCAACGCCATTATTAAATACAACCGCCAAGACAACTATAACTACAACACGTTAAGTAAGGCGCAGTTCGAGAACTCCGGTCGCAGACTCGATTATGCAGAGAACCCGATTTATAACAGCAGCGGCAAGTTAACCTCGTACTACAAGATCAACCGAAACCCGTTTGAAAACGTCTCAGCGACCCTGACTCAGCGCTTCCAACTGCGCGACGATTTGGCGCTGACCATTGCCCCTTATTACATGTGGGCCAACGGTGGCAGCTTCAGCGGGCAAACCGCCTCTGCCCTGTCATCCACCAGCAGTAAAGCCGGTAACTATGATCTGGCTGGGTTGCCTTACGACACTTACTATCGCCCGTCTTGGACCGAAACGTGGCGCACGGGTATCAACAACAAACTGAAGTGGGACGTAAACGAATCGCACAGCATTGATATCGGTTACTGGTACGAACGCGCCCGTCAGCGTCAGACCCAGCCGTTTATCAGCATCACTGAAAACGGCGCACCGAGTGATATTTGGGGCGATTACAACTCGGGGGGCCAAGTCAAAGACAACAATGGCGTCACCGTTCAGGGCCGTCATCAGTACACCGTTACACCGGCGCAAAAACTCTCGGTACAGGACACATGGCTCGTAACGCCCGACCTGACCCTGGTGGGCGGTCTGGCCTATCAGTACGTCGAGCGCGACGGTAACAACTTGGGCGATCTGTACAACGCGCCTGAAAAGCGCGATGCCAAGTACCACCAGTTTTTGCCTAACTTCAGTGCGCGCTATCAGTTCAACGATCAGCAACAAGCGTTCTACAACGTCACGCGCAATATGCGGACCCCGCCCAACTATGTGTTGTACAACGTCGGCGATTCGATCAGCACCAAGCCTGAACTGAGCTGGAACCAAGAACTGGGCTGGCGTTTCACCACGGACGACATGGCGCTGAGCGCAACCTTGTTCCGTATTGCCTACAAAGACCGCCAGTTGTCGACCACCAACTCAGACGGTGACTACGAAATGCTCAACGTAGGCAACGTGGTGAACAAAGGTCTGGAGTTGGAGTGGAGCGGCCTGCTGCCGTACAACTTCAACTACTACACCGCGTACACCTACACCGAGTCCGAGCAAAAAGACGACATCACCACACGTAACAGAGATTTGCCGACCGCAGGCAAGCAACTGGCCAACGTCCCGAAAAACATGCTTAACGCCATCGTCGGTTGGGACAACAAGCGCTACTACGCCAACGTGTCTGGGAAGTACGTCAGCAGCTACTACGGCGACCTGACCAACGATCAGAAAATCGCTGGCCGTACCACGGTTGACCTGAGCGCCGGTGTACGCCTTCCAGTCGACAAAAAGATCCTCAAATCTGCGGCTATTCGCGTCTCGATGTTGAACGTGTTCGACAAAGAATACCTGTCGTCGGCACGCACCGTGGTGCTCAACGCAGCGCCTGTGAACGGCCTCAACGCTGCCACGCCGTACTACAACGTCGGTGAAGAGCGTACCGCCATGGTTTCTTTTGAAGCCAGCTTCTAACCCTTTGCTTTGACCTGTTACCAGGCCCGCTTTAACGGCGGGTCTGTGTTGTACCCTCAAATCAGGATGAACCCGATGAACATGAATCTGCTACACGACATTACTTTCTATGTCATGTACGGCGCTGCTGCGCTGGCCGCTTTTGTGGTGGTTGAACGCTGCATCTTTTTTAGCTACTCACTGCGCAAAGCGCGCCAGTTGATCCCGGCAATCAGCGCCAACGTGCGCAGCGTCGATGACCTACCACCCGCCTTGACCCAACGTGACAGCTTGGCGCTGCAATTGCTCTCGCAGATTTATGACGGCCGCCGCCAACTGCACTCGCACCAAGAACTCGAAGACCTCGGCCAAGCCATTTACATCTCAATGCGCGGCAAACTGTCCCACAGTTTATGGATCCTCGAAGCCGTGGTCGCCGGCGCACCATTACTGGGCTTGCTCGGCACCATCATGGGCATTATCGACACCTTCAAAGCTTTGGCCGAAGCCGGTGTTTCCGACCCGGGGGAAGTGTCTCGCGGCATTGGTACAGCGCTGTACGCCACCGCATTGGGGATTGCTATCGCCCTGGTGGGCATGGTCTTCAACAGCCATTTGCAAGACCGCCTGGAGCTGATCAACGACAACCTGAAAATGCTTCTGCTGCGTGCGGGCTTAGGCACTCAATACGTCGTAACCTCTGCGCCTGCCGCCTCGCTGGCTGGCCAACCACGCACTGCCTGAGGCCGCCCAAGGAGCCCGCATGTCCACTCTATTCTCGCGCCTGTGCCACGCCAGCCTGGTTCTGCCGTTGGCCTTGGCCTTGGCCTTGGCCGCCTGCGATCCGGCCGGCCAGACGGTCGACGTCAACATTGCTGCGATCAATGACTTTCACGGCAACCTTGCCCCTAGCCCGTTCACTTACGCCGATGCGTCAGCGCCGGGCGGTAAGGTGACGATCCAAGCAGGCGGGATCAACGCCCTTAGCGGGGTAGTCAGCGCGTTGCGTAAAAACGATCCGCAGCTGTTGTTAGTCGGGGCTGGGGACATGATTGGGGCCAGCCCACCCATGTCTGCTATGTGGGCTGACGAGCCGACCCTCACGGCGCTCGGCACCTTGGGGCTTAAATTCAGCGTCATCGGCAACCATGAGCTTGATCAAGGCACCTTCGAGCTACAACGCCAAATCAACGGCGGCTGCGACTCGCCGCGTCCTGATAAAGCTTGTCTTTACAGCAAAGACTACTCAGGCACGCGCTTCCCCTATGTGGCCGCCAACTTGATCGACGCTCAAACCGGCAAGCCGCTGTTCCGGCCCTACATCATTGAAGAAGCCAACGGCGCAAAAATCGCCTTCGTCGGCGCCGTGCTGCGCAATGTCTCGACCTACGTCAGCAGCCAAAGCATGAACGGTATCTACACCATTGACGAGGCCGAGGCGGCTAACGCACTGCTCCCTGAACTGCATCAACAAGGCGTGGATGCAGTGGTTATGGTGATTCACCAAGGGGGGGAAACCGTTGAATCCTTCGACAAAACCGATTGCAGCCAACTCAAAGGCGACATCCTCGATGTGGCCAGTCGCTTGGCACCGGAAATCAAGGTGGTACTCACCGCGCACACCCATCAAGGCTATCTGTGCCGCGTGGGCGACAAACTGATCACCCAAGCTAGCTCGTACGGACGCTTGGTGACTCACCTGACCTTAACGATCGACCCATCCAAGCACCAACTGCTGGATGTTAAGGCCAAAAACATAGTGGTTGATCCCAAACGCTACCCACCGATGCCAGAGATTGCTGCTCAACAAGCCGAAGTTGAGGCGCGCAGCCATGAGCTGCTGAGCAAACCCATCGCGCGCATGGCCGCTACCGAGGTCAAACGCACGCTCAACGCTGCGGGTGAGTCCGCCATGGGCGATCTGGTGGCCGATGCGCAATGGCAGGCCACTCGTTCGTTGGGCGCCCAAATGGCGTTTATCAATCTGGGAGGGATTCGTAGCGACTTGATTCTTGAACCCGGCCAAGCCCAACTGATCTATAGCCAAGTGGCGTCGGTGCAGCCGTTTAACAACACGCTGAACATCCTCACCCTGACCGGTGCGCAGTTAAAACAACTGTTAGAGCAGCAATGGCAAAACAACGGCTTGGGCTTTTATCCGTTGCAGCCGTCTGCTTCGCTGACCTACAGCTGGGACCCGAGCAAACCCCAAGGCGACCGGGTTGTGGCCAGCAGCATGAAGATCAACGGTGTACCTGTGGTGCCTGAGTCTCCCTATCAAGTCACCGTCAATGCGTTCATGGCAGGCGGCGGTGATAACTTCAGCGTTTTTAAAGACGCCAGCGATCGGGTGGACACTGGCCTTAGCGACCTGACATCGCTGATCGACTACCTGCAAACTAACGATCGCGCCGGTAACCCGGTTGGCGAACACAGCCCAGGGCAACGGATTCATAAGCTCGACGCGGCAACCGTCACGAGCGCTCAGCGATGAGCCGCACAGCCAATGCTCAGGCGGTCTATGAACGTTTACTACCCGAGGCCATCGCGGCCTCGCAAGCGGCATGGTGCCCGCACTCAGACTTCCCCGTGGGCGCCGCCCTGCTGACCGCGGACGACCAGATCATCCGCGGTTGCAATGTCGAAAACGTCTCCTATGGGCTGACCAACTGCGCTGAACGCAGCGCATTGTTCAGTGCCATCGCCCAAGGTCACGCGGCGGGCAGCTTCAAAGCAATGCTGGTGTATGCGCCAAAAGTGCCGTTGATCTCCCCGTGCGGTGCCTGCCGCCAAGTGATGCAAGAACTGATGCGTGCTGACTGCCCGGTGTACTGCGTCGGGCATCAAGCATCGGCCAGCCGCGACTGGACCATCGAGCAACTATTACCTGGCGCTTTTCGTTTTTGAGCCCCCACTGCACTGCCCGCCGCACCGCCCTCTAAAGATCGAGGGCGTATTTGATGCTGTACACATGGGAATGTAGTCAATGAGCTTCATTGGTGTAGCCGTATTGATTCTTCTGGCGGTGCTGTTCTCCAGCAACCGCCGGGCGATCAAGTTACAAACCGTGGGCGGCGCCTTTTTGCTACAGGCTGGGCTTGGCGCATTCGCGCTGTATGTACCTTGTGGGCAGACCACACTCGCAGCTATTTCCGACTCCGTATCGTCGCTGCAAGGCTATGCCAACGAGGGCATTGGCTTTATTTTCGGGCCACTGGCCAGCGAAAAAATGAATGAGGTCTTTGGTCATCAAGGGTTTGTATTTGCGATCAAGGTATTGCCGCTGATTGTGTTCTTCAGCAGCTTTATTGCGATTCTTTACTACCTGGGCGTGATGAGCGTGATTATCCGGGTCATCGGCGGCGCGTTACACCACGTGCTGGGCTCCAGCCGAACCGAGTCCATGTCCGCCACTGCGAACATTTTCGTCGGCCAGTCCGAAGCGCCAATGGTGGTTCGCCCGTTTCTGGCTACGATGACCCGCTCCGAGTTATTTGCCGTCATGACCGGTGGTTTGGCGTCAGTGGCAGGCTCGGTGTTGATCGGCTATGCCAGCCTCGGTGTCGAGCTTAAATACCTGATTGCCGCCAGCTTTATGGCCGCCCCCGGTGGGTTGCTGATGGCCAAGCTGATGGAGCCTGAAACCCATCTGCCCCATGACGACCCCAACTGCGTTGAGGTGTACCCCGAAGAAAAGCCAGCCAACGTCATCGACGCGGCCGCTTTGGGCGTCAGTAACGGCCTGCAACTGGCGCTGAATGTCGGCGCCATGCTGCTGGCCTTTGTCGCCCTGATCGCCATGCTCAACGGCCTACTCGGCTGGTGCGGAGCATGGTTTGGCTTGCCGCACTTGAGCCTGCAATCGGTCTTGGGCCATTTATTTGCGCCGTTGGCCTTTTTGCTTGGGGTGCCGTGGAGCGAAGCCAAGATTGCCGGCGGTTTTATCGGCGAAAAACTGGTGCTCAATGAGTTCGTTGCCTATGTCGACTTCGCCACCTACCTGGACCCTGCACAAGCCGCAGCCAAAGGCGTCAGCGTGCTGTCGGCGCACACGCAAGTGATTGTGACCTTTGCCCTATGCGGTTTTGCCAACCTGTCCTCCATCGGCATCATCCTCGGCGGCTTGGGGGTGATGGCCCCTTCGCGGCGACAAGATCTTGCGCGCATGGGACTTCGTGCGGTCATGGCGGGCACATTGTCTAACCTTATGAGTGCCGCATTGGCTGGCGTGTTTATTTCACTGTGACACGCACCTTCTTACACAACAGGCCCAGCCACTGGCTGGGCGCCTTTAAAAGATTGAAGAATCTGACATGAATGACACTCAACACTTGCTGGCACGTCGAGTCATCGCCTTGCTGGACCTCACGTCACTGACTGCTGACGACAGCGACGCCAGCATCCAAACCTTGTGCCGCAAAGCCCTGACTCTGGTCGGCCCAGTGGCGGCGGAACGCCCAGACGACTTCCACAGCATGATGCGTTCGAGCCTAGACGCATTGTTCGCACCTTAACGCACCTGCAAAACCTTCATACATCTCCTTAATCTGCCTGGATCGAGCCTCGATGAAATCCCTGTGTACCCCAATCGTTATTGCGCTGAGTATTCTGTGGCTGAGCGCCTGCACCACTGATCACGCCGCGCAGACGACGCGAGTCTCGTTGATGACCTACAACGTCGAGAATCTGTTCGACACCGTTCACGACGTGGGCAAAGACGACTACGCCTACCTGCCCCTCAGCGTCAAAAAGGCTCACCCGGAATACCTCGCCACCTGCGCCCACATTGAGGTGGCGGCATGGCGCAAAGAGTGTGAGGAAAATGACTGGACCGAGGCCCTGCTAAACGAAAAACTCAAACGCCTAAGCGCTGTCATCCAGCAGATTAACCAAGGCCGTGGACCTGACATTTTGATGCTCGACGAAGTTGAAAATATCAACGTCATTGAGCAACTCAACGCTCACCTTGGAACGTCGGACTACCAGACCCGCGTCCTGATTGAAGGTTGGGATGCGCGCGGAATAGACACTGCAGTGCTCAGCCGCTTGCCGCAATGGGATAAGGCCCAGTTGCATCGGGTGCCCTACAAAGCCCTTGGCGATGAAGACCCACAGCGGGTGAGCAAAACCCGCGGCATTCTCGAAGTGCGCTTGCTGCTGCCTGATGGCCAGAAAGCTGCGGTATTCGCTGTGCATTTACCTTCAGGTGGCGCGCCGGGCTACCTGCGTCAACAAGCGGTTGCCTATTTGGCGCAACTAAAAAGTGAACTGCCTAGCGATGTTCTGCCGATTGTCGGTGGCGACTTCAATATCAACGCCGGTGAAGAAACACAGCACGCTTACATCGCCAACGACTTAGCCAGCACCTGGGCAGTGTCGCAATTGATTGGCTGCAATGACTGTAAAGGCAGCTACTACTACCACACCAAGCGCGAGTGGTCGTTTTTCGACATGCTGCTGTTTCCCAAACAAATGACCACGGAACAAGGCTTTAATGGCTGGCAGGTCGACCCAGCGAGCATTCGCATGGCCAACCAAAGCCCTTACCAAGTGAATCGTTGGGCCAGCCCAGCTCGCTTTAACAGCGCTCGGCAGGCCGAAGGAGTCTCTGACCACTGGCCGCTGTACGCAGAAATCTTCCACACAGCGCATTAACACAAGGTTGTACGGTTGGCGGTCTACTCAGGTGTAAGACCTGAATTCGCTGATTTTTTTGATCTATGCTACTCACGAATTGGCATGCCCACTGCTCTGAATTTGGAACTCGATGACCAACCCTAAAGTTAAGATCCGCCGAAAAAACGTCGAAAAGATTTTGTTAGCCGCGGAGAAAATTTTTGCTGAGCAAGGCTATGCAGGGACCAAAATGGCAGACATTGCCTTGCATGCCGAACTTCCGCGTTCCAATTTGCATTATTACTTCACCACCAAAGAAGAGTTGTACCGTGAAGTGCTGGTCAACTTGCTGGGTACTTGGGAGCTGGAAGGTGACTGTTTTGTGCAGTTCGATGACCCGCGCGTGGTGCTGACCAGCTACGTGATGAAAAAAATGACCCATTCGCGCTTACGTCCCCACGGATCAAAGCTGTGGACCAACGAGATCATGCGCGGAGCACCGCTGTTTCAGGACATGCTCGAAGAGCACATGTCTAAAGGTGCAAAGTTCATGGAGGAGAAGATTCGTCAGTGGGTCGATGAGAAGCGCATTAATCCGGTCGAGCCCTCAGCGTTGTTGTACATGATATGGGCCTCGACCCAGCACTATGCGGACTTTGATTACCAGGTCAACGTGCTCAATGGGCATCAGCCGCTGTCGGATCAACAGTTCGACCAAGCGGTTAAGACCATCACCGCGGTTATCTTGCGCGGTATTGGGTTAGAGCCTTGAACTGATCTAGTTTTTCGAAGGCTTGGATGTATGCAATCTTGTAGGAGCTGACGAGGCACGAAGGCTGCGATCTTTTGACCTTAAACAACTGTGCCGCTTGTTGGCTCGACGGTATCATCCGCCCTCCTTGGATCCCCCTCTTTCGGAGCATGAATGAATAAGCACATTGCCGACGTCCCGTTGGACAAAGCCTATCGACTGATCAACCACGGGCCGACCATTCTGGTATCGGCGCGTCACGCTGGTGTGCAAAACGTCATGGCGGCCTCGTGGGCCTGTGCCCTAGATTTTGCCCCGCCCAAGCTCACGGTCGTGTTGGACAAAAGCGTTAAAACCCGGGAGCTGGTCGAGCACAGCGGCCTGTTTGTGATTCAAGTGCCGACCGTGGCTCAACTTGAATTGACCAGCAAAGTCGGGAGCCTGAGCTTGAACACAGATCCCAACAAGCTCAGCGACAGCAAGGTTGAGCTGTTTAACATTCAAGGCCATGACCAACCCTTTGTAAGCGGCTGTTCGGCGTGGCTGGCGTGCACTCTCATCCCTGAACTGCATAACCAGAACACCTACGACCTGTTTATCGGTGAGGTGGTTGGCGCTTGGGCTGACACGCGCGCGTTCAAAGACGGCCATTGGCAGTTTGAAAATGCCGACCCCGCTTGGCGCAGCCTGCATTACATCGCTGGTGGGCACTATTACGCGACAGGTGAAGCACTGGACGTCGATGAGTAATAGCGCAGGCCCACACCCAACAGCAGAGGGTTACCCCGCGTGAGTGTTTAAAGTTTTCCACTCGCCAGCCGATGCCCTTCAAAGACCTTGAACCTAAAGGATCCAAGAACATGCTCGGCACCGTTAACAACCTGGCATCCAGCCTGAACATTCCTGTCGCCTCCAGCGCCACGAAACAGCCCGAAATCCTGAATGCCGCCAGTTCAGCGGTCAAGGATGCCGAGGCAGCCCCCACAGACCCGATTAAACCTCGTACCGCCCGAAGCACAGCGCCTGTGCCCGCAGACGACAAAGAGGACAAAAGTTCCAATCTGGTCAAGCAGCTGAAAAAACACATCGCCATGCTGCAAAAACAGTTGCAACAGCAACAACAAGCGCTGCAAAAGATTCAGAGCAGTCAGCAGAGCGCAGAAGCCAAAGCCGCCGCCTTAACTGCGGCTCAAGCCCAAGTCACCTCGACCACAGCAGCCTTGCAAGAAGCGACTGCGGCATTGCTACAAGCCTTGACCGTACAAGGCAGTAGCCGTTCGGGGTCGATGGTCAGTACTTCCGCCTGAACACAATGCTCAATAACGTCCACTTTACAAAGCCCTCTTTTCGGCTGTCGTCTGCTTAGGTATGCTCAGCCCCTGGCTGATGCTGCCCGCCGCTCGCGCCCTTAAGGGTTGGTGAAAGCATGACTGTTGTTGCAAACCCCTTTTGTCTCTCTTGAGCCTCGAGGCTTGGTAATGCGAGCATCCAGATATCTCGATGGCAGGAGGCATTATGGTTTCAATCGAGCAGGCCAAACTCATGGCCAAGCAACTGCGCACCTCTCTTAGCGCACGCAATCAAGACATCTCTCATGCACAAGCCCTTGAGCTTGTCTCGCAGCAACTGGGCTATAAAGACTGGAACACCGCATCCGCCCTGCTTGCCCAAGCCAACATCCCATCCGATGTGACATTCGACAAACCCATCCCCATTTTGCGGATGTTTGATGAGGCCAAGGCACGCGAGTTTTATCTTGAGTTTCTTGGGTTCAACGTGGAGTTCGAGCATCGCTTCGAGCCCGGTATGCCGCTGTATCTGGCCATAAGCCGCAACGGCCTGGAGCTACACCTGTCAGAGCATCACGGCGATGCCAGCCCCGGCTCGACACTCTTCGTACCGATGCACAATATTCAGTTGTTTCACGATGAGTTAGCTGCCAAGCGCTATGGCTACGGCCGACCTCAAATCGTGCAGCAAGACTGGGGGCAAGTGCTGGAAGTCTATGACCCTTTTGGTAATCGGATTCGATTCTGCCAACGCTAATCAGTCGGCTGGCGAACGCTGATAAAAAATTTTGTGGAAATGATACTGGTTCTCATTAGAATACGCCCCAGCACGCTGGATTAGCGTGCCATGGCGGGAGCGGTTCAGCATGAGTACAGAGGACAGCCAGCAAAAGCTCAGCGAGCTTTATATCAACCAGCGCGTGTCGCTGGTGAGGATGCTCTCGCGGGTAGTGGGCTGTGCCAGTCTGGCGGAAGATTTAGCGCAGGAAACCTATGTGAAGGTGGCCAACGCTATAAAAACCCGACCGGTCGAGTTTCTGCACCCTTTTGTGTATCAGACCGCCCGCTACCTGGCCTTCGATCACCTGCGCAGCTTACGCAGCAAACGGCGTTTCGAATGTCAGGTTAGCGATGAGCGCCACCTGACGGAGATCGCGACCAGCGCTCCCGGTCCCGACTGTCAGCTACAAGGTCAGCAGTCTCTGCAACAGTTTCAGGCGGCACTCAAAACGCTGCCCAAGCGCCAGCAGCAGATCTTAGTGCTGAGCAAATTACATGATCTACCCAAAGGAGAAATCGCCCAGCGCCTGGATGTTTCGATCAGCACGGTTGAAAAAGATTTGCGGACTGCGCTTAATGCCTGCGCCAAAGCCATCCAGAAACAAGCCGCCCATGACTGACTCCTCCGACCACACTGTTGTGCCAAGCGAACACGTACAACGCCAGGCAACCGATTGGTTCGCACAACGAGAGGAAATGGCCCAACAGCCGGCATTGCGTGAGCGCTTTGAACACTGGCGCACAGCTAACCCAGAACATGCCGCCGCGTACCAGACCCTAGAAACACTCTGGCAGAGCCAGGCGTTCGAGCAGGCATTGCGTGACTTAGAGATGGGTCTTGACCTGCCAGACGCGGCTACACGCGCAACCCCTCAACCGCGCAAGGCATGGTTTTTTGCGACAGCGGCCATGCTGCTGTTAATGCTGACCAGCGCGTGGATGGCCGATTTACCGATGCGTCTGCGCGCTGACCAAATCACCGCGGTGGCTGAGATCAGGCAACTGACCCTCGCCGATGGCTCGCACATTGTGCTGGGCAGTAACAGCGCAATCAGCACTGACATCAACTTAGATCACCGGCGTATCCGCTTGCTGCGTGGTGAGTTTTTTGTCCAAGCGTTTGCGGATCCCTCGCGGCCCTTGGTCATTGACGCCGCCCAAGCCCGTGTCACGGTGGTTGGCACCCAATTCAGCGTGGCGCTAGAGGGCGAAGACGTCACTGTTGCTGTTCGAGAAGGGAAAGTGCGCTTTACCGACAAAACCGGTGAACAAAGCTTGTTGCTCGCTGGTAACTGGCAGCAACTCAAAGATGATCACTTACAAGCCCTAAACGCTGAGGGTGCTGAACGACAAATGGCTTGGGTGCAAGGTCGACTGTCGTTTCAAGATCAGCCACTGGCTCAGGTCTTAAATACTTTGGGGCGCTACTACCCGCAACCGATTCTGTTGTTCAACGACGCGGCTGCCAAGCATCGTGTCAGCGGCAACTACCAGTTGGATAACCCGGTTGCTATCGTCCAGGCGCTGAATACCGTCACCTCAACCCAACTGACGCGCTTGCCCGGTGGCATGCTGGTAATTCATTAAGCGAGCCGCCGTGGGCTAAATTGCACACGGCGGCCAGTTAAACGCTTAGCGTGAAGACCACGCGTTAAAGCGCTGCTCCAGTTGTTCACCATGATCGGCCCAGAACAGCGCATCCACCGGCACCTGCTGTGCTAAGTTCTGCGGGGCAGTAGGCAGTTCGTTAATGCGTGCCTTATCGAGCAAGTCCATAGCGCCTAAGTTAGCGGCACCGTAGTCGATATGCTCAGCGAAGTTCTTCTGTTGTTCTGGCTGTAAAGTGAACGCAATGAACTCACGGGTCTTGTCTTGCTGTGAGGCCCCGCGCGGGATGGCCCACGAATCAAACTCGTAAATCCCACCGTTCCAAACCAGATCCAACCCGTACTTTTTCTTCTGTTCGGCCGAGAGACGGCCGTTGTAGACAGAGCTCATCACCACGTCCCCGGCCGCGAGGAACTGAGGCGGCTGAGCGCCAGCTTCCCACCATTGGATATAGGGTTTGATCTGATCAAGTTTGGCGAATGCTCGATCCTGACCGGCCTTAGTCGCCAAGGTCGTGTAGACCTCAGAGGGTTTTACGCCATCGGCGATCAATGCGAATTCCAAGGTCGATTTGGCCAGTTTGCGCAGGCCGCGCTTACCGGGGAATTTCTCGACATCCCAAAAATCCTGCCAACCGGTGGGCGCTTCTTTCAATTTATGGGTGTTGTAGGCCAGCACCGTTGAGTAAACCAGAAACCCAATGCCGCACGGCTGGATGGCGCCCGGAACAAAATCCTTGGGGTCGATGCCGATTTGCGCCGGGTCGAGCGTCTCAAACATCCCTTCATCGCAGCCGCGGGCCAGTTCGGCGGACTCAACCTCAACAGCGTTCCAAGACACGCTGCCCGTGTCGACCATGGCTTTTACCTTGGCCATTTCCCCGTTGTACTCACCGGAAATAATCTTGCTGCCCTCCTCCTTTTGCCACGGTTTGTAGAACGCCTTTACCTGCGCGTCCTTGTTGGCCCCGCCAAAAGAAACGACCGTGAGATCGGCCGCGAGGGTTTGGCTGGCAGTGACGATCCCCGTTGCCAGAACTGCGAATTTCAGAGCGTTGATCATTATTGTTATCTCCTACTGTTCAAGGGTGATTGCACATCACTCGAGAAGCCGGGATCAACTTGGCCATCCTAGGCAAGAGACATCCGGTTCTCCTTCCCTTCGCCGCAGCGCAAACCGCACCCGCTATCAGTAAGCCCCGCAACGAAAAGGTGTGTCTTGGTCCATCTTTGGTGGTCTGTAAGGTGTCATGGGGTTACAGAGGGTAAAAGCGTGCTTTTCGGATTCTTGGATCGGTTTTGACTAAACATTGCCCCCCGTCTGTAGACGTTCTGACCTCAGGCGCTGCAAGAATCCAAGTGACTGAAAAATTTTGAAAAAGTTTTACGGCTTTCGCAGGCTCAACCCGTCAAGGTGTTTGTTGTTGCAAATACTTCCTATTCACTCGGGGCTCGCATGTACTTTCCTAACCTCAACAAACACTATGCACGCAGCACGTTGGCGCTCGCTGTGCTCTTGGCATACAGCAACGTTCAGGCCGTCG
Organism: Pseudomonas endophytica; assembly: GCF_001411475.1. Lineage (GTDB taxonomy): Bacteria > Pseudomonadota > Gammaproteobacteria > Pseudomonadales > Pseudomonadaceae > Aquipseudomonas > Aquipseudomonas endophytica. Next base: position 60,074 of record NZ_LLWH01000187.1, on the reverse strand, counting down.
AGCCCGTCGGTACGTCCATCAACAGTGAAGTGACGGATACCCATACCTTTGCCATTGCTCGGCAACCATTGGCCAACGCACTGGACCAACTGAGCCAACTCAGTGGGCTACAAATCGCTTACTCCTCGGACATGGCCCAAGGCATCACCTCACCGGGCGTCAGCGGCACCATGACCAGCCGCCAAGCGCTCGCGCAACTGCTGACCGGCTCGGGCCTTGAGGCGCAACCCAACGGTGAAAACGCCGTGGTTCTGGCACCGGCCCCGCAACTCGGATCGACGCTGGAGTTGGGCGCTACCGCCGTCACCAGCAACCAACTGGGCACCGTGACCGAAGGCACTGGCTCGTACACCCCAGGCACCATTGCCACGGCCACGCGGCTGATTTTGACACCCCGTGAAACGCCGCAATCGGTAACGGTGATCACCCGTCAGCACATGGACGACTTTGGCCTCAACAACGTCGACGATGTGATGCGCAACACCCCCGGCATCACCGTGTCGGCTTATGACAGTGAACGCAGCAACTACTACGCTCGCGGTTTTTCGATCAATAACTTCCAGTACGACGGTATCCCTTCCGCCGTGCGCAACGTCGGTTACTCGGCGGGTAACACCTTAAGCGACACCGCGATTTACGACCGTATCGAGGTCATCAAGGGGTCGACCGGCCTGCTCACAGGCGCGGGCTCATTGGGTGCGACCCTTAATCTGGTGCGTAAAAAGCCCACTGCTGAGTTCAAAGGCCACGCCTCGCTGGGTGCTGGCTCATGGGACAACTACCGCAGTGAGGTCGACGTGAGTGGCCCACTGACCGAAACCGGGAATGTGCGAGGCCGGGGCGTTGCCGCCTACCAAGACAAAAAATCGTTTATGGATCACTACTCGCGCAAAACAGCCGTCTACTACGGCATTCTCGAGTTTGACCTCACCCCAGATACGCTATTGACCATCGGCGGTGATTACCAAGACAACACCCCAAAAGGGTCGAGCTGGTCGGGCAGTTTCCCGCTGCTCAACGCCAAGGGTGAGCGCAACAGCGTCAAGCGTTCGTTTAACAACGGCACTGACTGGAGCAGTTGGGATCAATACACCCGCACCGTGTTCGCCACCCTTGAACATGACATGGGCGGCGGTTGGGTGACCAAACTGCAACTGGACCACAAACTCAATGGCTACGACGCACAAATGGGTTCCATCCAAGGTGCTTACCCCAACGAGGATGGCACCGCACCGATCACTGCCGGGCGCTACATGGGTGACACGCGCAGCAACTCCGCCGACTTGTACGTTAGCGGCCCCTTCCAACTGTTCGGGCGCGAGCATGAAGTGGTATTGGGCGGCTCCATCAGCTCAGCGCACTGGAAAGGTCGCGGCTACTGGAACCACATCTACCAAGACCCGAATCTCGTGGATTATGACCACTGGAACGGCCATGCCGAAAAACCGGACTGGGGGCCTGTCAGCCAAAACACCGATGACGTAATTCGGCAAACCGGCACCTACATCACCACCCGCTTTAACGTCAGCGATGAGTTGAAAGTGTTGGTGGGTGGCCGCGTGGTTGACTACCACATGACCGGCAACACCCCCTCCTTCCGTGAGTCGGGGCGTTTCATTCCGTATGTGGGGGCAATCTACGACCTCAACGAAACCTACTCGGTCTACGCCAGCTACACCGACATCTTTATGCCGCAAGAGAACTACAACCGTGACAGAAACGAGCGGTTGATTGAGCCGGACGAAGGCGAGAACTACGAAGTGGGCCTGAAGGCGGAGTTTTTCGACGGCCGTTTGAATGCCAGCTTGGCTTATTTCCAAGTCAAGGAAAGCAACCGCTCGGTACCTGACGACGCTTATAACAACCTAGCGCCTACCCCGCCAAACTATGCGTTCATCGGCACCAAAGCCGTGACCAAAGGCTATGAACTAGAAATGTCGGGCGAGCTAAGCCCTGGCTGGCAAGTACAGGGTGGCTACACCCACAAGATCGTGCGCGATGACAACGGTGAGAAAATCTCGACCTTCGAGCCGCAAGACCAGTTCAAAGTGTCCACCAGCTACAAACTGCAAGGCGATCTCGACAAATTCACCGTGGGTGGCGGTGCGCGTTGGCAAAACCGCGCTTGGCAAAACATTTGGAACGGCCCGCGTGAGCAGTACGAAAAGTTTGAGCAGTCTGACTACTGGGTGGTTGACCTGATGACACGTTACCAAATCAGTAAAAACCTATCGGCTACAGTCAATCTCAATAACCTATTCGACAAATACTATTACACCAACATCGGCTTTTATAACTCGGCGGTGTATGGCGAGCCTCGTAACTTCATGGTGACAACCCGCTGGGATTTCTAACGCGTTAACCACCTTGAGTGAGCGTGCCCGCTATCTGTTGAACACCCAACAGATAGCGGGTCGGGTGCGTATTACGCACCTTCAAACTTGAACGGCGCTGCGACTTCAAAACGGCTCGATACTTCACCGGAGAAGATAGTGCTCTGATTCGGTCCAAGATCAAGCTTTTTGACTTTGCCAGTGGCCTGCGACAAGTCCAGCTTTTTAAGGTCTACCCAAAACGTATTGGGGGTGATGGCAGACTCGAAAAAGTACAAGCCTTGCTTGTGATCAATGACAGAACGCCAACGCGTCGAAGAGATATTTGGCTCACCCGGCGTGGTAATGCCGTAAGGCACCGAGACGTTGCGAATCACACTGAACACGCTGGCCAACGACAAGCGCGCATCCTGATTTTGCGGCACCGCGTTGACGTAAAACGACGCTCGGGCAAAGCGGTCGGCTGAACGGTTGGTGCCGGGCAGCATGACGGTGCCGCCAATCGCCTGCCAGTAGGCGTTCATGGCTAACTGATCGGCGAACGCCGGTGAGTTGGTCATGACCTGATACTTGCGGCTGTGGTGGATGACTTGTTTGCCGTCAATGTATTCAATAATCGCGCTGTCGCCCGAAGCATCGGACATCGAAAGGTGCAATGTGGCCAAGCGGCTTTCACCTGGTACTTGCGAGGTTACTACGTTGAAAGGCTCGGTCTTGAGTACCTCAACGGCTTCGGCCACCGTACTGAAGTTGTCCAGTACGTACTGCGCCCAAGCCGCAATGCTCAAACCCGGTTTGTCTTTGCTGTAGGTGGGATACTCGGATTCCACCAACCACAATACGTTGGCCGCCAGACCGGCTTCATTGACCCCGTCGGTGGTTGAGATGTCATAACCGCTGGCAATCAAACTGCCGTATTTGGAGGTCCATTTCACAGACGTAGGCCCAACTTCACCATTACGCTGCATGCCCTTTGGAAACACCCACAAGTTCGTCGCGACGTCTGTTTTCCAGTCCATTGAACGGGCGGTGATCACCCTTTGGTCGTCACCTAAATACACCAAGCGGGTGCAGGCTTGTGCAAATGGCAGCGATAAAGCGAACCCTGAGACCGCCAACACTAGAGCTTTGAGAACAGGCTTTTTCATTCCATTGATCCTTGCATAAACACATTAGAAACGCATGGACAAACCCAGCACCGGGCCGCGCTGAGTCACATCATATTTGAAGGTGTTACCGGTAAAGTCCCGGGTTCGATACTCCTGCGCCAACACTCGATAACCGACCCGCACAATGGTCGGGTGCTCGAACAGGAACGTTCGGTAGCCGAGGTAAGCTTGGGCGTTGTAGGTTTTCTTGGAGGAGGTATCAAAGCCGCCGGTGTCCGCCGCACCAGACAACGTCCAGCGATCGGTCAGGTCCGCTTGCATGCGCACCCCGACAAACGGGTCAGTCCACTCGGTTTTTTTCTTGGTGCTGAAGCCGACTGGGTCGATGTCGACCTTGGTTGTGATCCTCGTCCAGCGCAGCCCTGCGGTCGGTTCAATCCGCCACGTGCGAGGCTCGCCAAATACCGTGTTACCGCCTAACGCGTACTCATAGACACGGTAGTAAACACCCCCGGCCAAGGTGCTTTGGGTAATGTCGAGGCCGATTTTTTGGCCGTATGCCCTTTCAGACTGGCTGGTCTTGGCGTAGACACCGTCCAGATAGAAACCCAACGTGCGGTTAGTCACCTCCACGTTACCCATAAAGACTCGGTTTATATTATTGAAAATCTCGCGGAACCCCACATCCGCCTTGGCATCTACCCCGCCCAGCGCGACTTGGCCATTCATGGACGGCGCCCAAACAAAGGGGCTTACCAGCACCAGCCATTCATCACTCTCAGCACTGGTTTTGGCCGTAGGCTCTTCAGCCTGCGCGGTTGAGTAAATGCCTAACAAAGGCCAAGCCATGCACATCATTCTGAACATCTGCTTAGCCGCAACTAGCCTCAGTGTCATCGCTTTCGTCTTCCTGACTGCAAGTTCTAAATTTTAACCACTGTATATAGCACAACAAGGCTGAACCGTTACCAAGCCCAGCCAAACAAGGCTATTTAATCCAACGCTTTTCTTTAGACGGCCGGTAGCCAAAGTAAGCGCTATAACACTTGCTGAAATGGCTGGGCGAAACAAAACCGCAGGCCACCAGCACATCGACCTGCGACAGCTCAGTGTGTTGTAACAGCCGCCTAGCCTCAGTAATCCGCAGCTCCATGTAGTAACGCTGTGGCGTGGTGCCCAGCTGCTCCTTGAACAGCCTTTCGAGCTGACGACGCGAACGACCTGCGTACACCGCTAACTGTTCCAGTTCGAGGGGGTCTTCAAGGTTCGCATCCATTAGTTTCAACACCTCGCGCAAGGGTGCGCTGACACTGATCTTTTGCGTCGGTTTGATGCGTCGATAACGCGACTCCTCAAACGCCAGAATGTCTTCAACGCCCTCAACCAATGCCTTGTCATGCAAGCTTTTGATCCAAGCCAGCGCCATCTGAATAGCCCCGGATGGGCTGGAGGCTGTTAGCCGATCACGGTCAATTACAAAGGGCTCACTGGTGACGTTCGCGGTCTTGGACACTTCTGCCAGCGCCGGTCGATGCTCTGGGTGTATCGCACAGCGGTAACCCTCCAGTAAACCTGCACTGCCGAGAAACCATGCGCCATTCCACAAGCCGGCCAGACTGATATCCAACTGCGCAGCCGTGACGAGCAATTGATTGAAGTGCGCATCCCGCTTGAGTTCTGTGCGATAGCCACCACACACCATCAGTAAATCCAAATCATTGAGCCGTGCCGCGTTAAGTGACTGGTCTGGCCGTATAACCAACCCTAGATCGCTGACAACCTCACCTTCAGCCAAGCCGAACGTCTGAGTCTCAAACAACCCGGTGCGCAACAAATTAGCAGTGATGAGCGCATCCAACGCCTGAGTAAACGCGGGTAGCGAGAAGTGCTCAAGCAGGACAAAACCGACGCGCACACTTGGCCGTACTTCGTCGGGATACCTTGAGAGATAGCGCAGGTTTTTGCCTTGCATGCCGGTGCTGAATTGACGACGTTCCACCACGATTCCATCCATCTTGATCTTTCAACACATTCCCGCTCGGGGCTGAGCCGATAATACCCTTACACATGGCCTATCACTCCAACGTCTTACACCGAGCGTAGGAAACATTCCAGGCGCGCGTTAATGAGAAGCGCTATCATTGCGATCCTTGTCAGTGTCCGCACCGGAATTGCTCTCCATGCATCCATCCTCTTCCACACACAGCGTTATAGGTGAGTTGTACGTCCAGCACCATGGCTGGGTGGTGCAACTGTTACGCCGAAAATTAGGTAATCAAGAGCAGGCTCTGGACTTGGCGCAAGATACCTTTGTGCGAATGCTGCGCACCGACACCCACCCCTCGCTGCGCGAACCGCGCGCTTACTTGACCACTATCGCCAGTCGCTTATGTGGTCAGTACTTCCGACGCCAGGCATTAGAACGCGCTTACATGGAATCATTGACGGCGCTGGAGCCCGAACATGTGCCCTCCCCAGAGGCGCGTCTGCTGGTGCTTGAGGCGTTGGACGCGGTGGGCCAAGTGCTGGATGGACTTGGAAGTAAAGTGCGAGAAGTATTTTTGCTCTCGCAACTAGACGGCCTGACCTACCCGCAAATCGCTGAGCGCATGGACCTCACGGTTAACGTGGTGCAAAAGGCCATGCTTAAGGCTTACCGTCACTGTTACAGCGCGGTCTACGCAGCGTGAGCCTGTTCGAAAGCGCCAACGCGCAAGCTTTGGATCAGGACGTAGTCGAGCAGGCCATGCTGTGGATGGTCACCCTGCAATCGGGCGTGTGCAGCGAAACTGAACGCATGGCTTGCCACCATTGGCGCAAGCAATCGGCGGTGCATGAAGCTGCTTGGCAGCGACTCACCGGGCTGAACCGCGATGTACGCGAAAGTGCGCAACTCATCGCCCCCGAAAGCGCTCGCCGCCTGCTTAAGGCGCGGCATGCCACTTCACGACGCAGCTTGCTCAAAGGCTTTGCTGGCCTTGGAGTGGTCATGGCTACGGGCGTGAGTGTGCATGAGCGCGTGCTGCTACCGCAGCTGTTCAGTGACTACCACACCGCCATCGGTGAGCGCCGCACGGTGTCACTCAGCGATGGCGTGGGGCTCACGCTTGACACCCATACCGCGCTCGACACTCAAGCTAGCGCCGCGGGTCTTAACCTGAAGCTCAACCTGGGCAGAGTTTTACTGTCCAATTACAAGACACCCGACGCCACAGTACAGACCGCTAATGGACGTATTCATCCCGCTCCATACTCACGGCTAATCGTTAGCCAAGGATTGCCTGATCAACCTGGAACTCAGGTGCAAGTACTCGCAGGCAGCGCGTCAATTGAGCAAGGTCGCGCAGACCGCATTAGTCTGCAAGCCGGCCAGCAACTGACATTTAGCAGCCATTGGAGTGGTGAGCCGACACAGGTTATTGCGGCCTCGACTGCTTGGGTCGACGGTCTTTTAATCGCTGAACGCATGCCATTGGCACAGGTCATTGCTCAGCTCAACCGTTATCGCCGTGGCGTATTGCGCTGCGATCCGGTGGTTAGCGCCTTGCAGGTATCAGGCTCGTTCTCGATTGACCACCCAGACGCCAGCCTCGCGCTGCTCACCCGCGTCTTGCCGATTCGCGTACAGCGGGTGTTTGGCTATTGGGCCAATGTAGTGCCTGCCTGATTAAATTTTTTTCTGTGTCAACGGCAGTTTTTTCGATCTCGTGCATCAGGTTCAGGGAAGACGCTGAAAAACAGCGCACCGCCGCCCCTTCTCACACATGGACAGTCACTATGCACATCCGACTTACGCCCCTTGCCAGCGCTTTACGCAGCGTTTTATTGGGTTTAACCCTGACCGCCACCGGCTCTCTGGCGCAGGCTGCAACGGTCAGCACCCAGAGCCAAAGCCAGTCCTTTACTATTGCCCCCGCCAGCCTAGACCAAGTGCTGGGCAGCTTTGGTCAACAAGCCGGGGTGATGATCGCGGTGGACTCGGCGCTGACCACGGGCGTTCAGAGCAACGGCCTCAATGGGCAGTTCGTCGTGGCCGACGGTTTGGAACAACTGCTTGCGCCAGTGGGGCTGCAAGCCATCAGTGAGGGCGCAGGTTATCGTGTCATCGCCAAGCCGTCGTTAGGCGACGGGCCGTTGCAATTGCAATCGACCCAAGTCACCTCTAACCAGTTGGGAACCATCACTGAAGGCAGTGGCTCGTATACACCCGGCACTATCGCCACGGCCACGCGGATGGTGTTGTCGCCGCGGGAAACACCGCAGTCGATCAGCGTTATTACCCGCCAGCACATGGACGATTTTGGCCTTAACGCCATCGACGACGTCATGCGTCATACACCGGGTATCACCGTCTCGACCTTCGACAGCGAACGCACTAACTATTACGCGCGAGGTTTTTCGGTCGAGAACTTCCAGTACGACGGCATCCCTACCTTGCGCAACTCGGCCTATTCATCGGGGCAAACCCTCAGCGACATGGCGATTTATGACCGTGTGGAGGTACTCAAGGGCGCAACCGGCTTGCTGACTGGCGCCGGTGCCCCAGGCGCTACGATCAACCTGATCCGCAAAAAACCAACCCGCGACTTCAAAGCCAGTGTTGAACTAGGCGCTGGCAGTTGGGACAACTATCGCTCACAAGTCGACGTCAGCGGCCCGCTGACTGACAGCGGCAACGTGCGCGGGCGAGCCGTGGCTGCCTATCAAGATAAGCACTCGTTTATGGAGCGCTATGAGCGAAAAACCGGGGTTTACTTTGGCACGCTCGAAGCCGATCTGAGCGATGACACCCTGCTGACGGTGGGCTTCGATTATCAAAACAATGACCCTCGTAGCTCAGGCTGGTCGGGCAGTCGTCCGTTGTTTGACCGCAATGGCGAGCGTATCGACGTTAAACGTTCCTATAACAACGGGGCCAAATGGAGCCGCTGGGAGCAAACCACCCAAAGCGTGTTTTCAACCTTGGAGCACAGTTTCGACAATGGCTGGGTCGGCAAGGCTCAGCTGACCCACCAGATCAACAGCTATGACGCGCCGTTGGGTTCGGTCATGGACGGCCCCTTCCCTGCGACGGGTTTGTCGTCGGTGTATGCCAACAAATTCACGGGCAACACCCGCACTGACGCCGCCGACGCTTACTTCAGCGGCCCCTTCAGTTTGGGCGGGCGTGAGCATGAATTGGTGATTGGTGCCTCGGCGTCCAGCGCTCATTGGAAAGGCAAGGACTACGGCAACCCGACCTTTGTAAACGGCAATAAAGTCATCGACTTCTGGAACTTCGACGGTGAAATCCCTGAGCCAGACTGGGGCGCCCCAACCCAGTACAACGACACCACAACCCGTCAAACCGCCAGCTATTTCACGGTGCGCTTTAACCTGACCGATGAATTGAACCTGCTGCTGGGCAGCCGAATCGCCAACTACAAACTGACCGGCGATTACCAATCCAGTGAAACAGGCAGAGTCGTTCCGTATGTGGGTGTGACGTATGACCTCAATGACAACTTCACCGCTTATGCCAGCTACAGCTATATTTTCATGCCGCAGACCTACAACCGCGACCGTGAGAACAAGGTGCTGGAACCCGATGAAGGCAAAAACTACGAGGTGGGAATCAAAGGTGAGTTCTACGACGGCAGGCTGAACACCAGCTTGGCTTATTTCGAAGTGCACGAAGATAACCGCGCAGAACCCGATGCTGAGTACAACGCCGCCCCCACCAACCCATCCATTTTGTACGCCTCAATCGGCACTAAAGCTAAAGCCAAGGGCTTTGAAGCCGAACTGTCTGGCGAGTTGGCACCGGGCTGGCAGGCTCAAGCCGGTTACACGCACAAGATCATCCGCGACAGCCAAGACGAGAAAATCTCGACTTGGGAGCCACAGGACCAGTTGAGTGCCTTTACCAGTTACAAATTTAAGGGCCCCTTGGATCGTCTGACTATCGGCGGCGGCGCTCGCTGGCAGAGCCGCAGTTGGCAGAACATCTACAACCGCACCAAGGCTCAGTATCAGGAATTTTCGCAGGATGCCTACTGGGTGGTCGACGCGATGGCGCGTTACCAAGTCACCGACAACTTGTCCACGACCTTGAACGTCAACAACCTGTTCGACAAGAAGTACTACACCAACATTGGCTTCTATAACACCGCCTACTACGGCGATCCGCGCAATGTGATGCTCAACACCCGCTGGGAGTTTTAATTAGCGCTGCAGTTCCCGATGATTTGTAGTCGCTGGCGAGCGAAGGCCGCGATGAGGGGGCACCTCGTACCCTATCGCAGCCTCATTCTTCGACAGCGACGACTGCCTTAAGCGCCCAACAGCGCGACCAGCGCCGGGACAGTCAATACCGCGGTGTAGTAGCCCATAAACTGCACGCCGATGTTGAAACCCAAAAAGCGTGAAAGGAAACCGCCTAACAAACCCACAGTGACAATCACCAGCAACCCCAGCAAGCCGCCCTCCCAGATACCAATCACCAGAATCAGCCCAACAAAGGTCGCAATCACTGCTTCATGGCTGATTTTGCGCGACACGTAGGACGCTGCGCGATACGCGTAATTCATGGTGAAGGGGTAAGCGATCAACAGCGCAATCACCACCGCCAGCATCCCATAACCCAAAAACTCCCACGTGCTGAGCAGTGAGTGCAGGTTGTGTACTTCACCCGAGGCAGAGTCCACGCTAAAGCGTGGCGGCGCATTGAACAAGGGCGCCGCCGGGCCAGCCGCCACCGGGCTTAATGGCAAGCCAAAGGCGATCAAGGGAATCAGCGCCTCGGCAATATAAGTGGACTCGGTGACGCCATTGCGCGCGGTAATCACCGTGGTCAGCCGATGGTAAACATGCTTAACCCGTGAGCCGACTAACTCGCCCATGATGACGGTCATAGCCACCGGACTGAACACAAAGGTGGCGCTCGAAATCACCGCGGTAATGCCGGTCCACAGGCTTTGTTTACCGTCCAGTACCTTGAGCGGATTTGGGAAAAACCCACCGCCGCTTTTTACATCAGGTGACAGCGAGAACGTACGCACCTCTTGGCGGCGCATTTTCTCGCGCTCGGCCGGAGCCATCATGGCGAATAGCGCCGCGATCAATGGCCCAATGGCGATGCCCAGAAAGTAACTGACGCTAAGCTTTACCCCATATTGGCCAGTTAGGGTTTGCAAACCGAGAATAATCAGTACGAAGGGGATCAATGCCAGCACAGCGGCCAGGCGCCCTTTCGAGAACCAAGCAATCGCAATCGCCGCCGCTAGGAAGATCCAAGGCGCCGTGCGTTTAATGGTGTCGCCAAAAGGCGCCAACATCACCGCAAACAAGACGGCCATGGGCACCGCAATCAGCGCGGCAATCACGGCCCCGGAGATCATCTTGCGCAACGCGATGTGCGGCACCCCGAGGTTGCGCAAAAAATTAGCCTCGCGCATCAAGGGCGTGGCCATGGTGTCACCTGGAATCCCCAGCAAAGCAGTGGGTACGGCGTGGGTCATGTGCTTGGCCACGGCGCCCGCCAAGAAAAACGTCAGCACCCCTGGCGCAGGCACGCCCAACAGCACTACCAGCAACGTCAGTGGGGCCAGTGTGGTCGTCTCATCGCTGCCAGAGATCAAACCGATGGCTGCGAAAATCACCGCCCCGATAATCCCCATGCCCAGCGCAATCAGCACTTGGTCGAAGAGCGACGCGATCATGACCGACCTCCATTACCGACCAAGCCAGTGGCCGGTTGCGTCTGGGAAACCGGCTCAGCTTTGGCGGCGCTCTCCAGCCCCTGCTCGTACTCAACGAACAAGTCGTAAAGGTCCATGTCTTTGAGCTCTTTAATGGTTTCTGGCGGCAAGTCAGCGAGGCGCCCGAGGTCGCCAAACTCGTTTTGCAGATCAACCAGCACTTGGCTGCGCCACGCCGGATCCGCCTCGTGTTCGACCACGTGACGCTTAGGTTTGAATAAGGTTGCGCTGATTGCACCGCCCACCAGACAGCCAACGATCCCGACCAGCATGGCGTAGGCCCGCGCCATCTGCGCTGAGTCCACCCATTGCAGCAAAAAGTGTTGCGCGGTAAAAAAAGCGCTGAGGCTGACGATGGCCCCGATTACGATGGCGTACACCAAATGCCGCGCATCCACCGTATCGCCCCAGACTTCGTAGAGTTCAGGTTTCAAAAAAATTCTCCCACTGCTTTTATTGTTATGAAGGTGAAGAGAGATGCCCCAATACCTGTAGCGAGCTTGCTCGCGATCTTTTAAAAGCTCGCGAGCAAGCTCGATCCTACAGATGACGTGGTGTTTTCATCACAAGCCGCGTTTTTGCTTGAGCAATGCCGCTGCGTGGTCGGCACGCACGTCACGGGCGTCGACCATCTGTTTGACCAGCCAACCCAGCTCCTCACCCCGTGCACCGGCGGTGAGTGCGATATTGCGCGCATGCAAGGCCATGTGCCCGCGCTGAATGCCCTCAGTGGACAACGCCCTCAGAGCGCCCAAGTTTTGTGCCAAACCGACCGCCACCGCAATCTCGGCTAACTGCTGGGCTGTCTCGACCTTGAGGATGCGCAACGACAACTGCGCCAATGGATGAGTCTTGGTGGCACCGCCAACCAAGCCAACCGGCATCGGCATTTCCAGTGTGCCCACCAGATTACCTTTACTGTCCTTCTCCCACGTCGTCAGCGAACCATAGTGGCCGTTTCGACACGCGTACGCATGTGCGCCCGCCTCAACCGCGCGCCAGTCATTACCGGTGGCCACAATCAGCGGGTCGATGCCATTCATGATGCCTTTGTTGTGAGTGGCGGCACGGTACGGGTCCACCACGGCGAAATTATAAGCATCAAGGATGCCTTCAATGACCTCTTCACCTTTGAACTCGGAGGTTGTTAACAACTGCGGGGCAATGCGAATTTGAGCCCGAGCCAAACGTAAATCAGCCAGGTTGGAAAGGATTCGCAGCCGTACCTTAGCCCCGGTGATTTCTTCTATAAGCGGCGCAACCGCTTCGGCCATGGTGTTTACGGTATTGGCGCCCATCGCATCACGCACATCGACAATCAAGTGCGCCACCAGCATGGGCCCACGCGGGCTTTGCGCGAACGTATGCACTTCAAGGTCCCGGCAACCCCCGCCCAGCGAATTAAGAAGTTGGTCTTTGCGATTCGCCAACTCGATGATTTCATCCTTGCGGCGCAACAGGCTCAAGCGCGCGTTAAACGGATCTTCAACATCAACGATCTGAACTTGCGCGCGCATCAATGGCAACGAGCTGGAGGTTTGAAAGCCGCCCGCTTCACGCGCCAGCTTGGCCATGAACGAGGCAGCGGCCACGACTGAAGGCTCTTCAACCACCATCGGCACGATCACGTCGCGGCCATTAATCTGAAAGTTGCTCGCCACTGCATACGGCAACTCAAAGGTGCCTATCACGTTTTCGATCATGCCGTCGGCCGTTTCCAAGGCTAATGCGCCTGGTTCGCGCAACAGGGCGACATCATCAGCGGACAGTTCAATAAGGTCCTGCAAGTACCCCAAACGTTCTACGGGTGCCATGCTGCGGAACTGGGGAAGGCGCGAATCAATACTCATGGCGAAATCCAGTGGTCTTTATTGTTGTGTGGCCCTCACCCTAAAACGCCCTGTGCCCACATAAAAGGTACAGTTCGCACAAACAGTACCCAAGCTGTACCCTCATTCCATTTCGCTAGGACTGCGATCATGGTGCGCCTAACGCTTGCTCAGCAACTGACCGCTTCGCTGGTCGAACAGATCGGCAATGGCACTTACCGCGAAGGCGATCGCTTGCCGTCACTGCGCGAATGCATGCGCCTGTTCGGCCATTCCAAAAATACCGTGATCAATGCTTACGAGGCGCTGGCCTCCCAAGGGTTGGTTGAGGCGCGCCACGGCCAAGGCTTTTTTGTGCGTCAGGGCGCGACCAGTCACAGCGAAGCGGACGAACCTCAACCCTATGCACGGGCGATGGACACGGTATGGCTGATGCGTCAGCAATTTGTTCGCGAGCCGAGCCATTCACCACTGGGTGAAGGCTTCCCGCCCGTGGACTGGCTGATGGACATGCGTCTAGACAAATTCACTCGGCAGATCATGCGTACCGGGGTCAACACCCTGTTTCGTTACGGTAACCGGCTGGGCAATGCCAGCCTGCGTCAACACTTGGCGCAAAAACTGGCCAGCTACTCAATCAGCGCCAGCCCTCGACAAATCGTCACCACTCACGGTGCCAACCACGCCCTTGACCTGATCATCCGCCGCTTCATTGCCCACGGCGATGCGGTGCTCGTTGAAGACCCTGGCTATTACCCGTTGTTTGGCAAACTGCAACTGCAAGGTGCGCAGATGCTGAGCGTACCGCGCCTGGCAGACGGCCCAGACCTGCAGGTACTGGAACAACACCTGCGCACCCACACGCCTAAACTTTTTTTTATTCAGTCCGTGGGCCACAACCCTACCGGGTCTGATATTTCGCCGAGCAAGGCCCATCGGCTGGTGCAGCTCGCCCAACAGTACAACTTTATTCTGGTCGATGACGACGCACTCGCGGACTTCAAACCGGCCTCTGCGATCAAAGTGTCGGCGCTCGATCAACTGCAACGCTCGTTGTACGTGGGCAGTTTTTCCAAATCAGTGTCCGCCGCGCTGCGCGTCGGATTTATCGCCGGCAGCAAAGACATTATTGATGAGCTAGGGGATTTGAAAATGCTGTTGCACACCAGTTCATCGGAGTTTTGCGAGCGAGTGGTGGATGTGATCTTGACCGAGGGGCACTTCCTGCGGCACCTGATCCGCCTGCAAGAGCGGCTCAAAACGGCCACGTCCATAGGCTTGCAGATGCTCGACGAGATCGGAGCCCAGGTTTTATGTCGACCAGAGCAGAGCCTCTACTTGTGGGCACGTTTTGCCCATATCGACGATGCCAAGCAACTGACCCGTGAGTTACAGCCCAAGGGATTCATGATCGCGCCGGGGCATATTTTTTCGCCCGAACAGTCGAGCATCAATCCGTGGACTCGACTTAACGTCGCCTACTTGAATGACCCGTTGCTTAAGGCGGTGCTGAAAGACTGATAGTCGGTTACTCCGGGTGAAAGATCGCAGCCTGGGGCAGCTCCGCACAGCAGATGCAGCGTGGCGTGAAAGTACCCCACATACCCTTGTAGGAGCTGCCGAAGGCTGCGATCTGTTGATCTTTAAAAGCAAAAGATCGCAGCCTGCGGCAGCTCCGCCGTGGACTGTACTCAAAGACTCGGCCTAAGCGCCGACTACTTGTCTGACTTGATGCTGGTCCATGTCCGGGTGCGCACACGCTCAAGCTTTTGTGGCAGCGGCTGTACGACGTACAGCGACTTCAATGCTTCGCTGGTCGGGGTCAGGTTAGAGTTGCCGGTAATGTCTTTATTGATCAACGGCAGCGAATCCTTGTTGGCGTTCGGGTAGCCCAAAAAGTCGCTGATCGAAGCGATCACTTTTGGCTCCAGCAGGGTGTTCAAGAACTCATGGGCTTGCTCAACGTTTTTCGCGCTTTTAGGGATAGCAAACGTATCAAACCAGATCGGCGCGCCTTCTTTAGGCAAACGCCAGTCCACTACCACGCCGTTTTTCGCTTCTTTGGCACGGTTGCCAAATTGGTAAAAACTCCCCGAGTAACCAATGGCGACGCAGATGTCACCGTTGGCGATATCGGTCATGTATTTGGCTGAGTTGAAGTACGTGACATAAGGGCGGATTTTCAACATCAGCTCTTTGGCTTTTTCATAGTCTTCCGGGTTTTGGCTGTTCGGGTCTAAGCCCAAATAATGCAACGCCAATGGCAAGATTTCAGACGGTGAGTCGAGCATCGCGACCCCGCACGATTTGAGCTTTTCCATGTTTTCGGGTTTGAACACCAGATCCCAACTGTCCACTGGCGCATCATCGCCTAATACAGCCTTGACCTTGTCTGGGTTAAAACCGATCAACACCGTGCCGACCATATAGGGCACGCCGTATTGGTTGCCAGGGTCGTTGGT
Organism: Pseudomonas endophytica; assembly: GCF_001411475.1. Taxonomy (GTDB): domain Bacteria; phylum Pseudomonadota; class Gammaproteobacteria; order Pseudomonadales; family Pseudomonadaceae; genus Aquipseudomonas; species Aquipseudomonas endophytica. The sequence continues at coordinate 44,602 of NZ_LLWH01000187.1, read as the reverse complement.
TTCCAATAGCTTGAGCAGCTGCGGGTCTTGATGCTTCCAATTAGGTAACTTGGATTTGTCGAGCTTTTGAAATACGCCTGCCTTGATCTGAGTGTCCAAAAACTGGTTGGACGGCACGACCAGGTCGTAACCCGAGTTGCCAGTGAGTAGTTTCGCTTCCAGCGATTCGTTAGTGTCGAAGGTGTCCCAGATCACTTTGATCCCGGTGTCTTTGGCAAAGTCTTTGGGCACTGACGGCAAGATGTAATCCGCCCAGTTGTAGACCCGCAGTTCGCCCGGATTGGCTTGAACTGCGCTGGCCAGTAGCGACAAACCACAGACCGTGGCGCCCAGTAAGCGTTTGATCGTGCTCATAAATGCATTCCCCATGGTTGGCGTGAGAGCGATAGTTTTTATGTTTTGTACACGGCAGCAGCCCTAACAAGGGCAAGGGTCTGTAAGACAGCTCTTATAAGTTGATTCGATTCTTGCCGACCCATGGGGTGCTTCACAGAGGTATGCAGGCCAAAAAGGGATCGTTATGGCCATTGATCGTGTCCGAATCTATGTCCGACAGCGCTTAACTGTTGGCACGACAACTGTTGCAAATCAAACAGCAAATCTACACTTAAGCACTCAATCAACACTGCGCACCTCATTAACTATCGTCTAAAGCCCTATTCTTGGGCGATTGGCTGTTGGTACGGAGATTGCTGACTAGGAGGATCTGCTCATCGTTGGCTGAAAATCGCTTAAGGATTTTTTAATGGATGTGTTTTGGTTCCTCCCGACTCACGGCGACGGCCACTTTCTGGGCACCACCAAAGGTGCGCGCCCGGTGACGCTTAACTATCTGAAACAAGTCGCTCAGGCCGCTGATGATTTAGGGTATTACGGGGTTCTCATCCCCACCGGACGTTCTTGCGAAGACTCATGGGTCATTGCTTCTGCGTTGGTGCCGTTGACCGAGCGCTTGCGTTATTTGGTCGCGATTCGCCCAGGAATTATTTCGCCCACCGTCTCGGCACGCATGGCGGCCACCCTCGATCGGCTGTCCGGCGGGCGTCTATTAATCAATGTGGTGACGGGCGGCGACCCCGATGAAAACCGGGGCGACGGTAGCTTCCTTGACCACAGCGAGCGTTACGAAGTCTCTGATGAATTTTTGAAAATCTGGCGCCGGGTCTTGCAAGGTGAGTCGGTAGACTTTGAAGGCAAACACTTGCGCGTACAGAACGCCAAGGCGTTGTACCCTCCCGTACAAAAGCCCTATCCGCCGCTGTACTTCGGAGGCTCTTCCGAAGCCGCTCACGAATTAGCTGCCGAACAGGTAGACGTGTACCTGACTTGGGGTGAACCGCCTGCGGCCGTGGCCGAGAAAATTGCCGATGTCCGCGAGCGCGCAGCACGTTTGGGGCGCAGCGTACGTTTTGGGATCCGCCTGCATGTGATTGTCCGCGAAACCGAACAAGAAGCGTGGAAAGCCGCTGACACCCTGATCGAACACATCAGCGATGAAACCATCGCATCCGCTCAAGCCTCCTTCGCGCGCTTTGACTCTGAGGGCCAGCGCCGTATGGCCGCACTGCACGACGGGCGCCGCGACAATCTGCAGATTGCGCCCAACTTATGGGCAGGCGTTGGCTTGGTTCGCGGCGGCGCCGGTACAGCGCTGGTGGGCAACCCCCAACAAGTCGCGGAGCGCATCAAGGAATATGCCGACTTGGGCATCGAGAGTTTTATCTTCTCGGGCTATCCGCATCTGGAAGAAGCCTACCGCTTTGCCGAACTGGTGTTCCCACTGCTACCAGAACCTTATGCCAGCCTCGCGGGCCGTGGCATTACCAATCTGACCGGACCGTTTGGCGAAATGATTGCCAATGATGTGCTTCCAAGTCAGGCAAAGTAATCCGCAAGGCGATGTAAACGTGCTCGCGATCTTTTGTGCAGCCAAAAGATCGCGAAGCAATTGAACGGCCCACCGGCTCTTCTCACCGTATAAGTAACCGCCTTATAACGACACCAACTTTGCCGCCAATGCTTTGGCCTGCAAAGCCACATCCGTCACCGCAGTACTTTCCCACCACTCGCCGCGCAACGGTGGGCCCATCGCAAATAGACGTTTAGCAGGCTGTGATTGCGCGTTAAGCACCGCCCCTGAAGGATCGGCGGCAATACCCAAGCCTAAGTTACCGACGCGAATCAAACCCCGCTCAAGCAATTGTCGGGGCAAGGCTTTGTCAACTCGACGCCAGTCATACTCGATGCCCGTAGAGTTAATCAAACCATCACCTTCAACCACCCTGACTTGCGTTTGCCCGCGATAGCGCAACCGAATTTGCGGGCGTCCGTCGTCGCTTGACGCCACGCCTTGTAGCGAGGCCGCTTGAATGGTTAACCGCCCTTCTTTGAGTAGTTTTTGCAGTAAGGCATTACCCTGTGGCGGCGAACGATGGTGATGGCTTTCCCACCAAGGCCGGACATGGCGCACAAATTGACGACGCTGAACATCGCTGGCCTGGCTCCACAATCGAGGGATGTGCACGCGCACGGTGTCGAGCGGCGCCTGCCAGTCTATGCCCATCGCTTGCGCACGTTGGCAGTGTTGGCGTAGCGCACGCAGCAATTGCAGTGGGCTGCGAATCTCAGGAGCTTGGCTCAAAAAGTCTTCCCACGCCGGTGGCTGACGACGCACGTGAGGCAACAGACCATGCCGTGAAAAGACCTCAATAGGTCCGCGGTGTCCGGCCTGATTCAGTGACTCTAGAGCATCGACCATGGTCAGCCCTGACCCAATGATCAGTACCCGAGCATCCACCGGCAACCCACGCAAGGCCGCAACATCCCATGGGTCCAGTGCTGCGGCATTAAGACCACTGGATTGACGTTGCGCAGTGCGCGCTGCCGGGAACATCCCCGTGGCCAACACCGCGATACTTGCCTGCAACTGGCGACCGTCTTTGAGGGTGACCTGCACCCGGCGGTCATCGGTTTGCAGGCCGATCACTTCATCGCGCACATGGGTCAGACTCGACCCTTGCACCTTGCCGCGAACTAAGGCTTCGGCCAAACGCTGCTGGGCGTACCGGCCAAACAACCCGCGCGGCGGAAATAAGTGCGCAACCGGCACCTGTTGCGCAGCGGATTCAGGCCAGCCTCCGTCAGTAATATGCGCTTGTAGCCAGCGCGTCAGGTCGTCGGCATCGTCTGGATCAATGCTCATGCGTGCGGCATTGCCATTGAGGGTGTGCCCTAGTTCGGTAGCGCTGTAAGCCTCGCCCCGCCCCAGCTCAGGCCGCGGCTCGACCAGCACGATATGCCGGGCGCCCGGCAAACGCAGCAACTGCATGGCCAGCAGAGTGCCGCTCAGGCCGCCACCAATAATCAGCACATCGGCCTCGCCGATGGCAGTGGCTGCTTGTCCGCCTTGTGGCTCAGTCATGAATATCCTCTCTTAGGGATACAGCCCATCAGGCACGTATTTATCACGCGTTCGGTTCACTTCAGCAAATTCACGGTCGATGGAAAACACCTCATGCTTCCTTTGCACAGGCCGTGCCGTTTCTAAATTCTTTATGAATCAATAATTTACTTGATTGATACACGCACAAGTTACAGCAATTACCGTGCAATCTGTTCAGTTGCTGTTGCTCAAACAACAGTTGGTTATGCAACAGCGCGATAAAGCCATGCAGAGTTTTTCAGTCGATATTGGGTACTCGATGATCTTCCAGCGTGGTTTTATCAAAAACAGCACAACCGGCGCTAAAACAAGCCCATTTGGCCGCCGACTAAAGCGCTGAAATCATCGTCGACAAACACCAATATTGCGTCAGCGACGGGCTGCAATTGGCGGGTCAGGTAATGGTCGTAATCGACCTCGGCGGTGCGGTTTTCTAAAGGTTGAGGGCCAGCCAAGGTGATGACGTAACTGATATAACCGCCGTTTTGATACTGCCGTGGTCGCCGCTGTTGGTCGTTGTACTCATCTGCCAACCGAGCCGCACGCACATGCGGCGGTACATTGCGCTCATAGTCGCTCAAGGGTCGACGCAAACGTTTACGGTAGATGAGCAAATCATCATGTTCACCCGCCAAGGTACGACGCACAAAGTCGCGGACGTATTCTTGGTAAGGCTGACGATTGAAGATCAGCAGGTACAAGGCTTGCTGGAACTGTTGCGCCAGCGGCGACCAGTCGCTGCGCACGGTTTCTAGGCCCTTGTAGACCATTTCTGGTTGCCCGTCAGCGCGGGTCACCAACCCGGCATAACGCTTTTTGCTGCCCTCTTCGGCGCCTCGAATAGTCGGCATTAAAAAGCGGCTGTAGTGGGTTTCGAATTGTAATTCCAAGGCGCTGGTCAGCCCGTACTCGTCGCGCACATGGGCTAGCCACCACTGGTTGACGTGTTGCACCAACTCACGCCCGATGCGCGCAGCGTCTGCTTCGCTGTGCTCGCTGCGCAACCAGACAAAGGTGGAGTCGGTGTCGCCATAGATCACGCTGTAGCCTTGGGCTTCGATCAAGGCGCGGGTTTTGAGCATGATTTCATGCCCGCGCAAAGTAATTGACGACGCCAGCCGAGTATCAAAAAAACGACAGCCGCTGGAGCCCAATACCCCATAAAACGCATTCATGATGATTTTCAGGGCTTGCGACAGGGGCGCGTTTTTCTCGCGTTTGGCCACTTCTCGGCCATTGGCAACCCGCTCAATGATCGACGGCAAGCAGTGCTGGGTTCGCGAAAAACGAGCCCCGCGAAAACCCGGTACCGAGTGTTCGTCGTCAGGCTCGCGCAAGCCCACGACCAGCCCCAGCGGATCAATCAAAAACGTACGGATGATCGACGGATACAAGCTCTTGTAGTCGAGCACCAGCACCGACTCATATAACCCCGGTTGCGACTCCATGACAAAACCGCCAGGGCTGGCCTGCGGGGGTTTGTCTCCAAGATTGGGCGCCACGTAGCCCTGACGGTGCATCAACGGCATATATAAGTGGTAAAACGCGGCGACCGAGCCACCGCTGCGGTCAGCTTCAAGCCCGGTGACCGAGGCGCGCTCCAGTAGAAAGGTCAGCAGTTCGGTTTTTTCGAAGATGCGCGTCACCAGCTCGCAGTCTTTGAGGTTGTAGCGCGCCAGCGCAGGCTTGTCCTCGGCAAACATGCGGTTGATTTCGTCCATGCGCTGGTACGGGGTGCTGATGTCCTTGCCCTCACCCAGCAGGGTTTGGGCGACGTTCTCTAGGCTAAACGAGGTAAACGACCAAGTCGCCGAGCGCAGTGACTCAATACCATCAATGATCAAACGGCCCGCAGCACTGGCAAAGTAGTGATTTTTTCGAGTGCCGTGCTCACGCCATTGCATCTCGTTGCCCGCTCGCCCTAATAGCAGCGGAATGCCGAGGCGCCGAGCATGTTCGTGCAAGATTCGCAGGTCAAACTGCACCACGTTCCAACCAATGATTGCGTCGGGATCGTACAGCGCCAGCCACTGGTTCAAACGCTGCAACAAGTCACCTCGGGTCGCACAAAACTCAAGGTTAAAATCCACCGGCGCATCGGCTGCCGTGGCTTTGCCCAACATGTACACCTGGCGCTGGCCACAGCCATGTAGGCCAATCGAGTACAAATCGCCTTGGGCACTGGTTTCAATGTCCAACGAAACCAGTTTCAATTGCGGGCGGTAATTAGGATGCGGCTTCATCCGCGTATTCAATAGCGGGCCGTTCGCTTGGGCTTGGCCGCTAAAGCTGACCGGCGCGGTAATAAAACGCTCCATTAAAAAGCGCTCGGGGGGCCGTATGTCGGCTTCAAACACCTCCACCCCGGCGCGGCGCAGGCGTTGCGCAATGTCGGTCAGTTGGGCGTGTTGCGGGCAGTAAAGCCCCAGCACCGGCCGTGAGTTGAAATCTCGCAGCGCCAGCTCGCGAACTTCAACGTTACGCTCGTCCTGCAACAGCACTTGCGCCTGCTCACGTTGCTCCAGCGCAATGAACGCGACAGATGTTTGAAGAGGCAAACGCACGTGTTGCGGCCCATCATCGGTCGCCAGCCAGAACTCCACTTCCACCCCAGACGGCGTATCGTGCCAGTGCCGGGTCAGCACAAAGCCCTGTCTCAAGCTCACTGTTGCAGGCTCAATACAAGTACCAGCGGATTACAGGCATGTTGCAACCATCGCCAAACGGCGCATCGCTGCACTGTCATCAGGTTGCTTAGCGTAGTAACTCAACGCAGTGCCGGTACCCTGCGGCACTAGATCAACAAAGGACTCGGCATCACGGGTATAGACGGTCGTCCGCCCGGATTTATCGTTTTTGATATAGCCGCTGGCGTCCACCCCGAATACGCCCTCGTCCTGCCACGTGAACTTGATGCACTCGGCGACCTTTGGCGTCTCTTTATCAGAGCTTAGGGCGCGCGTAGGAGCCTGATTGCGAGCATCATTCATCGCCGGTGAAACACAGCCAGCCAGCAAGGCTACGCTTACAGCGCCAATCAGCATTCGCATTGAATATCCCTCTCAAAAAGGTGCTCACGATAGCACGCTGATACTGCAGATTCATTGTCTGGCAGGCGGCCCTTGCACGCACTCCACAAAACTCTGATTCGCTCTCTATACTCTGGTGCGCTGCTTTATCGACCCTGATGTGCTGAAACTGCATTTGGCCGACCAACACGTACGACAACCTAGGATTAAAACGCAAACCTCTCCCAGTTTACTGAGTGGCAGACAGCTTAAAGCATGACCTACGCAGCAATTAGTACCGGCTTAACGGGGCGATAAACTCACTATTTATTATAAGAATCAGGCTTTTAATCATTTTTTATAACCAATTCATTAGCCAGAAGGCATTGCGAGGCGAAAACTCAAGTCATATGATGTCTGTTAACTTGATTCGCACAGCCCTAACCAGCGCTGGCATCTGCCGAAGACTCGTGCGGCACTGAAATACGACAACAAAAAACCGTGTCTGATGCCTTAACTGCGCATCATTAATGCTTAGCTAGCAAGGATTGAAAAAATGTCGACCGTTACAGGCCACAACTTTATTGCCGGTACCCGCAGCGCTGCAGGCACCACTACCCTTGAAAGCCTCGACGCAACTACCGGCGAGGCTCTGCCTTATCGCTTCCATCAAGCCACGCTTGAAGAAGTAGACCGCGCTGCCAAAGCCGCCGACGAAGCATTTGCGACCTTTCGCCAACTGAGCCCTGAGCGCCGCGCTGAGTTCCTGGACGCCATCGCAGACGAAATCGACCAACTGGGCGACGACTTCGTTGCCATCGTGTGCCGCGAAACTGCGTTGCCAGCCGGGCGCATTCAAGGTGAGCGAGGCCGCACCAGCGGTCAAATGCGCCTGTTCGCTAAAGTCCTGCGCCGTGGTGACTTTTTGGGCGCGCGCATTGATCTGGCACTGCCAGACCGCAAGCCACTGCCGCGCGTAGACCTGCGTCAATACCGCATCGGTGTTGGGCCGATTGCTGTGTTCGGTGCGAGCAATTTCCCACTGGCATTCTCGACTGCGGGTGGCGACACCGCCGCTGCGTTTGCTGCAGGCTGCCCAGTGGTGTTCAAAGCGCACAGCGGCCACATGGCTACCGCTGACCAAGTCGGATCGGCGATTATCCGTGCCGCTGAAAAAACCGGCATGCCAAAAGGCGTGTTTAACATGATCTTCGGCGCTGGCGTCGGCGAACCGCTGGTTAAACACCCGGCCATTCAAGCTGTGGGCTTTACTGGATCCCTGCACGGCGGTAACGCCTTGAGCAAAATGGCCGCCGAGCGCGAGCAGCCAATTCCAGTCTTCGCCGAAATGTCCAGCATCAACCCTGTGATTATCTTGCAGGATGCGCTGGCTGCCCGTGGCGCAACCATCGCTAAAGACCTGGCGGGCTCAGTGACGCTGGGCGGCGGTCAATTCTGCACCAACCCTGGCCTAGTGATCGGCGTACGCTCGCCTGAGTTCACCGGTTTTGTCGAGCAACTCACGCAGCACATGAGCGAACAAGCGCCGCACACCCTGCTCAATGCGGGCGGTCTGCGTAGCTATGCCAAAGGTGTTGAACACCTGATCAAGCATGAAGGCATCAGTCATCTTGCTGGCAACACTCAGTCGGGTTCGCAAGCGCAGCCACAACTGTTCAAGGCTGATGTCAGCCTGCTGCTGAACAAGGATCCATTGCTGCAAGAAGAAGTGTTTGGCCCAGCGACGCTGATCATCGAAGTCGAAGACGATGCGCAGCTTAAAGCGGCCTTGCTGGCCCTGCGTGGCCAACTGACCGCCACCCTGATCGGCGAGCCGGCTGACCTGCAAAACTATCAGTGGCTGGTGCCGATTCTGGAGCAAAAGGTTGGCCGCATTCTGGTCAATGGCTACCCGACTGGTGTGGAAGTGTGCGATGCCATGGTTCACGGCGGCCCTTACCCGGCAACTTCAGACGCCCGCGGCACGTCGGTTGGATCGTTAGCGATTGATCGCTTCCTGCGCCCTGTGTGCTACCAGAACTACCCTGATGCCCTGCTGCCTGAAGCCCTGCAAAACAGCAACCCGCTGGGCTTGCAGCGTCTGGTAAATGGCGAATGGAGTTCGCAGGCAATTGATTAAGCCTTGATTCACGGTCTTGTTGATTAAAAGATCGCAGCCTTCGGCAGCTCCTACGGACGGTGTAACGCATGCACTGTCTGTAGGCGCTCCACGCTAACGAAAAGCCCCACCATGGCGCATCACGCCCTGCTTTTCGTAGAAGAGAAAACATCAAATTTTAGGCAAAAAAAAGCCCAAGTAGCTGATGGAAACTTGGGGCTTAAAAATGCATTTACCGTGGTAGGTGAACGCAGGCCGATAATACCCCAGTGTTACGACAGGTAACAAGATATTCTGCGCAATTTTTTTGGGCCCGGTACTGACCTGCGTCAACAAAACCGAACCCTCTCAGCTTTAGCAAGGCTCACTCGAATACGGGGCGAAAGAAGCTGCGCTCGTAGCTCAGGATGCAACGGTTATCTTCAGCGAGCTTGAAGGCAGCGATGCACTCGGCATCGGTTTTCGAGCGTTCACGATAATCCTCGTAGGCCGCAAGGCTTGGGAAGGTAAACATTGCTAGCGCAATATTGTTGGCGCCTTCTGCGGGTAAGAAATAACCATGGTGAGTACCGCCGAACTTCTCCACCAGCGGGATCCAGATGCGCCCATACGCTTCGAATTCTTCCAGTTTGTAAGGGTCAATCACATAGCGCAGATAACACGTAACCACTTCATCGCTCCTTTGGAGGGTAGAGTCTATTCAGTACGCCCAGGCTGATGACGACCGCAGGGATCATTAGCAGCACAGAATTGAACGGTGCCGGGGCAAACAGCGAGATAAGGCATGCGATGTAAAAACCAGCGGCTACTAGGCAAAAAAACCACGTCGGGATTCGCCTACCAAGATCTTCACACGCTTGATTGAATCGTTTGAACCATTGCATCAGACACATCCTTGTTAAGGGGCGCGCAGAATACCGCAAAAATACTGGCTTTTTGCCCTTTCCAGAACGGTCTTACGCTTCACACTTAAGAAGCGGGCAATACACGTCATTTGTTCTGACTCCTGAGCTTTAACGCTGACTCCCAAGGGTCAAACCAGCTATTGCGGATAAATATCGAATATACATAGAAGTGATATGCGCAGTTTCGCTAAGCTGCGCGCTTATGTACTGCACGCAGCGCTACACAAAGCCCGATAAGTAACGCTATATTTGCACCGTATATGCCCCAAACCCACTATTCAGCCCCGGCGGTGAGCGCATGATCGAAGTCACTGAAGTTTCTATTGCCCAACTGCGTGAAGCGCTCGAGTCGGGCCAGACCACGGCCGTTGAATTGGTTAAATCGTACTTGGCACGCATTGAGGCCTACGATGGCCCGCACACGCCAACTGCACTTAATGCACTGGTGGTTCGCAACCCCGACGCCCTTAAAGAAGCCGAAGCTTCGGACGCCCGTCGCGCCAAAGGTGAACATCTTGGGCCACTGGACGGCATTCCCTATACGGCCAAGGACAGTTACTTAGTCAAGGGCTTGACGGCAGCCTCCGGCAGTCCGGCCTTTAAAGACCTGATCGCCTATCGGGATGCCTTTACCATCGAACGTTTGCGCGGCGCTGGGGCCATTTGTTTGGGCAAGACCAATATGCCGCCTATGGCCAACGGCGGTATGCAACGCGGCGTTTATGGCCGCGCAGAGAGCCCATACAACCCTGACTTTTTGACCGCGCCATTCGCTTCAGGCTCTTCTAATGGCGCAGGCACCGCAACAGCCGCCAGTTTTTCGGCGTTTGGGCTGGCGGAAGAAACCTGGTCCAGCGGTCGAGGCCCAGCTTCTAACAATGGCCTATGCGCCTACACGCCCTCACGCGGCGTGATTTCGGTGCGTGGTAACTGGCCACTGACGCCGACGATGGACGTGGTTGTGCCCTACGCCAGAACCATGGCCGACCTGTTACAAGTGCTTGATGTGGTCGTCGCCGAAGACCCCGACACCCGAGGTGACCTGTGGCGTATGCAGCCGTGGGTGCCGCTGCCGAGTGTTGCGTCGGTTCGTCCGGCGTCCTATCTGGCGCTGGCGGCAGATGCTCAAACCTTGTCGGGCAAGCGCTTCGGCGTGCCGCGTATGTTTATCAATGCGGACTCCGAAGCAGGCAGCGCCGCAAAACCCGGTATTGGCGGCCCGACGGGGCAAAGGATCATCACCCGCGCCTCAGTTATTGATCTATGGCAGGCCGCACGCAAAGAGCTGGAAGCCAAAGGCGCCGAGGTGATTGAGGTCGATTTCCCGCTAGTGTCGAACTGTGAAGGCGACCGCCCAGGGGCACCTACCGTGTTCACCCGTGGGCTGGTGTCTAAGACGTTTATGCACGATGAGTTATGGGAGCTGTCGGGCTGGGCCTTCGATGATTTTCTGCGTGCCAACGGCGATCCAAAGCTAAACCGTTTGGCTGACGTTGAAGGCTCGCTGATCTTCCCGCACGACCCTGGCACCCTGCCCAATCGCGAAGACGAACTGGCGGCGGGCATGGACGAATACGTGCGCATGGCGCAACGCGGGATTACCCCGTGGGATCAGATTGCCAGCTTGCCAGATGGCTTGCGCGGGCTGGAGCAGACTCGCCGAGTCGACCTCGAAGAATGGATGGACCAACTGGGGCTGGATGCGGTGCTGTTTCCGACTGTGGCCGATGTTGGCCCGGCAGACGCCGATGTGAACCCGCAGTCAGCCGATATCGCTTGGAGCAACGGTGTGTGGGTGGCCAACGGCAACTTGGCGATTCGGCATTTGGGCGTACCGACCGTTACCGTACCGATGGGCGTGATGGCGGATATTGGGATGCCGGTGGGGCTGACCTTTGCCGGACGCGCTTATGACGATTCGGCGCTGCTGAGTTTTGCCTCAGCGTTTGAGTCGCTTGGCAGCAAGCGCACGATCCCGCCACGCACCCCGCCTCTGTCGGCGGCCTGATCAACGCGAGAGGCGCTGACGTCTCTATGTGTACGCCTCCCCCCGGGATAACAGGGGGGGCGTGTCAGGTGCTGACCGATCAGAAACTCACAGTGGCCGACAGTCGCGCAGTACGCGGCGCGCCTTGGAACAAGTAACCGTCGCCCATGTAATCCCCCACATCGCGCCAGTAGCGCTTATCAAACAGGTTGTCGACGGTCAGGCGCCATACGGTGTCGTAACCCTCAATGCGGGTGCTGTAGCGACTGCCAACATCGAACACGGTGTACCCACCGACTTTGACGCTGGCCTGTTGATTGGCATATTTGCCAGCACTGTAGTACGCGCCGCCGAGCAACGCTAAGCCCGGAACGTCAGCGATGCTGTAATCACCGTGCAGGCTGGCCCGCAGGGTTGGCACGTTGCGGGCTTGATGCCCGTCGTAGTCATCGGTGCCGCTGTCGTTGATACGAGCACGAATGGCGGCAACGCTGGCAGCAACTTGCAGGTTAGTGCTGACGCGACCGTTGGCCGACAGCTCAATACCGATATTTTTCTGCTTGCCCTGCTGCACGAAGGTGAACGTACCGTCGCCATTAGGTTTGTTGTATTGGTAGTCCTGAGTGATCTGAAACAGCGCAGCCGTCAGGCTCAGTGCCTCCCAATCATGCTTGACTCCCAACTCGATTTGACGCGAGGTGGTGGGCGGCAGAATGTCACTGGCATTGGAGCTGAACCAAGGCGCCTCACCGCCCAACGACAGGCCCTTGCTGTAGCTCAAGTACACCGTGGTATCCAAGCGCGGCTTGTAAATCAAAGCCGCTTGCGGCAAGAACTCCGAGCGCTGAGTGTGCCGGTTGGTGCCCCCGTCGCTGTTATAAGCTTTCTCGTCGAGACGGATTTGCCGCCCCCCCAGCACGGTTTGCCACTGCTCATTGAAGCTGATGCGATCGGTGGCAAACAGCCCGTATTGGCGGCTGTCGAGATGCCGGTAGGTGTGCCCCGGCGTCCCGTCGTACGGCTCAAAGGGCTCAGGGGTTGTACCGATAACGCCAGAGCCGATCATTTCGTTGAACACGGGACGGCTGTCCAGCACTCTACGCAATGCACTGCTGCCGAACGTCAGCTCATGTTTGAGTGAGCCTGTCTCAAACTGCCCGCTGAGCGCCAGTTGCGCTTCATCATTGCGTCGCGTGTCATCCGGGTTACGGAAGTCATAAATATCGTATTCGCCTTCAGGGCTGAATGTGTTCGGCACCGCGGCCTCGGCGCAGTTGGCCGAGCCATAGCACCCCCACGCAAAGGCGCTGTAATCGTCAATCACCACACGACTACGTGAAGCGCTGAAGCTGGCTTTCCAATCATCGTTAAAACGGTACTCGTACAGCCCGTCCATGTTCAGCGAGTTGATGGTGACCGGCTTGGACCAAGGTTGATAGGCCAGCAAGTCATGTGGGTTAACGTGATGCGGTAGCTCACTGCCGCCCAGCAACTGATAACCCGGCACAGAACGCTGCTCGCGGCGCTGATATTCAGCATTGAGCTGTAAGGTGCTGTTGGGGTCGATGTTCCAGTCCAGCGCCAAGGAAGCAAAGTCGCGCTTGCCGTGCGCATGGTCGACATAAGACTGGATATCTTCGTGGGCGAGGTTGGTGCGGATGCCCAGTTGTTGCTCGCTACCGAACCACCCGCCCAGATCGGTCGCTAGGTAGCTACCGCCCTGATCCGTAGTCGATACCGTAACTGAGCGTACATTTTCCGGGCGCTTAGTTACGTAGTTGACCAGCCCGCCAGGTTCGGACACACCGCTCTGTAAGCCCGCTAAACCTTTGAGTACTTCGACTTGTTGCTTGTTTTCGAGGGCGACGTTCTGTTCGCCAGTGATGGTGCGGCCATTGATCTTGTAGCTGCTCGCAGAGTTGAGGGTAAAACCACGTACTTCGAAGTTTTCGTAGTAACCAATCGGCGCATAGCTTTCGCCTACCGAGGCGTCATTGCGCAACACCTCACTGAGCAGGCGCGCTTGCTGATCGTTTATCTGCTGTTCAGTTACCACGGTAATCGCAGCCGGCGTGTCGAGCAGCGGTACTGAATCAAAACCACCTACCGAGGCCGACGTAGCCTGATAACCACTGCCTTGCTCGCCAACGACTCTCACTGCATCCAGTTGCAGACTATTCGCTGTAGCCAGCGAGCTATCGGCCCACACAGCGGTGGCCAACATTGACGTACCAACGCCGCACGCCATCACCATGCTGACGCTTAACACGTTGGGGGAAAATCGAAGGCGAGATAGCTCAGCAGTTCGATACAACATGACCATGAAAGCTCCTTAATGGCTCCCCTCAACCAGCGCTATAACCAGGCACTGCGCCGCTAATGCGTTAGGGAAACCGGGCACGACAGAATTAATTAGCGAGTACTCGAAGGCGTCTGGCCGGAGCTGTTTCGGTTGTCATTGGCAAGCAAAAACCGACACCCCACTCATGAAGGCGGCCATCATAAATCAAGACGTTGCTGCGACTGACAAATGTAAGAGCTATATCTGTATTACTGCACAGTTACCCCAACTGCCGCTCAATCGCTTGCAAGACAATGCGTGACAAACGCTCAACAACCACTGACCGCTCAACCTGTCGATAGCGCATGGTCAACGCGATACTGGGCAACGCTGGCAACCCTGCCTCCAGCTCATCAAGCACACAGGTGCCAGCTTGCAAACCCAAGCGGGTCCTTATGGTGTAACCCAACCCCGCCTGAGTTGCCGCAGCCAAACCCGGCAACGTAGAACTGGTAAAAGCGACACGCCAGTCGGTGCCTTGACGAGTTAACGCCTCGGTGCCCGCATGATGAAACGGACACGGGGTATCAAACATAATCAACGGCAAAGGTTCTGCGCTGCTGGCTCGCCAAGCCAACGCCTGCTGCTCAGAACCAATCCAGCACATGGGTAACCGGGCGATCACCTCGCTGCGTCGACCGCCCTCGCCCCACATTACGGCCATGTCCAGCGCTCCAGACTCCAGCCGGCTGAGTAAGTCGGCATTGCGGGCAATTTGCGCCTCGACCCGAACATGGGGATGTGCGCGGGTAAACTGCCCCAGTACAGAGGGTAGAAAACTACTCAAATCTTCTTGTAGCCCAAAGCGTACCCAGCCTTGCAGAGATGCTTCAGAGACGGCGAACAGCGCTTCGTCATTCAAACTGAGCAAGCGCTGCGCATAGTCATACAACTGCTCACCAGCCTGCGTCAGCTCCAGTCCACGGCCCGCTTTGCGCAGCACGGGCACGCCGACCTGCGCCTCAAGCTTTTTCATCTGCGCACTGATTGCCGACGTCGAGCGCGCCAGTTTGTCTGCCGCTGCCGCGAAGCTCCCCGACTCGACGCCACACACAAAACTGCGCAACACCTCTAGATCGAAACTGACCGGACGCATAATCATCCCGATTTTATGGACTATTTAATAAAAGTAATTGATTTTGCGAATGATCATGGCATGGGACGCTGCACGCTCACAAGCCACAGATCGGGAGAGAGTCGATGCGGTTTAATCGTCAACATCGTTGGAAAGTACTGGCCGCTGGCGTGGGGGCTAACGTCAGCTTTTCATTCGTGGTCGGGGGCGTACCGGCCACAGCGGTGTATTTACGCAGCAGCTACCAGTTGTCAAACAGTGAATTGGGGCTGGCTCTAGGGATCCTTGGCCTCGGCATTGCGCTGAGCGAGATCCCTTGGGGGCTGCTGACGGATCGTTGGGGCGACCGCCCTGTGCTGTTAACGGGGTTAATGAGCATGGCGCTTACACTGCTAACCTTGGCCGCATACTCCAACCACACCCCCACCGCACTCGTATTGTGTCTGGGGCTGTTCGCAACCGGTTTACTTGGCAGCAGCGTCAACGGTGCCAGTGGCCGGGCAATCATGCTCTGGTTTCAAGAGCAGGAGCGAGGCTTAGCCATGAGCATCCGGCAAACCGCCGTTCCTACGGGCTATGCCTTGGGTGCACTGTTAATGCCTTGGCTCGCGCAGCACTATGGGTTCGGCGTTGTTTTTTCGACTGCCGCCGCGTTGTGCATGCTGTGCAGCGGCCTGGTCTGGCGCTGGATTCATGAGCCTGATACCCGCGTTCAAACGTCTGGTTATCTCCAAGCAAGCCCACTGCGTGAGTTCAACGTGTGGCGCGCAGTGCTGGCTATCAGCTTGCTTTGCGCGCCGCAATTTACACTGATGACCTGTGCCGCGATGTTCTTCCACGACAGATTAGGTCTGAGCGTAGTCATAGCTTCGCTGATGTTGGCATTGATTCAAGTAGGAGCCATTATCGGCCGTCTGTGGAGCGGCCATTGGACAGATCGGCACAACAACCGCAGCGCCTACCTCAAAGGCTGCGCCTGGTTCAGTGCCGCAGCGTTCTTGATACTGAGCATCGTCACCTGCGTGCTGCCAATCCCTTCAACGCTGGCAAGCGTTGTACTGCCTATCGTGCTGATGGTGGCAGGTACGCTGGTGTCCATTTGGCACGGCGTGGCTTACGCCGAACTGGCCACACTCGCAGGTGCACAGCGTTCGGGCACTGCAATCGCTATGGGCAACAGCGGCGCTTTCATCAGCTTATTTCTGGCCCCCATTGCAGCGTCCGCCGTCGTAAGCCACTGGGGATGGGAAGCACTCTGGATACTGTGCACTGTGTGCGCGCTCTTGGCGGCACGGTTATTTATCAGCCATTCAGCGAGGTTAACCCGTTCTATTTCATATAAGCGCCAGTAGTTGTATGCAACCAGCGCGTAAAAAAATGTCTGAGCATCAATATGTTATCGGCGCAAGGATGTGTTCTCACGAGCCAAGTATTATTTAGAAAAATAAAACTTGGCACAGCCTGCACATATAAGCATTTATCCGGCGGCCATTATAGGAAATTGGAATATAAGAAACTTATCCTGTAGGGAGCATTGACACATCACAAATACCCTACCAATCTCAATAAGGAGTTGTAGTTTATAAAGGGCTGCCATCGCAGCAGGCCAACTTTCTTAAACTGAGGTAATTCTCATGAAAACGTACAAGTCATACACAACATTTTTAAAAAAAGCTTTTTCGACTTCGATGTTTTTAACACTTTTCGCCCTAGTCGGTTTTTCATCTTCTGCATCATCCGGAGCCTTGTGCGATGGGGGATGGGTGCTGGTCGGCGGGTCTAATTGCGATTTATTCCCGATTGGAGGGGGCGGTGGTACCTGTCTGCTTTTTGGAGCAGATATCAATGCAAATGGTTCAATTGAGGGTAACACTACGGATATATGTCAAGTTTTGGACAGCGGAAATAAGTATCACGATATCTCGTGTGCTACGGCGTGCGGCATTGATTGTAGCAAGCAATATTGTATGAAATCAGCCTCCACCGATTCGTCTAAGTTTGCTGCTGAAGCACGAACGCAATAGGATTCTATGATTAAGAAAAAAGAACAAACACCCCCTCAACAGTGACCCTACTAATGAGCACCTCTCTTCACGCTTTGTGTTGAGAGGTGCATGTTTTAGTTAGCCGTTTTGGTACTTTCACTCTGTCCGTGAACCTCTCCCTCTCCTCGTATTAAAGACAGCGCTTATAAAAGTTTTAACCTCTAAAATTCGAATTTAAGGATCTTGCAGGCGCCCATTGTCGGCAGCAGATAACACGCTGTTCTCACTGTACTTTTTGTGAGTCTGGCGTTGAGTTGCCGGAACACACTATTAAAAATGCCCTCCCTGCAGGCCAGAATTGGTAGGTCTGACCAAAGCCACGGCAACAATTAGACAATAAATTTAATTTAGAAAATAAGTCTAAATTGCTTAGTCTCCGACCTCACGTCATCCACGGGGCGAGACAGCATGACCATACTCAAGACCTCACTGCCAGCCATCCACTTGCGCTTACTGCTTACAGGTGGAGGACTGGCCTATGAACCTGTCGCTCTATGACTTGAACAGTCTGCGCACTGCTCTGCGGCGTGAAGACGTTCTGCGAGTAGTACGTGACGCGTGTATTAGGCACGCAGAGCACGACGTTATCTGCGCCAAAGGCGGCGAGCTGATGTTTCAAAACCCGCCCGGCGATTGTCATATTCGGTTCGGCTATTTCCGCGGTGCGCCTATTTTTGTGGTCAAGCTGGCCATGGGCTTCTACGAAAACCCAAGCAAGGGGCTTGCGACTAATAACGGATTGATGCTTGTGTTCAGCTCAGAGACCGGCAAGCTCGTCGCCATCCTTAACGACGAAGGCTGGCTGACCAGTTGGCGCACAGCCGCTGCCGGGGCACTGGCGGCAAAAGCCGGGGCGCCTTCACAGATCACGGCGCTGGGTATTATCGGCACCGGGCATCAGGCCGAACAACAAGCGCTTTGGGCTGCACACAGCCTCGCCGCCTCATCCATCATCATTTGGGGGCGCGACTTCAATAAAGCCAATCGACTCGCAGAGAAACTTAAGGGCAACGCTTTAACCACGCGCGCAGTAGAGACGGTGGAGGATGTATTTCAACACTGCAATGTGGTGATTACCTGTACCCCATCAACTCAACCAGTCGTTCCGCTATGGGCCGTTCAACCGGGCACACACATTGTCGCTATGGGCTCAGACAGCCTCGGTAAACAGGAGCTGGACCCACACATTTTGGCTCGGGCCCGAATCATCATGACTGACGACCATCGCCAATGCGCTGAACGCGGCGAGTTGGCCCATGCCTTGCGCGCCGGGCTGATAACAGAGACTGCCGACGTTTCCCTAGGGCTAGTGCTGGCCGGCAACCGGCCGGGACGAATCAGTGATTTAGACATTACCGTCGCTGACCTGACAGGGCTGGCCGCCCAAGACATTGCCATTGCCACGTTGGCGGTCGAGTTGGCTCGCCCTTCGCTCTCTCACGCTTACGACCACATCCCGCTCGCCATCTGAGCCTTACCCAAGCAATGCCTGAACCAACAATAAAAACATAGGTATTCATATGAATAAGCTGATCCGCACGGCTGCTGTCATCACCGCTTGCATGCTCTTGGCAACCCTCAACACGGCGCACGCAGAAACTCTACGCATCGCCAGCGAAGGGGCCTATCCACCGTTTAATTACGTTGACTCAAACAACACCTTGCACGGCTTCGACATTGATATTGCCCACGCGCTCTGCGAAAAAATGAACGTCAAATGCACCTTCGTCACTCAAGACTGGGAAGGCATGATTCCCGCCCTGCTGGCCAAAAAATACGATGCCATCGTGGCGTCGATGAACGTGACCGAAGAGCGCAAAAAGAAGATTGCGTTTACTGATCGTTATTACCGCACTCCGCTGTCACTCGCCGTCCCAAAAGACTCACCGATCACCGATACCCGCGCTACTTTCAAAGAGTTGACGGTTGGCACCCAGTCGTTTTCAACCCAGTCTATCTACGCCGAAAAACATTACGAGCCTGCTGGTGCCCATGTAAAGCTCTACCCTTCGCAAGATGAAGCCGCCAGCGATTTGGCCGCTGGGCGCCTGGATGCAGTCATCGCTGACAAGTATCCATTGCTGGCTTGGACTCAAGGCGCAGGTAAAGAGTGCTGCACCTTTCTTGGCGATATACCCGGCACCCATGCCGATGCTGCGATTGTGGTGCGTAAAGAAGATAAAAAACTGCGTAAGCGGCTCAACAAAGCACTGGCTGAAATCATCGCCGATGGCACCTACCAAGAACTGGTCAGCCGGTACTTCGACGTCGATATCTATTAACCCTTCTGCCGTGCCTGAGGGTTAAGACATGTTCGAGCAGTTGTCGTTGTTATCGCTGGCCGACGGTGGCTGGGGTGTCGCTTTACTGGTCGGTGCGCTGGTCACTCTCGTGCTAGCCCTTAGCTGTGTGCCGCTGGGCTTGCCCCTCGGTCTGGGCGTGGCGCTGGCCACTCGCTCCAAGCGACGCTGGTTACACCTTAGTGCCACGGCATTTTCCACGGTGTTTCGTGGGTTACCCGAACTGCTGACGCTGTTGATCATTTACTACGGCTGTCAGATCGGGGCGCAAAAGCTCCTCGCCGCCATGGGCTACTCAACCGAGGTGACAATCAATGCCTTTGTCGCAGCCATGATTGCTTTCAGCTTGGTGTTCGCAGCCTTTTCCAGCGAGATCTGGCTGAGTGCTTTCAAGGCCGTACCCAAGGGGCAGCTTGAAGCGGCGGCGATGCTGGGCCTGTCCCCGAGCGCGATCTTTTGCAAAGTGCTGCTGCCACAACTGACGCGCGTGGCGTTGCCCGGCCTGTCGAATAATTGGTTGGCGCTACTTAAGGAAACGTCACTGGTGTCGACTATTTCCTTGGTCGATTTGATGCGCCAAACCAGTCTGGCCGTCAGTGTGACCAAAGAACCGATGCTGTTTTACACAGTGGCGTGCCTCGGCTACCTGTTTTTCTCGGCACTGTCAGGTCGCCTCTTCCACTGCCTCGAACAGCACTTCAATCGCCACCAACGAGGTGCATGAGCATGAGTGCCGATGAGCTGTTGAACCTTTTTTTTAATCCAGAATTGCTAGCGCGTTACGGCCCACGCATGTTGGACGGGCTTTTAGTCACGGGCAAACTGGTCGCGATTTCTTTCTCCCTTGGCATGCTGCTGGGTCTGGCACTGGCCTTGGGGCGGTTATCAAGCAACCGTTGGCTGCGTGGTTTTACCGGTGTGTACGTGTATTTTTTCCGCGGTTCGCCGCTGCTCGCCCAGTTGTTCTTGCTGTATTACGGCCTCGGCTCGTTTAAGCACTTCTGGCAAGATCTAGGGCTTTGGTGGTTTTTGCGAGATGCCTGGTACTGCACGCTGCTGGCTTTCACTCTTAATACTGCGGCCTATCAGGCCGAGATTTTACGCGGCGCTTTGCTGGCCGTACCCCAAGGGCAGCGCGAAGCTGCGCAAGCTCTGGGCCTGTCACGCTGGACCAGCTTTGGCAAAGTGATCTTGCCGCAATCGTTATTAATAGCGATCAGACCGCTGGGCAACGAACTCATCCTAATGATCAAAGCCAGCGCTATAGCCTCGCTGGTTACTGTCTACGACTTGATGGGCGTGACCAAACTGGCGTTCTCACGCAGCTTCGACTTCCAGGTCTACCTCTGGGCAGCGGTGCTGTACCTGTTGATCGTCGAAGTGCTCAGGCGAGCACTCAAGCGGCTAGAACAATCACTAAGCAAACACATCGGCTGAGGCTGTCTCGGCAGCCCACCTAATTATCGAGAGGACTCGCCATGCCGTTGAGCTACTCCACGCCCAAAGATCTCAGCCTATCCGATTTGGCCGCACGAGAAACCGTGGTGCATATCGACGGGCTGAGCAAATGGTACGGCAACTTCCAAGTGCTTCACGGGATTGACCTAAGCGTAAAAAAAGGTGAGCGCATTGTGTTGTGCGGGCCTTCGGGCTCTGGCAAATCAACCCTCATTCGTTGTATTGGCCACTTGGAAGTGGCCGAAAAAGGCGTTATCCGCACGTTAGGGGCCGACCTAGCAAAACCCTGTGCGGCCAGACGTCAGGCGTTACAAGAAGTGGGCATGGTGTTTCAAAACTTCAATCTTTTCCCGCACATGAGCGTCTTGCAAAACTGCACACTCGCGCCAATGTCCGTACGCGGCCTGTCACGCCAGCAAGCCGGTGATCAAGCTCGTCACTACTTAAACAAAGTCGGGGTCGACAATCAGGCGGATAAATACCCCAGTCAACTCTCGGGAGGCCAGCAACAGCGCGTAGCCATTGCCCGTGCGTTATGCATGGAACCGAAAGTCATGCTGTTCGATGAACCCACTTCAGCACTGGACCCAGAGATGGTCAATGAAGTGCTAGAGGTCATCGTTAACTTAGCGGACACCGGCATGACCTTACTGTGCGTCACCCACGAAATGGGTTTTGCACGCCAGGTGGCTGAGCGAGTGTTGTTTTTAGACGCAGGACGCATTATTGAGGATCTGCCCCCCGCTAAATTTTTCACTGCGCCCACCAGTGATAGAGCGCGAGCGTTTCTGGCGCAAATTCGTCACTGAGGGCTCGTGACATGCACGCGGTTAAGCGGTACGAGGCTCCTGTCAAATGCCATGGCGACTCCGTACAATCCCACCACTCATCTTCAAGTGCCGTAACACCTATGGTTAATCTCTGCTTTATGAAAGCAACCGCAGACGGCATCGCCGCCCTGCTTTACCCTGACGTAGAAGCTGTCGTCCATGACCTTAGTAGCGGACGGATCGCGCACATGGCCAACGGCTTCTCCAAGCGTAAAGTCGGTGATGAGTCACTGATTACCGATCTGCCAGAGTTAGATAAAGGGCAGGATGTGATCGGCCCTTATGAAAAGACCAGCGCCAACAACCGCACTCTGCGTTCCATCTCGATTGCTGCACGCGCAGACGATGGCACGATCGCCGCTTTGTTGTGCCTAAACTTTGATGTCACAGCCTTAGCCCAAGTGCAAAAGCTCTTGAATGGCTTTGCTGTGGGAGTGCAGTCACAGGCTCGTCCCGCACCCTTGTTCAAGGCTGACTGGCGCGAACAGCTGCACGGTATCGTTGAAGCGATTTGCAGTGAGTACAGTGTGCGACAAAGTGATTTTGGGCGTGCCGAGATCATGCTGGTACTGGCTCAGGCCCGCACCGATGGGCTGCTGGACGTGCGCGGCTTCGTCGACTATTTCGGCGAGTACTTTAGTATTTCTCGGGCGACGGTTTACAACTACCTTAAGGCGGCCCCGTCGTTGTAGGTCTTGTCAGCGGAACCACCGAGTGCACGCTAACGATTGCTCTAGCTTTTGCGCAACGCATTGGCCAAGCGCAACATGGCGGCTTCGATTTCAGTGGCGTTCAAGCCTGAATACCCCAACAGCCAACCTTGTTTCTTCTGCTCGCTGGCATATAACCGACTGAGGCCAGGCAGTTGCACGCCCGCACTGGCAGCTTGGAGGATTGTCTTTTCTTCTGACCATCCTTCGGCCAGCAAACAGGGAATCTGCAGCCCGCCTTGAGGGCACAAAGCCGTGACAATACCTTCCAAATGCTTGCCAATAGCATTGAGCATGACGGCGCGGCGGCCGCCGTAAAGTTTGCGCATTGCCCGGACATGGGCGTTGTAATGACCGTCTTCCATGAAACGTGCCAAAGTCAACTGAAGGATCTGAGGTGTGTGCCCGTCCATGATGCTGCGCGCATAAGTGAAAGGCTTGACCAATTCAAATGGCAGCACCATGTAGCCCACGCGCAACCCTGGGTAGAGCGTTTTGCTGAAAGTGCCTAGGTAGACCGTGCGCTGATAAGCGTCTAGGCCCTGCACACACGCAGTCGGTAGCCCTTCGTAGTGAAACTCGCTGTCGTAATCGTCCTCGATAATCCACTTGCCATGTTCGGCCGCCCAACGGATCAGCTCAAGTCGACGCTCCAGCGGTAGGGTCGCTCCGGTGGGGTATTGATGCGACGGTGTGACATAGACGCAAGTGGCGCCACTGCGGTCTCCCTGCAACAGGTCTGTGCGTATGCCAAGGGCATCAACGTCAATGGGTACGACCTTGGCCTCGGCGGCTTGAAAAGCCTTTTTCGCACCGTAGTAGCCTGGGTTCTCCAGCAGAATCGGCTTGCCAGCGTCCACGAGTAACTGGGCACACAGAAACAGGGCTTGGCGCGTGCTGCTCAAGACTAGGATTTGCTCGGGGGAGCATTTGGCCCCGCGCTCTAGGTTCAAGTAGATCGCAATAGCCTTGCGCAGAGGCTCGGCGCCTTGCGGGTCACCGTGCAGCAGAACATTGCCCCGGTAGTCCTTCATCGCCTGGCGCTGCAGGCGCTCCCAAACATCGGTGGGGAAGGTGCGAGTTTCCGGCAGACCGGTGGCAAAAGCTTTGATCACCTGTTGATCGTTAACTGCGCCACTGTCAAAAATCATCCGACCGCGCCGACTCAAACCCGAGCCTGGCACTGCCTCGCTGCGCTGGGTGTCTTGCACTTTCTTAGGTCGTCGCGTTGCCCCGTGCAATTGGGCACCCACCGTTTCGCACACATAGCTGCCCGAGCCTTCGCGCCGCACGATGAAACCATCTCGGTGCAACTGCACGTAGGCGTTTTCGACCGTGTCGCGAGCAACCCCGAGGGTTTTGGCCAGAACCCGGGTTGCGGGCAACTTCAAACCAGCATCAAGGGTCGTGTCGAGGATCAGTGCACGCAGTGCTCGCTGAATCCGCTGATGCAGGTCCAGCAGCGCAAATTCAGGATCGTTGAGTCGCATCTTCAGCGTTTCAAGCTCGAAGGTTTTCGCCATGCGGTCTGCCCCATACGAACAAGTTGGCCCGAAAAGCCGACCAGTCTATCCGAAGGCTCTACCCATCGCTATTGACTAAGCACGCGCACAGCGCTTGGCAGGAACCGCACTCAGCTCCAAAAGTGGTCTGGCTAAATCAGCAAAAGTGTACGGGCTAAACAGGCCATTTAAGCGCTATAAATCACTTCTAAGCCGACGCCAAGCACCTCATTTTGCAAGGAGCAACGTAAAACCATGCCATTTTTAGCCTTCAAATCAGCTGTTCGCCTTAATCACCTGCTGCATCCGATTGTCGCCGGTCTGATCTCGGTCATTGTCAACTATGGCGGCACTTTCATTCTGGTTTTCCAGGCGGCCAAAGTCGCTGGGCTGAGCCCTGAGTTGACCGCTTCATGGGTATGGGCCGTGTCGATTGGCGTGGGCGTTACCGGGCTGTTCCTCAGTTGGTTTTCTCGCGAGCCGATCATCACTGCTTGGTCGACACCCGCAGCGGCGTTCCTGGTCGTCGCCTTAGCCACCACGCCCTATGCCGAGGCGGTAGGCGCGTACATGATTTCTGCTATAGCCTTCATCCTATTGGGTGTTTCTGGCTACTTTGAAAAAGTTATCCGACTGATCCCTCCTGGTGTAGCCGCAGGGCTGCTGGCCGGTATTCTGCTGCAGTTTGGTATCAATGCTTTTGGTGGCATGAGCCTTGAACCGTTGCTAGTCGGTTTGCTGATTGTTACTTACACATTGCTCAAACGGTTCACCGCACGTTACGCAGTGGTGGGCATTCTGATAGTGGGCTT
Source organism: Pseudomonas endophytica (assembly GCF_001411475.1). Taxonomy (GTDB): domain Bacteria; phylum Pseudomonadota; class Gammaproteobacteria; order Pseudomonadales; family Pseudomonadaceae; genus Aquipseudomonas; species Aquipseudomonas endophytica. The sequence continues at coordinate 20,068 of NZ_LLWH01000187.1, read as the reverse complement.
GGCCTTTCTACTGATTCAGGGACGTTTCGATGTGTCAGGGCTGAGTCTGCAATTCGCGACGCCCGTGTTCACGCAGCCTGAGTTCTCACTCAATGCGTTGCTAAGTGTCGCGTTACCGCTGTTTCTGATAACCCTGACGGGTCAGTACATGCCTGGCATGCTGGTACTGCGTAACGATGGGTTCAAGACCAGTGCCAACCCGATCGTGGCCCTCACCGGTTTGGGTTCTTTACTCATGGCGCCCTTTGGTTCGCATGCGTTCAATATTGCAGCGATCACAGCGGCCATCTGCACCGGCAAGGAGGCCCATGAACAGCCTTCCAAACGCTGGATCGCGGGGGTTGCTGCAGGCGTGTTCTATATTTTCGTAGGAATCTTCGGCGTCACCCTCGCAGCGCTATTCATGGCCCTGCCGCCCGCCTTTATCACCACACTGGCCGGGCTTGCCCTGCTGGGCACTTTGGGCGGCAGCTTGGCCAGTGCCATGGCCGATGCCAAGTCGCGCGAGGCGTCGCTGATTACCTTTCTGGCGGCTGCCGCCAACATCACGCTGCTCGGTATTGGTGGGGCGTTCTGGGGGCTACTGATCGGGTTGGTGGCGTACGCCGTACTCAACGGTCGTTTGCCACGTCGCCAGCCGATCGCGAGCAACTAGCAGGCAGGATCTGTAAAACGAAAAAACCCGCCATAAGGCGGGTTTTGTCGGAAGATTCAGAGCGTGAACGCTGCATCTGAATCAATATTTGGCTCCACGACCTGGACTCGAACCAGGGACCCAATGATTAACAGTCATTTGCTCTACCAACTGAGCTATCGCGGAATGGCGCCTATCTTACTGATATAAAAAGAGAAGTCAACACCTTGATAACGTCTCTTTTAGATTATTCAGATGACCTGAACAATCGCGTCGGTGACCGCTTCAATGTTGCGTTGATTCAAAGAAGCAACGCAGATTCGACCGGTGTCGAGCGCGTAGATGCCAAACTCGGTGCGCAACCGCGCCACTTGCTCAACGGTCAAACCGGAGTACGAGAACATGCCGCACTGACGCGCAACAAAACTGAAATCGTGCTCAGGAGCTTTTTTCGACAGCAGCTCAACCATCTGCAAGCGCATGCCGCGGATACGTTGGCGCATTTCAGCCAGTTCGGCTTCCCACTTGGCACGCAGCTCAGGGCTGTTAAGCACCGCAGCCACAATGCTTGCACCGTGAGTCGGCGGGTTGGAGTAGTTCGTACGGATCGCACGTTTAACTTGGGACAGAACGCGAGCGCTCTCTTCTTTGGACTGAGTAACAACCGACAGTGCGCCAACACGCTCGCCGTAAAGCGAGAACGATTTGGAAAACGAACTAGAAACAAAAAAGCTCAGGCCCGAGTCAGCAAACAACCGCACTGCGGCAGCGTCTTCGGCGATGCCGTCGCCAAAGCCTTGGTAGGCCATGTCCAAGAATGGGATCAAACCTTTGGCTTTTACTACGTCCAGCACGTTCTGCCAGTCGGCGGGAGTCAGGTCGACACCCGTTGGGTTGTGGCAGCACGCGTGCAACACAACGATCGAGCCAGCCGGTAAGGCGTTCAGGTCTTCGAGCATGCCAGTACGGTTAACGTCATGGCTGGCGGCGTCGTAGTAGCGATAGTTCTGCACTGGGAAACCTGCTGTTTCGAACAGCGCACGGTGGTTCTCCCAGCTTGGATCGCTGATCGCGACCACAGCTCCAGGCTGTAACTGCTTGAGGAAGTCAGCACCGATTTTCAGCGCGCCTGTGCCGCCTACCGATTGCGTGGTAATCACACGGCCAGCGGCTAACAGTGGCGATTGCTCGCCGAACAGCAGCTTCTGCACGGCTTGGTCGTACGCAGCAATGCCATCAATCGGCAAGTAGCCGCGTGAAGCGTGTTCAGCTGCCCGGATCGTTTCGGCTTCGATAACGGCACGCAAGAGTGGAATTCGTCCCTCCTCGTTGCAGTAAACACCGACCCCCAAATTGACTTTGTCGGTACGAGTATCGGTATTAAATGCTTCGTTGAGGCCCAGGATAGGATCGCGTGGTGCCATTTCGACAGCGGAGAACAGGCTCATTATTACGGCGGCTCTGAATGGAAGATGGAGGGGGTGACAACGCTCCAGCCGATTGCACTAGAGCGGTGCACAAACGGGGAGCAAGTATAAAGCTGATCGCGATTGGGGCAACAGCCGAAACCCGGTTTTAGACAAGTATTTGGGTTTATTTTCCCCCCGCTGGTCTAATTGCCGGCTTAGCCTGAATGGCCTTGGTGTGCAGCGCCTTGAAACAGTCAGTCACGATCTCCATATATAGACGTATCCTGTTTGTTCTGCGGCATGCATCGCATGCAGTCTTTCTCGCTTTGGTGGGGTCTATCCCAGCATAAGGAAGCGAATCCAGAGGTCCGTTATGTCCGATTTCCAACTCGTTACCCGCTTTCAGCCTGCGGGCGATCAGCCTGAAGCCATTCGCCAAATGATCGAAGGCATTGAGGCAGGTCTGTCGCACCAGACTCTGCTCGGGGTAACCGGTTCGGGCAAGACGTTCAGCATTGCCAACGTCATCGCCCACGTCAATCGGCCGACGCTGGTGCTGGCGCCTAACAAAACCCTGGCCGCCCAGCTGTATGGCGAGTTCAAAACGTTCTTCCCGAACAACGCGGTGGAATACTTTGTCTCGTACTACGACTACTACCAGCCCGAAGCCTATGTGCCTTCCTCCGATACGTTTATTGAGAAAGACGCCTCGATTAACGACCACATCGAACAGATGCGTTTGTCGGCTACCAAAGCGTTGCTGGAACGCAAAGACGCGATCATCGTGACCACGGTGTCGTGCATTTATGGTTTGGGCAGCCCAGAGACGTATTTAAAAATGGTGCTGCACATCGACCGCGGCGATAAGCTCGACCAGCGCGAGTTGTTGCGGCGCTTAGCCGATCTGCAATACACCCGCAACGACATGGATTTTGCCCGGGCGACCTTTCGGGTGCGCGGCGACGTCATTGATATTTACCCGGCCGAATCGGACCTTGAAGCGATTCGCATCGAACTCTTCGATGAAGAAGTCGAAAGCATCAGCGCCTTTGATCCGCTCACCGGTGAAGTCATTCGCAAGATGCCGCGTTTCACCTTCTACCCCAAGAGCCACTACGTGACGCCGCGCGAAACCTTGCTCGACGCCATAGAAGGCATCAAGGAAGAACTCAAAGAGCGCCTCGATTACCTGCGCAGCCACGACAAACTGGTCGAAGCGCAGCGCTTGGAGCAACGCACTCGCTTCGATCTAGAAATGATCATGGAGCTGGGCTATTGCAACGGCATCGAAAACTACTCGCGCTATCTCTCGGGACGTGAATCCGGTGCGCCGCCGCCAACCTTGTTTGATTACTTGCCCGCTGATGCGCTGTTGGTGATCGACGAGTCCCACGTCAGCGTGCCGCAAGTCGGCGCCATGTATAAGGGCGACCGCTCGCGCAAAGAAACCTTAGTTGAGTATGGTTTCCGCCTGCCTTCGGCGCTGGACAACCGGCCAATGCGCTTTGATGAGTGGGAGCGCATCAGCCCGCAAACGATCTTCGTCTCGGCCACTCCAGGTAACTACGAAGCGGAACACGCGGGGCGAGTGATTGAGCAAGTCGTGCGGCCGACCGGTCTGGTCGACCCGCAGATCGAGATTCGTCCGGCACTGACTCAGGTCGACGATCTGCTCTCCGAAATCAGTAAACGCGTGGCATTGGAGGAGCGAGTCTTGGTGACCACGTTGACCAAGCGCATGTCCGAAGACCTCACCGACTACTTGGCCGATCACGGGATACGCGTGCGTTATTTGCACTCGGACATCGACACCGTAGAGCGGGTCGAAATCATTCGCGATCTACGCCTTGGGGTGTTTGATGTGCTGGTAGGCATTAACTTGCTGCGTGAAGGGTTAGATATGCCCGAGGTGTCGCTGGTGGCGATTCTTGACGCTGACAAAGAAGGCTTTTTGCGCTCCGAGCGCTCGTTGATCCAGACCATTGGTCGTGCCGCACGTAACCTAAATGGCCGAGCGATCTTGTACGCCGACCGCATCACCGGGTCGATGGAGCGGGCGATTGGTGAGACTGAACGTCGTCGCGAAAAACAAATCGCGTTTAACGAGACCAACGGCATCACCCCCAAAGGCGTCTTCAAGGACGTTGCCGACATCATGGAAGGTGCGGTGGTCCCGGGTTCGCGCAGTAAGAAACGCAAAGGCATGGCCAAAGCGGCCGAAGAAAACGCCAAGTACGAAAACGAATTGCGCTCACCGAGCGAGATCAGCAAACGTATTCGCCAACTGGAAGAGAAAATGTACGCTTTGGCTCGCGATCTGGAGTTTGAAGCTGCCGCGCAAATGCGTGATGAAATCGGCAAACTTAGAGAGCGTTTGTTGCAGGTTTAAAGTTCGACACCCCCTGTGTAGGAGCGAGCGTGCTGGCGACTTTTTGATTGTTTAAAAGATCGCCAGCACGCTTGCCCTTACAGCAAACGATAATAAATCTCATTATTTAAACACTGCATAAACCTCGACTTATTAATAACTGACAATACTTGCTGTTAGTTGAACTTTGGCTATAAACATCTCTCACAGATTGAATATCGGATGTTTAACTGTTTGCCAAGGTGGGCTTTATGTCTATGGATCGTCGCTCCTTTCTTATTTCTCTCGCCTTAATACCACCTGCAGTGTACTGGTCGACTTCGGTGTTAGCCGACGGCTCAGTTTCCGACGCCTTTATGCAGGTCAGCCGCATCATCACCGGCGCGGATAATCTAACCCCCGGCGCAGCAGCAAGGATCGAAGGTTTGTTGAGCGAACGCCATCCGGGTTTCGCAGCACACCTCGCCACTCTGTACACAGCCTTGGTAGCAAGCCCTTCTCGCGAAGCGGGATTATCGGCGCTGACAGGCAATGATCTGGATACCGCCTTGATCATCGCCAAGCCATGGTACTTGGGGTATGTCGGTACACCGTCGGGGCGAATCCTTAAGGATGACGCCGAGTTCGCGACCTTTCTCGACATGCAAGCCTATGCCAAGACCGATTCAATCATCCCCGCGCAAAGCTACCCACCGGGGCCCGCCGGCTGGTGGCAAGACACGCCACGCGGGGTCGATGCGTCAGACCTGCCGGAAGGCGCCACCACTTGGGCCTACCAACCCCTGAAAACTTACACCATCGCCGCTCCCGACCCTGCTTGGCGGGCTTATGCGGCTGGCCACTTCGACTCAATCGAGGCCGCCCGCGCTTCGTTAGGAAAGGGGGCTGAACAATGAGCGACTTCGACGCTGACGTGATTGTAGTGGGTTCAGGATCATTGGGTTCAATGGTGGCGCTGCAACTGGCACGTGCCGGAAAATCAGTGATTGTGCTGGAAGCCGGCCCTGAAACCACTGACTGGAAAGTGACCGATAACTTTCGCAACTCGGCCAGGCAAAACAACTTCAATGCCCCCTTCCCGGATGTGCCCTACGCACCTAACAGCTTTAGCCCCGGCTACATCAGCCCACACCTTAAAGGGATTGATGTGTTCCCCGGCACGCTGCGTACGGTAGGCGGCACCTCACGGCACTGGACGGCGGCCACTTGGCGTTTGCTCCCTGAAGACATGACGTTGAAGTCCAGCTTCGGGCTGGCCGTAGACTGGCCCATCACCTATGACGAACTGGAGCCGTTCTATTGCGACGCCGAGTACGAAATCGGGGTCAATGGTATCGCCGACTTCGACGAGTCAGGCCAAGGCTTGGGCTACACCTACCCACCTCGCTCACGACCCTTTCCGCTACCCGCTGAAGCCAAGCCCTATGCGATACAACGCTTGCAACAACAAATTGCAACCAAAGGTTATCGCGTTGACGTGGCACCCTCATCACGCATCAGCAAGCCCTATGACGGCCGCCCGGCGTGCATTGGCAACAACATGTGCAACTGGAACTGCCCTATTGGCGCCAAGCATTCGGGTTACCACGTTGTTGAAAAAATCCGCAAGTTGGGCGTAGACCTGCGTAGCAACGCCGTGGTGCACAAGATCGAAACCGCTGCCGATGGCAAGGTAACCGCCCTGCACTACCTGACGCCGAACCGTGCTACTAAACGGCTAACCGCCAAAGTGTACGTGCTGGCTGGCCATGGCTTTGAAACCCCAAAGCTGATGCTGATGAACAACCTGGGGAAGCGCTCAGGCATGGTTGGGCGTAATTTGATGGTGCATCCCACCATCGACATGACACTGCTCTCGTCTGAGCCGTTATGGGCGGGACGCGGCCAAAACATTCATGGCGCAATCATGCAGCGGCGCAATCAGCCCGACCGAACGCGCATCCCCTCGACGCGCTACGACTTGCTGAACAACCCACCGACGGTGGGTATCGCCGAAACGGCCCTTTCGGAACGTAAGATCGGTACTGCGCTGGATGACGAAATTTACGACCGTTCTGCTCGAATATTTACCTTTGAAGCACTCACCGAAGACTTACCCGACAAGGCCAACGGGATATCCCTGAACACCAGCTTCAAAGATTCGCTGGGCTTACCGGGCTTACGTTTGGACTACCGGATTTCGGACTACACCAAAGCGAATCTGCCGCGGCTGATGGACGATTTTGCCAACTTTCTGCAAGCCACCCAAGGCACCCGCGTCAGCCCACCGACCACATTCATTTGTCAGCAACACATCATGGGCACGGTGCGAATGGGCAATCAGGCAGAGGACGCCGTGGTGGATCGCGACCTTCGTTGTTTCGATCATCAAAATCTATTCTTGGTCACAACCGGCGTCATGCCCACCGCAGGCGGGGTAAACCCTACGCTGACCGGAATGGCGCTGGCCATCCGCGCCGGCCAACACATCGCCAAGGAGGTGTGACATGCGTAAAGCACTGATCTTCGTCACTCTCGCCCTGAGCACACAGTGGGCTTGCGCCCAGCAAAGTGACACCGCGACCCTCGAGCGCGGAAAATACATCGCCACGGCCGCCGACTGCGCGGGCTGTCATGGGCCGGACTTGTCTGGTGGCGCACCGATTGCCAGCCCCTTAGGCGCTATTTATGCCTCTAACATCACCCCAGACACGCGCACCGGGATTGGTGGCTGGAGCGAGGCACAATTGCGTGATGCCCTGCGCAAGGGCCGGGCGCCGGGCAAAGGCTGGTTGTACCCGGCAATGCCTTACACCTCGTACACCGGCATCACTGATGCCGATGTATCAGCGCTTTACGCCTATTTACAGAGCGTGCCTGCGGTCAGCCATGAAGTCCCTGCGACCGACTTGGGATTCCCCTTTGTACGACCGGCAATGATTGCTTGGAACATGTTGTACCTGAAAGAAGGCCAGGCAGCGGGCGCGCAACCGGTACAGGGCCCTTCGCAAGAGCGCGGGCGCTATCTGGTTGAGGCCTTAGGGCATTGCAGCGCCTGTCATACGCCCCGTGGAGCATTAATGGCCGAATTGCCGGACCAGCATCTGGGCGGTGCATTTGTCGGTGGCTGGCATGCTCCTAACCTTACGAGTGATCCGACCGGTCTGGGTGGCTGGAGCGATCAAGCGCTTAAAACGTTTTTGCAAAAAGGCCATAACTCAATGGCAGTCGCGGGCGGTGACATGGGCTTGGCAGTGAGCCGCAGCCTGAGCCATCTCGGTGATACCGAAATTGCCGACATCATTGCCTATTTGCGTGTCGTGCCTGCGCTCGCCTCACCCGCCGTACCCGCAGCGGCGCAACCCCCTGCTCACGTGAACCCGGACACGATTGAAGGGCCGATCACCGGCTGGCGAAACCTGGCCAACAACGGCACGCTTGATGGCGCCGTGTTGTACCAATCGGCTTGCGCCAGTTGTCATGGCGTAGACGGCACAGGCACCGCGGGACCCGATTTGGGTCGGTTGCGCGATGTACGCTCAGCCCACGCCAATAACTTGGTGCAAGTCATCGCCGGGGGCATCGACCTGCACATTGATGGCAAACACATCCTGATGCCTGGTTTCAGCGACCAAATGAACAACGAGCAGATCGCAGCGCTGGCCCGATATGTGCGCTCGACATTCGGTCATGTGCCAAGTGCAGACCCGGATGAGCAACAGGTCGACAGCATCCTGTCGGATAAAACTCCGGTCAGTTGGTTGATCAACTATGCACCCGCACTCGCGTGGACTGGGATTGCCGTACTGGTTCTGTTGGTGGGCTGGGCAATCCGGCGAATCAGCACCAAGCGCAGGTAAAAGCCTAACGCGGGGGTAAGAAGACACTGATCGTCTTCTATCCTCGCGAGCTCTACTGCAACTGTGTAAGGATACTGCCCTGTTTTTTATTGCTTGCCCTCTAGGAAGTCCATGACCGCCATTCCTGAAACGCCTCCGCCCCCGGGGCGTCTTGAACAAACATCGACCCGTATTGCCTTTTTTATTGCCGGATTTGGCATCGCCGCCTGGGCACCATTGGTGCCCTACGCCAAGGCTCGTGCTGGGCTGGATGACGCAACGCTTGGGCTGTTGCTGTTATCGCTGGGTATCGGCTCTATTCTGGCGATGCCGATTGCCGGGGTGCTGGCGACACGCTTTGGCTGCCGCCGGGTATTTACCACCGGGACCCTGTTGATCTGCCTGAGTTTGCCGCTATTGGCCACCGTCAGTTCCATCCCCTTACTCATCGCCACGCTGTTTGTATTTGGTGCGGGGTTGGGCACCGTCGACTCCACCGTCAATCTGCAAGCAGTGATTGTGGAGCGCGCCAGCGGGCGCAACATGATGTCTGGGTTTCACGGTTTGTTCAGTGTCGGCGGGATCGTCGGCGCAGCCGGGGTCAGCGCCTTGCTGGCAATCGGGCTGACGCCTCTGTGGGCCATGTTAGTGGTGATCGTGCTGATCCTGGCGGCGCTGTTTAAGGCGGCGCCAAATCTACTGCCCTACGGCAGCGAAAGCAGTGGCCCGGCGTTTGCCATTCCCCACGGCGTGGTGCTGTTTATTGGCGTGCTGTGCTTTATCGTGTTTCTGGCTGAAGGCGCAATGCTCGACTGGAGCGCAGTGTTCTTGACCTCTGATAAACACATCAACGAAGTCTATGCCGGGCTCGGTTATGCCGCATTTGCCCTGACCATGACCATCGGCCGTTTGCTGGGAGACACCTTGGTCAGCCGCTTAGGGCCTCGTCGGATCATCGTCTTGGGCGGGTTGTTGGCAGCCACAGGGTTGGCGTTGGCGACCGTGGCGCCGGATTGGCAAGTATCACTGTTGGGCTACGCGCTCGTCGGCGCCGGATGCTCGAATATCGTGCCGGTGCTGTACACCGCCGTGGGCAAGCAAACCGTGATGCCGGAGAGTATCGCCGTGCCAGCGATTACCACGCTGGGCTATGCCGGGATTTTAGTAGGCCCGGCGGCGATTGGTTTTATTGCTCATGCCAGCAGTTTGAACATTGCCTTTGGCATGATCGCGGTGTTGCTGGTAGGTGTGGCCATCAGCGGACGGATTCTGCGGGTCTAACGTTTTGGCCTGTAGCAGAAGGTGGAGATAAAGGCCGCCTTCTGCAACAGGCCCAGAGCATGCTGCGCTAACTACACGTCGACCAAAGCCCGCAGGCGCCGCTCAACCTGATGCCCCCGCGCAAAGCCAAACCAGCGGGCAGTCAACACACCCACCAGCCCCATCACCCCACAAAACAGCACACCCACCCACGGGCTCCAAGGCATCAGGGCAATCAACAACAACGGCGTGAAACTGGCCCACAGCGCGTAGGCAATGTTGTAGGTGAAGGAGATGCCCGAAACGCGAATCTTGGCCGGGAACAAACCGATCATCACCGACGGCACCACGCCGACAATCCCACAGCACAAACCGGCAAACCCATAGGCCAGCCCCGGTAAGCCCCACTGCCCGACTAGGCTTGCGTAAAGTACGCCAATCCCCAGCGGCAATAGCAGGCTGTACAGCACAATGCTGCGCCAGACGCCAATCCGATCAACCACCAAGCCCGCAAGCACACAGCCAATGTTCAGGCACACAATGCCCAAGCTGCTCAGGGCGAACGTATGGCTGGCGGTCATGCCAAAACGCTGTTGCATCACGGTTGGGGTAATCACGACAAACACCACGACGGCGCTGGTCAGTACGCAAGTTAGCAACGCGGCGGGCAGCAGTGACGGGCGAAAATCTCGTAACACGGTACGCAGCGGCAGCTCCACCCTACCCTCGCGGCGTTCGCGCAAGGCCAAAAACACTGGCGTTTCGCTTAACCAACGGCGCAACCACACACCGATCACGCCAAAAACACCCCCCAGTAAGAACGGAAAACGCCAAGCGTAATCAAGGATTTCAGCCGGAGTGAAGAGTTGCGCCAACAGTGTCGCGGTCAAAGCGCCAATCAAGTAGCCGAAGGTCAGACCCGCCTGCAAAAAGCCCAAAGCGTAGCCTCGACGCCCTGCTGGCGCGTGTTCGGCAACAAATGCCCAAGCACTGGGCACCTCGCCACCGACGGCCGCACCTTGAAAAATCCGCAGCGCCAGCAGAATCAGTGGTGCGAAATAACCAATCTGCGCATACGTCGGCATGATCCCGATCAGCAGACAGGGCAAGGCCATCATCAGAATGCTCAGACTGAACACCCGCTTGCGGCCCAGATGATCAGCAAAATGCGCCATCAAAATACCGCCCAATGGACGCGCCAGATAGCCGGTCACGAAAATCCCGAAGCTTTGTAGCAAACGAAGCCATTCAGGCATATCCGGAGGGAAAAACAGCTGACTGAGGATCAGGGCGAAAAATACGAAAATGATGAAGTCGTAGATTTCCAGCGCCCCGCCCAAGGCCGCCAGCCCTAGGGTTCTATAGTCGGAGCGCGAAAAGCGCGTCGTTACAGCGTGAGTATCGGCAGACATAAATACGCTCAAAGTGAACAGGGCACGCCTATGCTGGCGCTTGTTTCAAGGCGCCGAGCATAACAAATCTCCCGCCTAGAGCGACGCGGCCTGTCAGTAAGAAGCAGTGATGGTTGGCATGGATTAAAACAATCCGCTGCGCATGCCCTTCGTATAGACCCTATCGCGAGACAAGCTCACGGCCTCAGATTCGGGATGCGCCTCAAATCGTCAACGCAAGCTTGCCTCGCGATAGGGTCTAGATCACTCACCCCTGCCAGCCTCCTCCTAGCGCGCCATACAGGTTGACCAGCGTCAACGAGACTTGAGCCGTGCTATCGACCAAGGCGGCCTGGTTGGCCAAGAGGGCGTTTTGCACAGTCAGAACGTTGAGAAAGTCCACAGTGCCCTGCGCGTACTGTTGATGGACACTGTCTAAAGCGCGCTGATTGTGGGCGACAGCCTGTTGCAAGCTGTCGCGACGACGCTGACTGGCTTGATACGCCACCAGCGCATCATCCACTTCATGCCAGGCGCGCAGTACTGTCTTCTGATAGCCAATGCCGGCTTCTTGCTGGCGCCCTTCCTGCAATTGCAGCGCACCTTTCAAGCGTCCGCCCTCGAACACAGGCACGCTCATCCCCGGCCCAAAAGCAAAGCTGCGCGAGCCCCAGCTCCCCAAGTCTGATAACTGCAACGCCTGAAACCCCAGATTGCCGGATAACGTAATGCGCGGATAAAAATCCGCCTTGGCCATACCAATCGCCGCCGTCGCCGCATGCAGCTGGGCTTGCGCACGACGAATATCCGGGCGTCTTTGGGCCAGCTCACTGGGCAGACCGATTGGCACGTCCCCGGTGTAGGCCGGTACAGCGGCGACGGGGCTTAGTTGCTGCTGTAACGCTCTAGGTTCGCGGGCCAACAACAGGCTCAACGCGTTAATCAGTTGCGCACTGTGCTGTTGCAGCGGTGCCAAGCGCGCTTCAATTTCTGCCACTTGAGCCGCCGCTTCCGACACTTGAAGGTCGGTAGCAACGCCTTCATTGAGCTGGAGCTGGGTCAGTTCCAGAGTCCGCTGGGCTATGTGCAGGTTTTGCTCAACCACCGCCAACCCTTGCTGCGTACTGCGCAGTTGGATGTAATCCTGAGCGGTCTGCACGATCACCAACAGTTGCAGCGCATGGCGATCCTCTTGGGCCATCTGCACAGAGGCATCCGCGACTTCAACCGATCGTTTCACGCGCCCCCACAGGTCAGCTTCCCAACTGATATCAAGCCCACCTTTCCAGATGTTGAACGCCTGTTTGCCCTCATTGCCCGACGCGTCCATCAAACCGCGCTGGCTGTTACGGCTGCGGCTGTAACCCGCCGTACCGTCTGCCGCAGGTAAGGTGGCTGCGGCAATTTGACGGCGCATGGCGCGGCTTTGCTCAAGACGACTGGCCGCCATTTGCAGATCAAAATTATGCGTCTGGGCTTCGCGCACCAACGTCGATAACTGTGGGTCCGCAAAGCTGTCCCACCACCGCACATCCACCGGCGACTCAGCAGTTGCACTGTGCTCTGACTGGCTTGGGGTTGGCGCCCAATGATTGGGCAAAGGGGTCTTGGGGGCAGTGAAGTCCGGGCCCATGACGCAACCGCCAAGCGTCACCAAACTCAAACACGCTGTGGCGTAGGTGATCGTCTTAAGGCTCATCGTGCGCTGACCTGCTGCCCTGAAGTGCTTGCGGTGTCGACAGAGGCATCCACAGACATACCCAAGCGCAGTTGTTGTGTCAGCGGCTGTTGAGGGTCCAGAGTGATTTTGACCGGGATACGCTGAACCACTTTGGTGAAGTTGCCCGTTGCGTTATCCGGTGCTATGGCGGCAAACGTCACCCCTGTGGCCGGAGCAATACTGTCGACGGTGCCGTGTAATAGCTCGCCGGGGAAGGTATCGACCGATACCGTGACCCGCTGACCTGGGCTCATGTGGGTCATCTGATGTTCAAGAAAGTTGGCCACCACGTAAGCCTTGGCCACGGGCACTACCGCCAGCAACGTATCGCCCGGTTTGACGTAAGCCCCTTTGCGCACGCTACGACGCCCGACGACCCCGTCAAACGGAGCCACCAATTGGGTGTAAGACAACTCCAGCTCAGCACGCGCCTGCAATGCTTGGGCATAATGCACCGAAGCCTCAGCCGCCGTGTGTTGGGCGGCCAATACTTGGGTTTGTTGACGGGCAGCCTCCAGTGCGGCCTTGTGCTGCGCCAATTGCGCACGCGCTGTTTGCGAGCGGTTTTTTGCCTGCTGCGAATTTTGCAACGTACCAGCACCTTGCCCAGCCAAGTGCTGATAGCGCAACAACTCATGCTCGGCAAACTCCACCTGTGCCAAGTCAGCATCGACCGTGGCCTTGGCCTGTTCAATCAGCGAGCGCTGACGTTGGAGCATCGCTTGCGCATTCAACTGCTGGGCTTGCGCTGTGGCGACGCTGGCGTGTGCGGCTTGCAGGCTGGCTTGATAGTCCTGTGCATCAATGCGCGCCAGTAACTGTCCGGCCTTGACCGGCTGGTTATCCTCTACCAGTACCTCATCAATAAACCCGGCAACTTTCGGCGCGATGAGGGTGAAATCCGCACTCACATACGCATCATTGGTGCTTTGTTGCGCACTGCTGGCAAACACTATTCGCCACAGCCCATACAACACGGCCAGTGCCAGCATGCCCGCGCCCACCCTCACCAATGGCTTACGCCCACTTAAAGTACTCATTTCACTGCTCCCACCGCTGTGCCCGGCGGATAAATCCGCGTCGGGCCAAAAGGAATAATTACAATCAAAAGAACCGCTACGCCTGCCATGCACAGGTACAAATCTGAGGAGCTCAACACCATCGCCTGCTGGTGTACGCGGCGTGCCAGATCAACCCCAGACGACACCAGCGGCGAGTTACCCACGCGGTCCACCAGCATCATCGAATGAAAATGCTCGCGATTGACCGTCAGCACTTGCAACACGCTGCCCGCGGCCACTGCCGAAAAACCTTTAACTGTGTTGAACCACGCCGAAGCAAAAGGCCCATCAACCGGGTTTAGGCTGCCGGTGGACAGCATCAGCAGCGGGATCACGGCCATTGGTTGAGCAATGATTTGAATCGCCTGTAAAGCGTAAAAGTTCTCGCGATTCCACACCGAAGTCACCTCTGAGCCGAGCACACAGGCCAAGGCCAGCAGCCCTAAACCTGTGGCCAGTACCCAACGGCAATCGACCCAGCGCAGGTTGCACAAGGCGACCACCAGCGGCAGCGCAATCAACTGTGGCACAGCGACCATCAGCATCACCGGCGCGGTTTCAAGTGGCCGGTAGCCCTGAATTTGCGCCAAGTAGCTCGACGGGATCTTAATCACGGCCAACAACACAAACAGCACCCCGGCCAACGTCAGCAAGGCGTGGGACAAGTTGCGGATTTTCAGTAATTGCAACTTGAAGAACGGTAACGGGTGCGACCATTCATTGATGAAGAACAGCACCAACAAGGCCAGCCCACCCACGATAAAGATCCGAATCATTTGCGACTCAAACCAGTTCAGGCGTTGGCCTAACTCAAGCCCCAGCACCAGCATGATCAAACCGGGCATACCGAGCAGCAGCCCACGCCAGTCAAACTGTTTAAAACGCTCTAGACGCAACGGGTCTTGCGGCAGCCCCCAGGCCACACAAGCCATAGCCAACAGGCTTAACGGAATGACTTGCCAGAACGCCCACTGCCAACCCGCGTATTCCACCCACCAAGCCGACAATGGCGTACCAAAGCTGGGGCCAAAAGTGGCGGTCAGCGCGTAACTGCCCAACCCATATAAGCGAATATTGGGGGGCAAAAAACGTAGCGCGACCGACATCAGCATGGGCGGCAACGCGCCACCGGCAAACCCCTGTAAGGTGCGTAGCAACATCAAGACAGAAACGTTTGGGGCCAATGGGCAGAGGACGCCCAACAGCAAAAATGCGCCAATCGCACACAAGGTGAACCGCCGCAGGGAAAATGTTGCCGCACACCACGGCGCAAACGCCATGGCACTGATCGAGGTTGCGGAGTACACCGCCAGCAACCAAGTACTTTCGTCGTAACCAATGCCCATAGCGCCGCGAATATCAGGCATCGCCACTTTGGTCACGTTTTCGTTAAAACCTGACACCAATACCGCCAGCAGCACGCCAACTAGACCCGTAATGATCCGCAGGCCAAATGCTGAACTGACCGCTGGAGCCGCAGCAGGCGCCGTAACGCCGACCGAACCCGCGGCCAACGCGGTCACAGCCAAGCTCCCGGCACCCAATCACGCACACGCCTAAAACGCCAACCCATGGCCAACTCCGTCTTCACACTAGATGAAGAAAGTTTAACCAAGCAGCAATGATACAAAAATTGACAAATAACTAACTGTGGAGTGCGTCAAACGCAATCCATGGTTATACGCAGGCGTTATCGCAAAAATTCTTGAGGGTGCGGCGCAGCCAACGATGGGCGTGATCGTTGTCTAAGCGAGGATGCCACGCTTGGAAAATGTTGACCGGTTGCAGCGTGATGGGCAGTTCAAAGGCGCGCAGTTTCAAACCCATCGGCTCAAGCGTCTTGAGCAATAACTGGGGCATGAGCGGCAAAATGAGGTTAGAGGACGACAGGGCAAAGATCGCTGAGTAAAAGGTTGGCGTGGTGAACGACACACGACGCTCAAGTCCCCTCTCGGCCAGCACTGAATCAATCGGCCCTCGGGGCAAACCCCGACGCGAAACGCTAATGTGATCAAACTCGGTAAAGCGTTGCACGGTGATTGGCTGATCAAAGATGGGGTGATCTTCTCGAGCTAAGCCTACAAAAGGGCAAGTAAACAGTTGTTGCACCTTAATTTCAGAAGAAAACTTATTGGCGGCGCAGATGGTCAGGTCAATTCGACCTTCATTTAGTGCCTGATCATCGGTGAACCCTTCGGGTACGACCCGCAACGTAGCCTTGGGCATCTCAAGCGCCATGCGTTGACGTAAAGCTTCGCCATAGACCCCAAAAAACACATCGTTCGAACGAATACTGAAGGTGCGTTCCAGCGCGCGCAAATCGCTGTCCTGGCTTTGGGTGAACACGCCGTGCGCCAATTCCACAACCCCTCGGACCTGCTCGCGAAGCTCCAATGCCCGGGGAGTAGGCACTAATCCTCGCCCAGAACGCACCAAAATAGGGTCGTTCAACACTTCACGGATGCGGGTCAGGGTTCGGCTCATGGCAGGAGCGCTCAGGTTCATACGTCGGGCCGCGCCCACTACAGAGCCCTCTTCGAGCAAGACATTCAGGGCAACCAGCAGATTCAAGTCAGGTATTTGCATGGGCGCAAGGTTAGCGTTTAACCCGCACAGAGGCTACAACCTGCTCGTATAACGCCCTGCCCTAAAGTGGCAAGTGATGCACCATTGTTACGCACGAGGTAAAACTGAATCCCATTTACTTAGCTAGCTAACTAAGCGGGAGACAGGTAAATTGCATGCCGTCAGGTAGATGCCTGACGCTCTCTTTGGTTGAGAATCTTAGCCACTACCAGATCCCCATGATGGTAGTGGCTTTTTTTATTCCCGCGCTCCAAGCCCCTCGCCTCCCCCTTCTTCCTACATTAACGTCATAGACAGCCACAGGCTTGGTTCCTGCAAGAACCGACTTGCTCCAGACACCAGCAATGGGCCTATGATGCCCACCCGTTAAACGCATCGTTAGGATTCCAGGCATGCATCTCAATCTGCGTGAAAAACTCGTGGTCATCACTGGCGGCAGCAAAGGCATCGGCCTAGCCTGCGCGCGCGCATTCGGGCTAGAGCAGGCCCGAGTGGTAATTGTGTCCCGTAGCCAGGTAAACATCGAAAATGCGCTTAAGACCTTGGAGCAGGACGGCATTAAGGCCAGTGGCTATGCCGCCCATTTGTCGGAGTATGAAAATGCTGTGCAAGTGGTCGCCGACATCGAAGCCCAGAACGGGCCGATCGACATTCTGATAAACAGCGCCGGAGCTGCTAAACGTTATGCCCCCCAAGACCTTGACGGCCAAGCGCTGCGCGCGGGCATGGAGGACAAATACTTTCCGGTGGTTAATAGCCAGCAAGCGGTGCTGGCCGGGATGCGCCAACGTGGTCAGGGGGTGATCGTCAATATCATCGGCTCTGGCGGCAAGGTGCCCACCAGTACTCACTTGTCTGGAGGCGCCGCTAACGCCGCCTTGATGCTGGCAACCGTGGGCGCCGCCGAACACTATGCCGCGCAGGGCATTCGGATCAACGCCATCAACCCCGGCTATACCTTGACCGGCCGCGTTGAGCAATCCGTGGCGGTAGAAGCCAAGCGCTTGAATATATCCCCGGAAGAAGCGCTGGCCCGCGGAGTCGCCAGCGTGCCGCTAGGACGTTACGGCAAACCAGAAGAAGTGGCCGATGCTGCCCTATTTCTTGCCAGCGACCGGGCAAGCTACATCGTGGGGGTGGTTTTGCCAGTCAATGGCGGGCGAAATCCGAGTATTTGAACCCCTCACGCACACAGGGTTAGGCGCTGCCGTAGGCTGCGATCTTATGCTTTAAAGATCAAAAAATCGCAGCCTGCGCCAGCTCCTACAAAAACAGAGATGCGCCCAAACATCGTGCGCATGGTGTCACGACTACCAGCCGTTTTTACATAGAGTGTCTTGCCAGACAAATATCCCCCGTAGGAGCTGCCGAAGGCTGCGATCTTTTGATGTTGCAGTAGAAGATCAAAAGATCGCAGGCTTCGCCAGCTCCTACGAAAACAGAGATGCACCCAAACACCATGCTCGATGGTGTTACGACTGCCAGCTTTGTGCCTCGTCAGCGACTACAGACTTACCCCGTTATCTGCGTGACAGCTCGACGTCTGGACGACAGGGAATCTCCTACCAAAAGAACAGTGCCCGCCAAGACATGGCCAATCGTAACAGCGTGAACTACGCTGGCTGCCCAATCCCTCACAGCGATTGGGCTTTCTATGCAGTTGGGTAAAAAGATATCAAACCTAGAGCAGCTGACGTGTCGGTACTATCGCTGGATTCACGCGGTGCGCATCAGTTTGGCGTTTCTGGTCACCTTTGCCGTGATTCGTTATTTCAAACTGGACGGCGGCGTTTGGATCCTGATTACTCTGTTGATCGTGATGGGACCGCAACCGTATTGGGGTAACGTCTTTTCAAGGGCTCTGCAAAGAACCGGCGGAACAGTGATAGGCGCCGTGTCCGGGCTGATAGCCCTGTACCTCGAAACCTATGCCTTATCAGCCATGCTGCTGTGGTGTGCACTGCTCATGTTTGTCGCCGGCTACCTCACTCTTGGCAAACATCCCTACATGGCCCTGCTCATTGCTTCGACCTTGGCAATTGTCAGTTGCTCGCCGCCCAATGATATGGATTCCGCCATCCAACGCAGCCTCTATGTCATGGCAGGCTCGGTACTGGCGATGCTGTACACCAGCCTCTATCCGCAGCGTGCCTTCACCGACATGCGGATAAAATTCAGTGAGAGCCTAGCCAACCTGAACCGCTTGTACTTGGCTTACTTCTCGCTGAAGACCTTGGAGCGGCCCAACCTTGATGATCAGTTAAAGGATGAACTGGACAAGATCATAAAACTGCGGGCTTATACCCTTCCCGCCAGCCATGAAAGCCACTTGAAGCCTGCTGTTTTGCATGCATTACAAATGCTCCACCGTGATATTTTTTCGACCCTGTCACTGATGATCGACGCTTACTGGTCCTCAGCGCAGAGCCATAAGCTAATCGAAAGTGAACCCGCCTTACGTGATGTTCGACGCTTGATCCCACAGGCGTTGGAATCGCTGCAAAACAAGCTGTGCATGGGCATCGGCAACAATGAAATCAGCGACCAGTTACGCCAGACCACTCGCGACCTCAAAGACTTGGCTTTGCATTGCGCTGACGGCAACAACATCCAAACCTCTTTCTACGCCTACGTCTGGTTGAGTCTGGAGATGCTTCGCCAGTTGACCGAGCTCAATGATCAACTGCATGCCGCGCTTTACCATAAGCATCCGTCTCTGTTTAAGCGCAAACCTAAGGCCTCTCATGCTCAATAACTTCGGCTCTTGCCATCGTACTTTTCAGATACGTCCTACGTACGCAGATGCAAATTTCGTACGAGAGAAATAGATTTTTTACAGAGAGAAGTTTTTCTGGCAAAGATCACTCGTACGTAACGCCTAATACGATTCGTTTTAAAGCGATATCTTATTGTTTTTAAAGAAGTTATTTAAATGCAAAATAAAAAAGAAGCTACTTTCACCGGAAACACAATTTCACAAAAAGCGCCATTCATACTCGCCACTCAAAAAATATGGTCTAGGCTCAGATCGCCCCCACCTAAATGGACTTGAGCGGTTGAGCCGATGAAGCAGACCACCCCACGCATTGGGACTCGATTTGCGCCTGACATGAAGCCGATTGTGTTCTCGGGGAAATCACCTTGCCTGTTGTTTGCCCCATTCAACCTGCCGTCAGGCGCCTATTTGAGCCTTGGCTCGCGCTCTGAACATTCACATTTATCGCACTGTTAACAGGAGGGCTTATGCAGCTCACCCCCCGAGAGATCGACAAACTGATGATTTACACCCTGTCGGACGTGGCTCTGCGACGCAAAGCGCGTGGCTTGAAGTTGAACTACCCAGAGGCCGTGTCAATCATCACCGTGACCGCGCTGGAAGGCGCCCGCGATGGCAAGTCGGTTGAAGACGTCATGACAGAAGCCAGCAAGGTACTGACCAAAGACGATGTCATGGATGGCGTTAGCGAACTGATTCCGAACGTTCAAGTTGAAGCGATTTTTACCGATGGCAGCCGTCTGGTCACAGTTCACGACCCGATCAAGTGACGGCTGGCTTAGCCGGTTAACGCAAACAGACCCGTTTTGAGGAATTCGTCATGAGCACCAAAAAAACCGCCGCCCCTGCTGCCGCGCCAGCCAGCCCGCACCAAGACACCCATCCGCAACATCACATCCCTCACGCCAAAGATCCAGGTGGCGTACAAAAAGGCCAAGAAGACAATGTGCCGCTAGGCGGCGTCGTCTACGCCAGTACCCCAATCACCTTCAACGAAGACCGCCCGGTGACCAAGGTCAAAGTGCGCAATACCGGACCGACCGAT
>NZ_LLWH01000186.1 GCF_001411475.1 Pseudomonas endophytica | reverse complement strand
AGCTGGAAAAACTTGTCTACGCCTTTTACTCCGATGGCGACACTGAGGTATTGCTAAAGGGCTATCACGCGTGGGGTGAAGCCATGCTGCCCAAACTCAATGGCATGTTCGCGTTTGCCATTTGGGAGCGTGACACCCAGCGTTTGTTTATTGCTCGTGACCGTTTAGGCGTGAAGCCGCTGTACCTGTCGCGTACTGGCGAACGCTTGCGCTTTGCCTCAACCCTGCCCGCGTTGCTTAAAGGCGGCGACATCAGCCCAATGCTCGATCCGGTTGCGTTGAATCATTATTTAAATTTTCACGCCGTCGTACCCGCGCCTCGCACCTTGGTTGCCGGAATTGAAAAACTGCCACCTGCTACCTGGTTGCGCATTGACGCCAAGGGCAACACCGAGCAAAAAACTTGGTGGACGCTGCCCTACGGCCCACACGCCGATGAAACTCATCTGACCCTCGAAGACTGGCGCGACCGCGTGCTAGACAGTACCCGTGAAGCGGTGGCCATTCGTCAACGCGCCGCTGTGGATGTCGGTGTGCTGCTCTCGGGCGGTGTCGACTCCAGTTTGCTGGTAGGGCTGCTACGAGAAGTAGGCGTACAAGACCTGTCGACCTTTTCCATCGGTTTTCAGGACGCTGGCGGCGAGCGTGGAGATGAATTCCAGTATTCAGATTTGATTGCCAAGCATTACGGCACCCGACATCACCAATTACGCATTGCTGAACACGAAATCATCGAGCAACTGCCTGCAGCCTTCCGCGCCATGAGCGAGCCGATGGTCAGCCATGATTGCATCGCCTTTTATCTGCTATCGCGTGAAGTCGCTAAGCATTGCAAGGTGGTACAGAGCGGTCAGGGGGCAGATGAATTGTTCGCAGGCTATCACTGGTACCCGCAAGTCGATGGCGCCAGCGACCCTTACGCGGCTTACCGTGCAGCGTTTTTTGATCGCAGCTATGACGACTACAAAGCCACCGTGCAACCCAAGTGGCTGACCGCGAATGACGCCGCTGGCGATTTTGTCCGTGAGCACTTCGCACAGCCTGGCGCCGTCGCGGGTGTGGACAAGGCTCTGCGACTGGACAGTACCGTGATGCTGGTAGACGACCCTGTCAAACGCGTCGATAACATGACCATGGCGTGGGGCCTGGAAGCCCGAACGCCGTTTCTTGACTATCGACTGGCCGAGCTGTCGGCGCGAATTCCGGCCCGCTTTAAGTTGCCAGATGGCGGCAAACAGGTATTGAAAGAAGCAGCCCGCTTGGTTATCCCAAGTGAGGTCATCGACCGCAAAAAAGGCTACTTCCCCGTGCCTGGGCTCAAGCACTTGCAGGGTGACACGCTTAATTGGGTGCGCGACTTGCTGCTCGATCCAAGCCAAGACCGCGGCCTGTTCCAGCCCGCCATGCTGGATCGCTTGCTCACCAACCCTGAAAGTCAGTTAACGCCCCTCAACGGCTCCAAGTTGTGGCAATTGGCAGCCCTGAATCTGTGGCTGAGCGAACAAGGAATCTGATCAATGAAACCCCTCGCCACAGCCTATAACCAACGTTTATTGCGCGGGCAGGCGCCCTCCTACGAGCGACTGCAAGCCCGCTTCGCCGAAGATGGCAGCGCGCTGGACGCGAAACCGGTGGTCTTACACTGCGGTTGGGGCCGGGTGCTGGTCGGGCATACCTTCCCCGACCCGGTGTGCCTGGCCAATGAACTGCTTAACGAACAAGCGGGCGAGCGTGATATAGCGCTGTATGTGGCAGCCCCGCAACAGGTCTTGGCGCAGTCGCCCCAGCAGTTGTTTCTCGACCCGTCGGACACGTTGCGCCTGTGGTTTACCGATTACCGCCCGGCGACCCGTGTGTTTCGTGGGTTTCGCATCCGCCGCGTGCAAAGTGAGGCCGACTGGCAGGCCGTCAATGCTCTGTATTTAGCGCGCAACATGCTGCCTGTCGATCCGACGCTGCTGACCGCTCGCCATCAAGGCGGCCCGGTTTATTGGCTGGCTGAAGATGAAGACAGCGGCGCGGTCATTGGTAGCGTCATGGGCCTGAATCACCACACCGCGTTTCACGACCCGGAAAACGGCAGCAGCCTGTGGTGCTTGGCGGTTGATCCACTGTGCTCCCGGCCGGGTGTGGGCGAAGTGCTGGTACGCCATCTGGTTGAGCATTACATGAGCCGCGGTCTGATTTATCTCGACCTTTCTGTGCTGCATAACAACCAACAGGCGAAAAAGCTCTACGGCAAGCTCGGGTTCCGCACCCTGTCGACGTTTGCTATCAAACGCAAAAATGGCATCAATCAACCGCTGTTCCTCGGCCCCGGCCCCGAAGTTGGGCTTAACCCGTATGCGCGCATCCTAGTAGAGGAGGCTTACAAACGCGGTATAGACGTACATATTGACGACGCCAGTGCCGGGCTTTTCACACTCAGCCATGGTGGCCGACGCATTCGTTGCCGAGAGTCGCTATCGGATCTGACCAGCGCCATCAGCATGAGCTTGTGCCAAGACAAAAGCCTCACCCACGCGGTATTGAGCCAAGCAGGCTTGAGCTTGCCGGTGCAGCAGTTAGCGGGCACGGCCGACGACAATCTGGCTTTTCTGGATGAACATCAACGGATCGTAGTCAAACCGTTGGACGGCGAGCAAGGCAATGGCGTGGCCGTGGACTTGAGCGACATTGAACACGTGCAACAGGCCATTGAAGCCGCTCGGGCCTTCGACAGTCGTGTGCTGCTTGAAAGCTTCCATGAAGGGCTTGACCTGCGCATCGTGGTCATTGGTTTCGAAGTGGTGGCTGCGGCTATTCGCAAACCAGCGCAAGTCGTCGGCGATGGGCATCACCGTGTTGTGCAACTGATTGAAGCGCAAAGCCGTCGTCGTCAAGCGGCCACCGATGGCGAAAGCCGGATCCCGCTGGACGCCGAAACTGAGCGCACCGTAATAGCCGCTGGGTATACCTACGACAGTATTTTGCCCGCTGGTGAAATCCTGGCCGTGCGCCGCGCTGCAAACTTGCACACGGGCGGAACCCTAGAAGATGTCACCGAGGTTTTACACCCCGTGCTGATAGATGCCGCAGTACGTGCTGCCCGTGCGTTGGACATACCGGTGGTCGGCCTCGACTTGATGGTCCCAGCGGCTGATCAGCCCGAGTATGTGTTCATCGAAGCCAACGAGCGCGTCGGGCTGGCTAACCATGAGCCGCAGCCCACCGCCGAGCGCTTTATCGACTTGCTGTTCCCTCATAGTCAGCCCGCACCTTGAGGGTGTAGGCATTTAAGACTGAAAACTCACGCATGAGCTGCCTGCCCCTAGGCAGCTCCCTCAGCAGGAGTAGTTATGACTCGTACCCTTCCAGAACCCGACCTCGAGTACTTGCAACGGGTATTACTGGAAATGCTCGCCATTCCCAGCCCTACCGGGTTTACCGACACCATCGTGCGCTATGTGGCCGAACGTCTAGAAGAATTGGGTATTCCTTTTGAGTTGACCCGCCGCGGTACGTTACGCGCCACCCTTAAAGGCCAGCAAAACAGCCCGGACCGTGCAGTTTCGGCGCATTTGGACACCATCGGCGCCAGTGTGCGGGCGATTAAAGACAACGGCCGTCTAGTACTGGCGCCCGTGGGTTGCTGGTCCAGCCGCTTTGCCGAAGGTAGCCGGGTCAGCCTGTTTACCGACACCGGAGTCATTCGCGGCAGTGTGCTACCCCTCATGGCTTCAGGCCATGCATTTAATACGGCGGTGGATGAATTACCGGTCAGCTGGGATCACATCGAGTTGCGGTTGGACGCCTACTGCGTCACGCGCGCCGACTGCGATTCATTGGGCATCAACGTGGGTGATTTTGTGGCCTTTGATCCCTTGCCCGAATTCACCGACAGTGGCCACATCAGTGCGCGGCACTTGGACGATAAGGCTGGCGTTGCGGCCTTGTTGGCGGCGCTAAAGTCCATCGTCGACAGTGGCGAACAACCGCTGATTGACTGTCACCCGCTGTTCACCATCACCGAAGAAACCGGCAGCGGCGCTGCGGCAGCTTTGCCGTGGGATGTGAGTGAGTTTGTGGGCATTGATATTGCGCCCGTCGCACAAGGCCAGCACTCCAGCGAACATGCCGTCAGCGTGGCCATGCAGGATTCGGGCGGGCCTTATGACTATCACTTGTCCCGGCATTTGCTGAACCTTGCGGCCAATAACGATCTTCCGGTACGTCGCGATATGTTCCGCTACTACTTCAGTGATGCGCATTCAGCGGTCACAGCGGGGCATGATATTCGCTGTGCCTTGCTGGCGTTTGGTTGCGATGCGACCCATGGGTATGAGCGCACGCACATTGATAGCCTCGCGGCCTTGAGTCGTTTACTGGGTGCTTACTTAATGAGCCCACCGGTATTTGCCAGTGACGCGCAACCCGCGCAAGGTTCGCTGGATCGTTTTAGCCATCAGTTGGAGCACGATGCTCAGATGGAAAGCGATACACGCGTGCCGTCGGTCGACAGCTTGGTGGGCGATAACAGGAGCTGATAACACTCTGTAGGAGCAGCCGGTTAACGCTCGAAAGATCGCGAGCAAGCTCGCTCCTACAACCCATCACCTGCGTTGCTGCTTCTGCTTGCTCGCGATCTTTTGATCGTTAAATACAAAAGATCGCAGCTTGCTACTGTGTTTTGCCGCGCATTTAAACCTGCGACTGCGCGCCTTCAAACCACGCCAGCTTCTCACGCAGTAAAACTACTTCGCCTACGATGACCAGGGTGGGGGCATGCACTTCATGCTCCGCAACCATCGTGGGCAGGTCTTTCAAGGTGCCGGTGAAGACTCGTTGGTTTGAGGTAGTGCCTTGCTGGATCAAAGCGGCTGGGGTATCCGGCGAGCGACCATGGGCAATCAATTGCTCGCAGATCATCGGCAAGCCGATGAGCCCCATGTAGAACACCAGAGTTTGCGCCGGAGCGATGAGTTCGTTCCACGGTAAGTTGCTGGTGCCGTCTTTCAAATGCCCGGTCACGAAACGCACGGATTGCGCGTAGTCACGATGGGTCAGCGGAATACCCGCATAGGCCGCGCAACCGCTGGCAGCGGTAATGCCCGGCACCACTTGAAACGGGATGCCATGCGCCGCCAGCTCTTCAATTTCTTCGCCACCACGGCCAAAGATAAACGGATCGCCTCCTTTGAGCCGCACCACTCGCTTGCCTTGCTTGGCCAAATCCACCAATTGCTGATTGATCTGATCTTGCGGCACCGCGTGTTCAGCGCGACGCTTGCCCACGTAGACACGTTCAGCATCACGACGGCAGAGTTCCAGAATCGCGGGCGCTACCAGACGATCGTAGAGCACGACGTCCGCCTGTTGCATTAAACGCAGTGCGCGAAAAGTCAGCAGGTCAGGGTCACCCGGCCCTGCACCCACCAGGTATACCTCGCCGGTGGTCTTGGTCGGTTCGCCATTAATCTTGGCCTGGAGTAAACGCTCAGCTTCAGCGCCCTGCCCGGCCAGTTGCCGATCGGCAATCGGGCCCTGAAACACATCTTCCCAGAAGCCACGACGCTGCTGCACATTCGGAAACAGGTGTTTAACCTGCGCCCTAAACCGTGCGGCAAGGCCTGCTAACTGACCGTAAGTCGAGGGGATCCAGGTTTCGATCTTGGCGCGAATCAACCGCGCCAAAACCGGCGCATCGCCACCACTGGAGATGGCGATCACTAACGGCGAGCGATCAACGATGGCAGGGAAAATCACGCTGCACAGCGCGGGTGCATCGACCACGTTAACCGGAACACAACGATGATGGGCATCAGCAGACACTTGAGCATTGAGCGGCTCATCGTCAGTGGCGGCGATGATCAACCCGCACCCATCAAGGTCGGTTTCAACATAACCACGCAACACCAGCTCACCGCCGCTACTGTTAACCAACTCACACAGTTGTGGCTCTATCGCGGGCGCAACGACCCGCAGCACCGCACCGGCATCGGCCAGCAGCCGAGATTTGCGCAAGGCAATCTCCCCACCACCGACCACCAATACACGGCTGCCACGCAGGTTATGAAACAGCGGCAGAAACTCCATTTAGCCGATAACCTCAATCCCGCCCATATAAGGCTTGAGCACTTCAGGGACACGGATCGAGCCGTCTGCCTGCTGGTAGTTTTCTAGCACCGCAACCAACGTGCGACCGACCGCCAAGCCAGAGCCGTTGAGGGTGTGAACCAGCTCAGGCTTACCGGTTTCTGGGTTACGGAAACGCGCCTGCATACGGCGAGCTTGGAAGTCGCCACAGTTAGAGCACGACGAGATTTCACGGTACTTATCTTGGCTAGGCACCCACACTTCAAGGTCGTAAGTTTTGCTGGCGCTGAACCCCATGTCACCGGTGCACAGCGCCAGCGTGCGGTAAGGCAGCTCAAGCAGTTGCAACACTTTTTCAGCGTTACCGACCAGGCTTTCAAGGGCATCCATCGACGTCGAGGGCTCTACGATCTGCACCATCTCAACTTTGTCGAATTGGTGCTGACGGATCATGCCGCGTGTGTCGCGGCCCGACGCACCGGCCTCACTGCGAAAGCATGGCGTGTGCGCGACGAATTTGATCGGCAGGGATTTGTGATCAACGATCTCGCCCGCCACGATGTTGGTCAGCGACACTTCAGCCGTCGGAATCAGATAAAGATCGGCTTCGCCTTCGCGGCTGATTTTGAATAGGTCTTCTTCGAACTTCGGCAACTGCCCAGTACCTTGCAGCGCAGGCGCCTGTACCAAGTACGGCGTGTAAGCCTCTTCGTAACCATGTTCATTGATGTGCAGGTTAATCATGAACTGCGCCAAGGCACGGTGCAGACGAGCAATCGGCCCACGCAGCAAGGCAAAACGAGCGCCGGACAATTTGGCCGCCGTCTCAAAGTCTAGCCAGCCATGCTGTTCGCCCAATGCGACGTGGTCTTTGATCTCAAAATCAAAGGCTTTTGGCGTGCCCCAGCTGCGAATTTCGACGTTGTCGTCTTCGTCAGCACCTACCGGTACCGATTCATCTGGCAGGTTTGGCAGGCTCAACAGAATCGAGTCCAGTTCGGTCTGGATCGCTTCCAGCTCAATCTTGCCGCTGGCCAGATCGCTGCCCATGGTTTCAACGCTAGCCATCAGTGGCGCGATGTCTTCACCGCGCGCCTTGGCCTGACCAATGCTCTTGGAGATGGCATTGCGCTCTGCCTGCAGACGCTCGGTCAGGGTTTGAACTTCTTTACGCTTAGCTTCCAGCGCGTCAATGCGCGCCACGTCCAGCTTAAAGCCACGGGATGCCAGGCGATCCGCTACGTCCTGCAGGTTGGTACGTAACAGTTTGGAATCGAGCATGTCGGTTTCTCGTTTATCAAAGTTTGGTCAGGGACAGGCCAGCCCAGGTCGCAAGCAGCCCGCCGAATACGCTGAGGGCTACGTAGCCCAGGGCCAAGAGCACTTGCCCGTTTTCAAGCAGGCGCACCGTATCCAGTGAAAAGGATGAAAAAGTGGTCAAACCGCCTAAAAACCCGATCATGAGTCCAGAGCGGACTTCAACCGGGACGTCCGGGCGGATCAAAAAAAGCCCGTAAAGAAGGCCAATTATCAGGCAGCCCACGATATTAACGGCCAACGTTCCGGTATAGAAGTGCTTTGGCCAATTGGCGGATATCCAATTGCCCGTGGCGAAACGCAATAAGGTGCCTGCAGCACCTCCTACAGCTACGGCAGCGATTAATGGAATCAAGGTTTTCTCCGCTGTAGTGGGCTGGCCCGATCAAGCGTGGCCAGGTGTTTAAGCTTTTCGCCAATTTTCAATTCAAGCCCGCGAGGAACAGGTTGATACAGCGCTAAAGGCTCAAGCCCATCTGGGAAGTAGTCTTCACCGGCGGCATACGCATCCGGCTCGTCATGAGCGTAGCGGTATTCGTCACCATAGCCCAATTGCTTCATGAGTTTGGTCGGCGCATTGCGCAAATGCAGAGGGACTTCGAGCGAGCCATATTCGGCAGAGCTGCGCAGTGCGGCCTTGAAGCCCATGTACACCGCGTTGCTTTTTGGCGCGCAGGCCAAATAGGTAATGGCTTGGGCCACCGCTAGTTCGCCTTCGGGGCTGCCGAGGCGCTCTTGCACGTCCCACGCGGCCAAGCACAAGCTCAAGGCTCGGGGGTCAGCATTGCCGATGTCTTCACTGGCCATGCGCACCACACGACGCGCGATGTACAGCGGGTCACAGCCGCCATCAATCATGCGTGCAAACCAGTACAGTGCACCATCTGGGTTAGAGCCACGTACCGACTTATGCAGGGCCGAGATCTGGTCGTAAAACGCTTCACCGCCCTTATCGAACCGCCGTTGGGTGTCGCCCAGCAGGTTGTGCAGAAGGTCGGTGCCAATTTCAGTCGCGTCTTCGGCCAAGTCCGAGGCGTTTTCCAACAGGTTGAGCAAGCGCCGGCCATCACCATCAGCGGCCCTAAGCAAGACTTGAAAGCCCTCGTCGCTGAGGGTCAGACCCCGCTTGCCCAAGCCTTTATCTTCGGTCAACGCGCGCTCAACCAACTTGCGCAATGCCGCTTCGTCTAGGCTCTTGAGGACATACACCCGCGCCCGTGACAGCAGCGCGTTGTTCAGCTCAAAGGACGGGTTTTCAGTGGTGGCGCCGATGAAAATCAAGGTGCCGTCTTCAACGTAGGGCAAAAAGGCATCTTGCTGCGACTTGTTGAAACGGTGCACTTCGTCGACGAAGAGGATGGTCCGCCGCCCGTATTGGCCAGCTTGCTGCTTGGCGATTTCAACCGCCTGACGGATTTCCTTAACCCCAGCCAGCACGGCCGAGACGGTTTCAAAGTGAGCATCCGAGACTTCAGCCAGCAGCCGCGCCAGCGTGGTTTTACCCACGCCTGGCGGCCCCCAGAAGATCATCGAGTGCAGCGCGCCCTGCTCCAGGGCTTCGCGCAAGGGTTTGCCGCGGGCCAGCAGGTGTTGTTGACCGACATACTCATCCAGATTGGTCGCCCGCAAACGGGCAGCCAAGGGCTGGGCAATCGGTGCACTTCGAAACAGATCCATAGAGCGTTTGAAACCTCGTCCAGGGCTTATTCCTGGATGACATCAGCCCCTTTCGGGATATCGAACTTGAACGTGGAAGCCGGGATCGGCTGATTGGCCTTTACCCCGGTGAACAGCAGATCAGTACGCTGACCCACACTGTCAACCAGACGCATGTTGTTGATCAGGCCACCGCGAAACGACAGGTTTAGCGAGTCAAACAACGTGTCTTTGGTTTTAGGCTTGAGCGTGAAATCAATCACATCACCCGACTGCTTTGAGCTGATGTCGAAACTTTCACTGATTTTCGACACATCTCCAGAGAGCAGCAGAGCTGGGGTTTGAGTCAGACGTTGATCAAGCTTTTTGATGGTGACTTGTTCTAGATCTGGGTCCCACAAGGTGACTTTCTGGCCGTCAGACACCATCGTCTGTTCATTCGGCGCATCGGTATGCCAGTAGAACAGCCCCGGACGCTGCAAAGCCATTTCACCTTTGGTGTCTTGCAACTGAGTTCCACTGCCATCCAGAGTTAACTGGGTAAAGCGCGCAGTCAGCGTCTTCGACCTTTCCAACAGGTTGGTCAGGCTCTGCACATCCGCCTCAGCGGCACTGGCGGAAAATGCAGTCAAAGCCAAAACCGGTAGCAACAACAGGCTGACAAAACGCATGGAAA
This sequence comes from Pseudomonas endophytica, assembly GCF_001411475.1. Lineage (GTDB taxonomy): Bacteria > Pseudomonadota > Gammaproteobacteria > Pseudomonadales > Pseudomonadaceae > Aquipseudomonas > Aquipseudomonas endophytica. Next base: position 19,502 of record NZ_LLWH01000186.1, on the reverse strand, counting down.
TCCTCATTGATTAGTTAAACCCTGCCTACAGATAGGCTGTAAACAGGTCAGTCGCGCATTGGAGCAGGCGCTAACACTTCGCGCGAGCCGTTAGTGTTCATCGCGGTCACAACACCGGCCATTTCCATGGACTCGATCATGCGTGCAGCGCGGTTGTAACCGATCTTCAATTTGCGCTGAACTGCGGAGATAGAGGCACGACGGCTTTCTAATACGAACTGAACAGCCTCGTCATACAGCGCATCGGTTTCAGCGTCATCACCGCCTTCACTACTACCACCATCAAAACCGCTGCCCGGCTCTTCGACGCCCGCCAGGATGTCATCGTTGTAATCCGGCGTACCACGCTGCTTCCAAGCCTCAACCACACGGTGAACTTCGTCGTCAGACACGAATGCGCCGTGTACACGAATCGGCAGGCTAGTGCCTGGCGGCATGTACAGCATGTCACCGTGGCCCAGTAACTGCTCGGCGCCACCTTGGTCGATGATGGTGCGCGAGTCGATTTTGCTCGACACTTGGAACGCCATGCGGGTCGGGATGTTGGCTTTAATCAGACCCGTGATCACGTCCACCGAGGGGCGCTGGGTGGCGAGGATCAGGTGAATCCCGGCAGCGCGCGCCTTCTGGGCGATACGGGCGATCAGCTCTTCAACCTTTTTGCCAACAATCATCATCATGTCGGCAAATTCATCGACCACTACCACGATGGTCGGCAGCTTGGTCAGCAATGGCGCTTCGTCATGGATGCTTTCGCGCTTGTACAGTGGGTCGCTAATCGGCTCGCCCGCTGCTTCAGCGTCTTTGATCTTCTGGTTGAAGCCCGCGAGATTACGCACGCCCATCTTCGCCATCAGCTTGTAGCGGCGCTCCATCTCAGCGACGCTCCAGCGCAGGGCGTTGGCCGCATCTTTCATATCGGTGACGACCGGGCAAAGCAGATGCGGGATGCCTTCGTAGATCGATAGCTCAAGCATTTTCGGGTCGATCATGATCAGCTTGGCGTCTTCTGGCCCCGACTTGAACAGAATCGACAAAATCATGGCATTCACGCCTACCGACTTACCAGAACCTGTCGTACCGGCTACCAGTAAGTGCGGCATTTTAGCCAGAGCGGTGATGACCGCTTTGCCGCCAATGTCATGGCCAAGAGCCAAAGTCACAGGGGATTTGGCGTCATCAAACTCAGAGGTCGATAGCACTTCAGAAAAGCGCACGATCTGACGATCTTCGTTAGGGATCTCGATACCCACGGTGGTTTTACCTGGAATCACTTCCACCACACGCACACTGGTCACCGCCAACGACCGCGCCAAGTCTTTAGCCAAGTTAGCGATACGGCTAACCTTGACCCCAGCTGCTGGCTGGATCTCGTAACGGGTAATCACCGGGCCTGGGTGAATGGAGTCAACTGAGACTTCAACCCCGAATTCTTTAAGCTTGATTTCAAGTAAATGGCCGACGCCCGCTAACGATTCTGGGGAGTAATTAAGTTGCTTCTTCTCGGCCGGATCCAAAAGCGAGATCGGCGGCAGCGTGCCCTCAATGGCACTGTCTACAAAGAGCGGCACTTGTTTTTCTTTCTGCACACGCTTGCTCGGCTCTGGTGCTTTGGCTGGTGCAGGTGTGATCACCGCCGGTACGTGCTTTTCACGCTCGGTCATGTGCTTGGTCAGTGCTTGCTCGCGCTCGATTAGGCGCTCTTTGGCTTTAGCTTGCTCACGTTTATCGGGAACGCTTGGCGCCACAACTTCATTGACACGGGTATCCACGTCACGTAGCTGAGCGACTAATTGCTTGCGCTCATTGCGCTCAGACCACCACCGGTTGGCCGCGCCCTGAATCAACTCGAACAAGTCCAAGGTGATTTTGCCGGTCACGTCCATCACTTTGAACCACGACAAGTCGGTAAAAACAGTCAAACCAAACAGAAACAAGGCAATCAGCAGCAAGGTACTGCCTTGGATATTCAGAGCGTTTTTAGCTAAGTCGCCCAAGCTTTCACCCAGCGCCCCTCCAGCGCCTGCTGGCAAGCCGGTGGCGGAATGAAAGTGAATATGCGCCAGCGCGGCTCCCGACAGCACTAAGAAGATTAGGCCGACCAGCCGCCAAGAAAACAGCAAACCGCTCCACTGCCAGGGCTGATGCCGTTCGCGGAAAATTTGGTAGGCCTTGATCGCCAACAGCAGCGGGAAGATATAGGCAAAATAGCCCAGCACCATGAACAGAATGTCAGCACTGTAAGCGCCCGCAGGCCCACCGAAGTTCTGTACATCCACAACACGGCTGTTGTGGCTCCAGCCAGGGTCATCCTTACCGTAGGTCAGCAAGGCCATCATCATAAACAGGCAGAGAGCGCCAATAGCGAGCAGCGCACCTTCCTTGAGCCGGTAGTGCAACTGCTGACGCCAGTGTGGAACTGCTTTAGGTGCTGCTGTGGATTTCTTCAAAACGCGTCTTTTCCTGCGCCTTTGGCGCGCCCAACTATTGATTGACTGCAAAATACTGCTCAGTTCGAGCAGGTGACAAGTTCAGAGATGAAACTGGACTAGCCTTGCACACAGCCTTGTAATATGACCCGTCATCCATGACCAGCTCGCCATGGAGTGCAATGAATGTTGTGCAGTTTAGAACAGCTCAAACACGCGGGCCATTGTACGGGTTTAAGCCGCTGATGCCACGCCGAGGCCAGCGCCGAGTATAGTCGCTACGCGCCAGCCCAAGACCCGCCAATTTGAGCATGCATTGCCTTTGGTGACAAAGACTTATAGCTCTGCCCTTATAGCCACGGAGCCGCTCGACTCAGACCACGTTATCGCGTCAGAGTTGCAGCCCCCTCCCCTCTTGTGTAAGACCCAATGCCATGCTGACTTGGTTAAAACGCGACACCTTGACCTTCCCACCACTGACAATGGCCATGCAAGAACCCAACGGACTGCTCGCAGCAGGCGGCGATCTATCGCCTGACCGACTGATCCAAGCCTATCGACACGGCTGCTTCCCTTGGTTTTCCGAAGGCCAGCCGATTCTCTGGTGGTCGCCGGACCCGCGCACGGTGTTGTTTCCTGAACAATTGCATGTGTCCCGCAGCCTAGCGAAGCTGCTGCGCCAGCAACGCTACCGGGTCACCTTCGACCAGAACTTCGCGAGAGTCATTCAAGCCTGTGCAGCGCCGCGAGACTATGCCGATGGCACGTGGATTACAGAAAAAATGCAGAACGCCTACATTGAGCTTCATGCTCGAGGCCATGCGCACTCGGTTGAAGTCTGGGACGGGGATGAGTTAGTGGGCGGTTTATACGGGCTAGCAATGGGCCAGCTCTTTTTTGGCGAATCTATGTTCAGTCGTGCGGACAATGCGTCCAAGGTTGGCTTTGCAACGTTAGTCACCCAATTGAAGGCATGGGGTTTTGTACTGATTGACTGCCAAATGCCAACCAATCATCTGCAAAGCTTAGGCGCCCGCTCAATACCCCGCGAACAATTCGCCAGCTTTCTACATAAACATATAGATCAGCCTACAACTGCACACTGGGTTTCATAGGCGAGTTTTGCTAGCTGGCTTACACTTAATTCAAAGTTTTCTCGAGGGCCAATCATGACCGAGCTGGCGCGCTTAAAGTTTTATGCCACTCAACCTCACGCTTGCAGCTATCTGCCCGGCGAACAGGCGACCACGCTGTTCCTCGATCCCAGCCAGCCAATGGATGTGCAGGTCTATGCCGATTTGTCCGAGATGGGCTTTCGTCGCAGCGGCGATCATCTTTATCGACCCCATTGTGTGCACTGCGATGCGTGCACGGCTGCGCGCATACCCGTAGCGATTTTCACTCCCAACCGTCAGCAAAAACGTATTTTCAAACGCAACGCGGACTTACAGGTGAAAGCAGCCAAGCCAAGATTCACCGATGAGTACTTTGATTTGTATCAACGCTACATCGAGCAGCGGCATGCCGATGGGGACATGTTCCCGCCCAGCCGGGAGCAGTTTTCAACATTTTTGGTGCGCGACCTGCCGTTCTCGACATTTTACGAGTTCCGCCATGGCACACGCTTGCTGGCGGTGGCAGTGACCGACGTGCTACCCAATGGTTTATCGGCGGTTTACACCTTCTACGAACCCAGCGAAGAGCGCCGCAGTCTGGGGCGCTTCGGTATTCTCTGGCAGATTGCCGAGACTCGCCGCTTGGGGCTGGATGCGCTGTACCTAGGGTACTGGATCAAGAACTGCAAAAAGATGAGTTATAAGACCGAATACCGGCCCATTGAGCTCCTGATTAATCAGAGTTGGAGCACTCTTAACTGAACCCCTTGGCTTAAACCCTACTTTTCGGGCACAATGCACGCCGCTTTTGCCTGGCGCAGTTGCACCGGGCCATTCACTGGACACCGAGGGCTTTACTGCATGTCGAAAGAAGACAGCTTCGAAATGGAAGGCACTGTCGTCGACACCCTGCCCAACACCATGTTTCGCGTGGAGTTGGAAAATGGGCACGTCGTTACCGCGCATATTTCCGGCAAGATGCGCAAGAACTACATTCGTATTCTTACCGGCGACAAAGTGCGCGTCGAGCTGACGCCCTATGACTTGAGCAAAGGGCGCATCACTTACCGCGCTCGTTAATCAAGCCAATACAAAACGTCCGGTTCTGCCGGGCGTTTTTGTTTGCCTGCGATACAACGAACGCCAGCCCGTAGGAGCTGCCGAGGCACGAAGGCTGCGATCTTTTGAAGTCAGAACAGATCAAAAGATCGCAGCCTTCGGCAGCTCCTACAGGGTTTACCTATAAAAAAAGCGCCCGAAGGCGCTTTTTTGTTGGCTGGGATTAAGCCATTTCAACGTCAGTTTCAAACTCAAAGATCAGCTCGCCATCTTTGAGGTCGATGTTGACCACACCGCCATGATCAGCCAACTCACCAAAGAGAATCTCTTCAGCCAAGGGACGCTTGATTTTGTCCTGAATCAGACGTGCCATTGGGCGCGCGCCCATCTGTACGTCATAGCCACCCGCAGCCAACCAGCCGCGTGCAGCATCCGTCACCACAAGCTGTACGTGCTTGTCTTCTAGCTGCACTTGCAGCTCGGTGAGGAACTTGTCCACCACATGCTTGATAACCTCATGGCTGAGGCGACCAAATTGAATGATGGTGTCCAAGCGGTTACGGAACTCAGGGGTGAAGCTCTTCTTGATCACTTCCATTGCATCCGTGGCATGATCTTGCAAGGTAAACCCGATTGATGCCCGAGAAGCTGTCTCCGCACCCGCGTTTGTGGTCATGATGATGATCACATTACGGAAATCAGCCTTGCGGCCGTTGTTGTCAGTCAGCGTGCCGTGATCCATCACCTGCAGCAGCAGGTTAAAGACTTCAGGGTGAGCCTTCTCGATCTCATCTAACAACAGCACGCAGTGCGGCTGTTTAGTGATGGCTTCTGTCAGCAAACCGCCCTGATCGAACCCGACATAACCTGGAGGCGCACCGATTAGACGCGATACGGTGTGGCGCTCCATGTACTCAGACATATCAAAGCGGATTAGGTCGACACCCAACGCCTTAGCCAACTGACGTGCAGCTTCGGTTTTACCCACACCCGTCGGGCCTGCAAACAGGAAGGAGCCCACAGGCTTATCAGGCGATTTAAGCCCAGCACGGGACAGCTTGATGGCTGTTGACAAGGAGTCAATTGCCGCATCTTGGCCAAATACCGTCAGCTTGAGGTCGCGTTCAAGATTGCGCAGCAGCTCTTTATCGGAGCTGGAAACATGCTTAGGGGGAATCCGGGCGATTTTCGCCACGATGTCTTCAACCTGCTCCACTTCGATGCGTTTGACGCGTTTTTCGACCGGCTGTAGGCGCTGGTATGCTCCCGCCTCGTCAATCACGTCAATGGCTTTGTCAGGCATATGTCGATCATTGATATAGCGCGAAGCCAGCTCAGCCGCCGAGCACAGAGCTTCATCGCTGTATTCAATCCCGTGATGCTGCTCGAAACGCCCTTTAAGCCCGCGTAGAATGCCGATCGTGTCTTCAACCGATGGCTCGCAGACATCAACTTTCTGGAAACGACGCGCCAAGGCTCGGTCTTTTTCGAAGATCCCACGAAACTCTTGGAACGTTGTAGAACCAATGCAGCGGATTTCGCCTGATGACAACAGAGGCTTGAGCAGGTTGGAAGCGTCCATTACGCCACCAGACGCTGCACCCGCACCAATAATGGTGTGGATTTCATCAATGAACAAAATAGCCTGCGGGCGCTTCTTCAACTCACCCAGCAACGCCTTAAAGCGTTTTTCAAAATCGCCACGGTATTTAGTACCGGCCAGCAAAGCGCCTAAATCAAGCGAGTAAACAACGCTGTTAGCCAGCAAGTCTGGCACTTGATTATCAACGATACGTTTGGCCAAGCCTTCGGCAATCGCAGTCTTACCTACGCCCGCCTCACCCACCAACAATGGATTGTTCTTGCGCCGACGCGCCAGAATCTGAGCCACTCGTTCAACTTCGGTTTCACGCCCTACCAACGGATCAATTCGCCCCTGACGCGCCAACTCGTTGAGGTTGCTGGCATAAGCATCCAGAGGATTGCTTGAAGACGACGACTCACCGCCCTCGTCATCAGGCATTTCATGCTCGTTGTCGGAGTGATCGCCATGGCCGGGTACTTTGGAAATACCGTGCGCAATGAAGTTGACAACATCAATTCGCGCGACGCTCTGTTGCTTGAGAAAGAACACCGCTTGGCTTTCTTGCTCACTAAAAATTGCAACTAAGACATTAGCGCCAGTGACTTCGCGCTTGCCAGAGCTTTGCACGTGGAAGACTGCGCGCTGCAAGACTCGCTGAAAACCCAAGGTTGGCTGAGTTTCACGGTCTTCATCGTGGACAGGGATCAGGGGTGTAGTGGAATCAATAAACTCTTGCAGGTCATGCTTGAGTTTGTCGAGGTTTGCGCCACAGGCCCGTAGAACGGTTGCGGCCGCCTCATTATCCAAGAGCGCTAAAAGGAGGTGCTCGACGGTCATGAACTCATGACGTTTTGAGCGCGCTTCCTTGAAGGCCAGATTGAGGGTGACTTCGAGCTCGCGATTTAACATGGCTTCACCTCATACCCAAGTGGTCGGCGTTAACCGTCCTTCTCGATTTCACAGAGTAGCGGATGCTGGCTTTCGCGTGCGTACTGATTTACCTGCGCCGCCTTAGTCTCGGCGATGTCACGGGTAAAAATCCCGCACACGGCCCGTCCTTCTGTATGAACGGCCAGCATGACCTTGGTCGCCAATTCGCGATTCAAGTTAAAAAACACCTCAAGCACTTCGACAACGAAATCCATGGGTGTGTAGTCATCGTTGAACAAAACCACCTTGTACATCGGCGGCGCCTGTAGTGCAGGCTTAGCCTCTTGTACCGCTAAGCCAGCGGAGTCTTCGTCATCAAAATCGGGTTGATCATGATTGGATGTTAGTCGAATCTGGCTGATTGCATGCATGGAAAGAAAGGTTCGTCTTTGAGCGATTACAGTGATGGAGGCAGACGTCTCAAATTTCAACCGCGCCGCCGCGTGACCTTGACTATCGGTAAAACGGTGTTACAACCAATAGAACCCACAGTGGGTAATAAAGGTCCGTGCAGTCAACCATATTTCGTGGTTTTTGCGCGAGTGAACTGGATGATACTCCAGTGATGGAGTTGTTTGCAGCAGAGGGAGATGAGTATGCAAGGCAAGGTCAAGTGGTTTAACAACGCCAAAGGCTTCGGCTTCATAAATACTGAGGCCAAGGAAGGCATAAACGATGACGGCAAACCAATCGACTTCTTCGCCCATTTTTCAGCTATCCAGATGGACGGCTACAAGACGCTAAAAGCAGGCCAACCGGTGAGTTTTGAGATCATTCAAGGCCCAAAAGGTCTGCATGCCGTGGCGATTACGGATGCCAAAGCGCCTGCGCCCTCCTCTATCACTGCACCTGAGCTCAACCGCCTTTCGGTATGAACCCTTGAGCACTGCTAGCCATAAAACGGTCGATTCATTCAGATGAATCGGCCGTTTTTTTATCGCACTACACGTCATCCACGTTCGCTTTTACAAAGCGGTCAATGTCGGCAAAAGCCTGTGAACACAAGGGTATTGCGCTAAAAACAAGGACATTTTGACGCAGGGCCTTAGACCAATGGATGACAGCTGTTAGACCAGCCCCCTCGCAGCAACCTTAATGACCTATGTATACTGCGCCGGTGACTATGGAGTCACTCATAGACACTACTGGAATGAGTCTTTCAGGCCTAGAAAGGCTGAGTCGTTACCCCGGCTCGACCGCTTGACGCTCTACTGATGCATTCACATCACAGCGAAGAACCTCGACTTTCGGCCCATTGTTCACTGTGTACGAAAGCGCCTACCCTGCGCATCTCGAGTATCTGAGCACGCTCAGCAAAGAAGAGAGTTAATCCGAAATGCCCAACCGTTCGAAGATCATCTACACCTTCACCGACGAAGCTCCGGCGCTCGCCACCTACTCACTGCTGCCTATCATTGAGGCCTTTACCGCCAGTGCCGATATCGCCGTAGAAACGCGCGACATCTCTTTGGCAGGCCGCATCCTTTCAAGCTTCCCCGAGCAATTGGGTGACAAGGCTGTAGCAGACCACCTCGCCGAACTGGGCGCCCTGGCTGTTACCCCTGAAGCCAACATTATCAAGCTGCCAAACATCAGCGCCTCGGTTCCGCAACTGCAAGCCGCAATCAAGGAACTGCAAGCACAAGGTTTCAACATTCCGGACTACCCGGACACTGTGACCACTGACGCCGAGAAAGACATCAAGGCGCGTTACAGCAAAGTCATGGGCAGCGCCGTGAACCCAGTACTGCGCGAAGGCAACTCTGACCGCCGCGCACCGCTGTCGGTCAAAAACTACGCTCGTAAGCACCCGCACAAAATGGGCGCCTGGGCTGCAGACTCCAAGTCCCACGTTGCTCATATGAGCGAAGGCGACTTCTACGGCAGCGAAAAAGCAGCCCTGGTTGAAGCCCAAGACACCGTAAAAATCGAACTGATCGCTCAAGATGGCACAACCACCGTCCTGAAAGAAAAAACCGCCGTACAAGCCGGCGAGATCATCGACTGCTCCGTGATGAGCAAAAAAGCCCTGCGCCAATTCGTAGCGGCCGAAATCGAAAACGCCAAGCAGCAAGGCGTACTGTTCTCGGTTCACTTAAAAGCCACCATGATGAAGGTTTCCGACCCAATCATGTTTGGTCAGATCGTGGCCGAGTTCTACAAGGATGCGCTGGAAAAACACGCCGACGTCCTGAAAGAAATCGGTTTCAACCTGAACAATGGTATTGGCGACCTGTACGCCCGCATCAAAACCCTGCCAGCCGACAAGCAAGCCGAAATCGAAGCTGACATCCAAGCTGTGTACGCCGATCGCCCAGCGCTAGCGATGGTGAACTCCGACAAGGGCATCACCAACCTGCACGTGCCGAGCGACGTTATCGTTGACGCCTCGATGCCTGCAATGATTCGTGACTCGGGCAAAATGTGGGGCGCTGACGGCCAACTGCACGATGCCAAGGCAGTCATCCCGGACCGCTCCTACGCCACTATTTATCAGGCCACGATCGAAGACTGCATCAAACACGGCGCTTTCGATCCGACCACTATGGGCAGCGTGCCAAACGTTGGCCTGATGGCGCAGAAAGCCGAAGAGTACGGCTCGCACGATAAAACCTTCCAGATCAAGACGCCTGGCACTGTTCGGGTTACCGACAGCAACGGCAACGTGCTGATGGAGCAAAAGGTTGAGGAAGGCGATATCTGGCGCATGTGCCAGGCCAAAGACGCGCCAATCCGCGACTGGGTCAAACTGGCCGTCAACCGCTCCCGCGCTAGCAACACCCCGGCAATTTTCTGGCTTGATCCTAAGCGCGCTCATGACGCACAAATGATCAAAAAGGTTGAAGCCTACCTGAAGGATCACGACACCAGCGGCCTGGACATTCGCATCATGTCGCCTGTTGAGGCCATGAAGTTCACTCTGGAACGCACCCGTGCCGGCCTAGACACCATCTCGGTAACCGGCAACGTTCTGCGTGACTACCTGACTGACCTGTTCCCGATCATGGAACTGGGCACCAGCGCCAAAATGCTCTCGATCGTACCGCTAATGAACGGCGGCGGTCTTTTCGAAACCGGCGCAGGCGGTTCGGCCCCTAAGCACGTCCAACAACTGCTGGAAGAAAACTTCCTGCGTTGGGATTCGCTGGGTGAGTTCCTAGCACTGGCTGCCTCCCTGGAGCACCTGGGCACGACCTACAACAATGCGAAAGCGTTGGTGTTGGCCAAGACCTTGGACCAAGCCACTGGCCAGTTCCTCGACAACAACAAATCGCCATCGCGCAAAGTCGGCAACATCGACAACCGCGGCAGCCACTTCTACTTGGCACTGTACTGGGCTCAAGCCCTGGCTGCTCAGACTGAAGACAAAGAGCTGCAAGCCCAATTTGCCCCAGTGGCAAAAGCCATGACTGAGAACGAGGCAAAAATTGTTGCCGAACTCAACGCCGTGCAGGGCAAGCCAGTCGACATCGGCGGTTACTACCACGCTGACGCCGACAAAGTGAGCACCGTAATGCGCCCTAGCGCCACACTGAACGCGATCATCGCTTCTGTGGTGTAAGAGCAACAGGCAACAGCACAAACCCCGGCCCACGACGCCGGGGTTTGTGTTTTAAATACGAACACAAATCTTGTAGACGCTGCCGAAGGCTGCGATCTTTTGGCCCCTCAAAAGATCGCAGCCTTCGGCAGCTCCTACAAAAAACAGGACCGTCACATGGAATGGAACCCCCACATCACTGTCGCCACTGTGGTTGAAGACAACGGCCGTTTTTTAATGGTCGAGGAGTACAGCGGCGAGCGCGCCGTACTTAACCAGCCCGCCGGCCATCTGGACCCCAATGAAACCCTAATTGAGGCCGCAATCCGCGAAACCCTCGAAGAAACCGGCTACGACGTCGAGCTGACAGGGGTTATCGGCATTTATTTGTACACCGCCCCCAGCAATGGCGTGACGTATCAACGCGTTTGCTTTGCAGGCAAAGCCCTCAGACACCGCCCCGACTACACCTTAGACACGGGCATCATCGGCCCTCTGTGGCTGACCCGTGACGAGCTGATAGCGCAACGCCATCGCTGGCGCAGCGAGCTCAGCCTGCACTGCATCGACGATTATCTGAGCGGCCAACTGTTCGACCTCACGCTAATCCGCCCTTCGGTTTAGCCTTGAGCGCTCGGGCCTGATAGAATCGCGTCCTTTTTCAAGGCACTCATTGAAACCTTATGCGTGATCCAGCCTTAGTCGCCCCCGAAAAACAGCGCGTGATCGTCGGCATGTCCGGCGGTGTTGACTCTTCCGTTTCCGCCGTTCTGCTCATGGAGCAGGGCTATCAGGTGGAAGGCCTGTTCATGAAGAACTGGGAGGAAGACGACGGAACGGATTACTGCACCGCCATGGATGATCTGGCAGACGCCCAAGCCGTGTGTGACAAAATTGGTATCAAGCTGCACACCGCCAACTTTGCCGCCGAATACTGGGACAACGTCTTTGAGCACTTCTTGGCCGAATACAAGGCCGGACGTACCCCCAACCCAGACATCCTGTGCAACCGTGAAATCAAGTTCAAGGCGTTCCTCGACTACGCCTTGATGCTTGGCGCGGACTTGATCGCAACCGGCCACTATGTGCGTCGCCGCGATCTTGACGGCCGTACAGAGCTGCTTAAAGGCCTTGATCCGAACAAAGATCAAAGCTATTTCCTGCACGCTGTCGGTGGCGAGCAGATTGCCAAGACCTTATTCCCGGTGGGCGAACTGGAGAAACCAGAAGTGCGGCGCATAGCCGAAAAGCACGATCTGGCTACCGCCAAGAAAAAAGACTCCACCGGTATCTGCTTTATTGGCGAACGCCGCTTCAGCGATTTCCTCAAGCAGTACTTGCCCGCACAACCGGGCGAAATTAAAACCACCGAAGGTGAAGTGATCGGCCGTCACCACGGCCTGATGTACCACACCATCGGTCAGCGCCAAGGGCTCGGTATTGGCGGCCTCAAAGATGCCAGCGACGAACCATGGTACGTATTGATCAAAGACCTTGAGCACAACGAGCTGATCGTTGGCCAAGGCAACGACCATCCGTGGCTGTTTTCCGGCGCCCTGCTGGCCTCCGAAATCTACTGGGTCAACCCAATCGACCTAAGCACACCGCTGCGCCTGACGGCCAAGGTACGGTATCGCCAAAGCGACCAGCCCTGCACCCTCGAAAAAACCGCTACTGGCTACCGCGCCACCTTCGACGATCCGCAGCGCGCGGTCACACCCGGTCAGTCCGTGGTGTTTTATGACGGCGAAGTTTGTTTGGGCGGCGGCGTGATCGAAGTCGCCGAGCCTTGGACCAGCAAGGGTCTTCGCCCATGAACACCACCAAGGAGCAACTGGTAGCCCTTGGCGGTGTATTTTTTGCCGCTGTGCTCGTGGATAAAATCGCCAAGACCGGTCAGATAAGCGAAACCGATCTGGCGTGCATGCTCGGCAGCCTGCTCGTACGCGACCCCAAAGACACACTCGAAGTCTACGGCGGTGACGACATCAACCTGCGTGAAGGCTACCGGGCACTGATTGGCGCCCTTGAGCGCGACCCGAACACCCTGCAGCGCGAGCCATTGCGTTATGCACTGTCAATGCTGGGCTTGGAGCGCCAACTCACCAAACGCGACGACATGCTCGAACTGATCGGTAAACGTCTGCCACAGATTCAGTCGCAAGTTGAGCATTTTGGCCCCGCGCATGAAAACGTAGTGGCGGCCTGCGGCGGGTTATATCAAGACACTTTAAGCACACTGCGCCAACGCATTCAGGTGCATGGCGATATGCGCAACCTGCAACAACCAAACAATGCTGCAAAAATTCGCGCTTTGTTGCTGGCGGGCATTCGCTCCGCACGGCTTTGGCGCCAATTGGGCGGGCATCGCTGGCAGCTAGTATTTAGCCGCCGCAAGCTGCTCAAAGAGCTTTACCCAATGCTGCGCGGCAACTAAAACGCGCCAGCACGCACACTTTGTAACGTCGTTACGCGTAAGACGCCGGTCAGTTGGCAACGGACCGGCCGTTTTTTTCATGTATGATACGCGCCCCATTTCGTTGCCCGACTGTCCGAGAACACCCCATGCAGCTTTCTTCGCTCACTGCGGTTTCCCCTGTTGACGGCCGCTACGCCGGCAAAACCCAGGCCCTGCGCCCAATTTTCAGCGAGTACGGCTTGATCCGCGCTCGCGTTCTGGTTGAAGTTCGCTGGCTTCAGCGCTTGGCTGCTCACGCCGCCATCCCTGAAGTTCCGGCCTTCTCCGCCGAAGCCAACGCCGTTCTGAATGAACTGGCCGAAAATTTCTCTCTGGAGCACGCCGAGCGCGTTAAAGAGATCGAGCGCACCACCAACCACGACGTAAAAGCCATTGAGTACCTGCTCAAAGAACAGGCTGCCAAGCTGCCTGAACTGGCCAACGTCAGCGAGTTCATCCACTTTGCTTGCACCAGCGAGGACATCAACAACCTGTCCCACGCCCTGATGCTACGTGAAGGCCGCGATGACGTGATGCTACCCCTGATGCGCCAAACTGCCGAGGCCATCCGCGAGCTGGCCATCCGCTTCGCTGACGTGCCAATGCTGTCGCGCACCCACGGCCAACCGGCCTCGCCAACCACATTGGGCAAAGAACTTGCCAACGTGGTTTACCGCCTGGAGCGCCAAATCGCTCAAGTCGCTGGCGTACCGTTGCTGGGCAAAATCAACGGCGCTGTGGGTAACTACAACGCTCACCTGTCGGCCTACCCCCAGATCGACTGGGAAGCCAACGCCCGCGCCTTCATCGAAGACGAGCTGGGCCTAGGCTTCAACCCGTACACCACGCAGATCGAGCCGCATGACTACATCGCCGAGCTGTTCGACGCGATAGCGCGCTTCAACACCATCCTGATCGACTTTGATCGCGATATCTGGGGCTACATCTCCCTCGGCTACTTCAAGCAGCGCACCATCGCAGGCGAAATCGGCTCTTCGACCATGCCGCACAAGGTCAACCCGATTGACTTCGAAAACTCCGAAGGCAACCTAGGCATCGCCAACGCCCTGTTCCAGCACTTGGCCAGCAAACTGCCAATCTCCCGCTGGCAGCGCGACCTGACCGACTCCACCGTACTGCGCAACCTCGGTGTAGGTTTTGCCCATAGCGTGATCGCATACGAAGCCAGCCTCAAAGGCATCAGCAAGTTGGAGCTTAACGCTCAAAAAATCGCTGCTGACCTAGACGCATGCTGGGAAGTCTTGGCTGAGCCGATCCAAACCGTGATGCGCCGCTACAACATTGAAAACCCGTACGAGAAGCTCAAAGAGCTAACCCGCGGTAAGGGCATCAGCCTAGAGGCACTGCAAGTTTTCATCGACGGTCTAGAAATGCCGGAAGCGGCCAAGGCTGAGCTGAAACTGCTGACACCTGCCAACTACATTGGCAACGCCGTCGAGCAAGCAAAGCGCATCTGATCACTGCAACAACCCATTAACGCCCGGCCGTGCCGGGCGTTTTTATTCCCGAATACAAAGCGCAATTTTTCAATAGGTTACACATGAATCCTGATATTCCACTTCAACTTCTGGGCGGCATCACGGCGCGCGAGTTTCTACGCGACTACTGGCAGAAGAAACCACTGCTGATCCGTCAGGCGATTCCTGACTTTGAAAGCCCGATCGACGCAGACGAATTGGCCGGTTTGGCCCTGGAAGAAGAAGTCGAGTCGCGCCTGATCATCGAACACGGCGAGCGCCCATGGGAATTGCGCCGCGGCCCGTTCGCAGAAGACGAATTCGGCAAATTACCCGAGCGTGAGTGGACGTTGCTGGTACAAGCCGTCGATCAATTCGTACCAGAGGTCAGCGAGCTGCTGGAGAACTTCCGCTTTCTGCCAAGCTGGCGCATCGACGACGTAATGATCAGCTACGCCGCGCCAGGCGGTAGCGTTGGACCACACTTCGACAACTACGACGTGTTCCTGCTGCAAGGCCACGGCAAACGTCACTGGCAGATCGGTCAAATGTGTGACTCAGAGAGCGCACTTCTGGAGCATGCCGACCTGCGAATTCTCGCTGACTTCCAGGCCACCGACGAGTGGACCTTGGAACCCGGCGACATGCTTTACCTGCCACCGCGCTTAGCCCACTGCGGTGTTGCCGTAGATGACTGCCTGACCTACTCGGTTGGTTTCCGCGCACCGAGTGCGGCCGAAGTTCTGACGCATTTCACTGACTTCCTGAGCCAGTACCTGCCGGATGAAGACCGCTACACCGACGCCGACGCACAACCGGCCAGCGATCCGCATCAAATTCAGCAGGACGCCTTGGGTCGCCTGAAGAACTTGCTGACTGAGCACATGAGCGACGAGCGCATGCTGCTGACTTGGTTCGGCCAGTTCATGACCGAGCCACGCTATCCGGAACTCGTGGCCGGCCCCGAGCTCGAAGAACAAGAGTTGATCGACAGCTTGGAACAGGGCGCCATCCTGATCCGCAACCCAAGCGCACGCTTGGCGTGGTCCGAGGTAGACGAAGACCTGCTGTTGTTCGCCAGCGGTCAGAGCCGCCTGCTGCCAGGCAAGTTGCGCGAGCTGTTGAAAATGATCTGCGCGGCCGACGCACTGCATAGCGACAATCTCGGCCCTTGGTTGGCCGACGAAGATGCAAGCAACCTGCTCTTCGAGCTGGTTAAACAAGGAAGCTTGGGGTTTGCCGATGAATAGCATTCACGTACGTGTCGCCGACTGGCATAAGGACAACGCCGAACTTCGACGCATCCGTGAGGCAGTGTTTATTGCCGAACAACAGGTTCCGCCTGAGCTTGAGTGGGACGCTGACGACGCAGACGCCGTGCATTTTCTGGCTTATGAGGGCGACTTTCCGATTGGTACTGCCCGACTGTTGCCAGACGGCCACATTGGACGGGTGTCTGTCCTCAAAGACTGGCGCGGCCTAAATGTGGGTGACGCCTTGTTGCAGGCCACTATCGACGAAGCTGAAAAACGAGGCTTGAAGGAACAAAAGCTCAGCGCACAAGTACATGCAACGCCGTTCTATGAACGACATGGTTTTAAAATCGTCAGCGACGAATTCCTCGAAGCCGGTATTCCGCACGTTGACATGGTGCGCGTTAGCTAATTGTTGCACCGCTCTGCAGCCCTAAAACGCCCTGCCATCTTCAGATCGCAGGGCGTTTTGCTATCTGCCACACTCAAGCCACCCCCTTCAAGCAATGCGGAGATCACCAACATGTCCCTTCGGGCCATCATCGCCAGCCTGCTTCTGATCATCAGCGTCAACGCCCTCGCCGAGACTCAGGTCATTACCCTGCAAAACAGAACCGGCGCCGATCTGCTACCGATCGCAGAAAACTTTGTCGGTAAAAACGGCAAAGTCAACGCTTACGGCAATCAACTGATTGTTGAGGCATCACCCTCAAAAATTAAAAACCTTGAAGACTTGCTGGCACAACTCGACAGACCCGCCAAACGCTTGCTGATCACTGTCGACACCCTCGACAACGCCCTTCCCGACTCGAGCAACGGCACACGCGTGATCAGTACCGCCAGCCGCGAAGGGGGCGTTCAACAGATTCAAACCATTGAAGGCGTGCCTGCACGCATCCAGATCGGCCAAAGCGTGCCCCTCACCAGCACGCAGACGGACACCTATGGACGAGTGCTGACACAGACCGATTATCGCGATGTCACGCAGGGTCTTTACGTCACGGCCAACGTCACAGGCAAAACCGTGCACCTAGCGATCAGTACGCATCTCGACGCCATGAGCCAAGAGCAGCCAGATGTAGTGAACGTACAAAATACCGACACACAGGTCAGCGGGCCGCTGGGACAGTGGATCACTCTGTCAGGCACCAACAACCAGAATCAAGCTGACCAAAACGCTATAACCCGCACCTACACGACTCAAGGCCGGGATGACATGACGGTGCGAGTCAAAGTCGATGCTCTCGACCAAGAGGCCCAAAACTGACTTACGAGTCGTATTAAAGCAAATATGTAGTGGATCTAAAAAAGCACTACAAAACGTTTGACGACTTAAAAATGCAAAGGCATGATGGCCCCGCTCCCGCTAATCAGAGGCCCTGAAAATGGCCCTGCATGCTGTATAGCGAGCCGCCATCCACGCGCTTACTCAAACAATAGTGTTGCGTGCTGGTGGAGCCAATTTTTCAACCCAGACCTATGCAACGAGGTTTATCTCCATGGCACTGACACGCGAACAGCAAATTGCAGCCCTTGAAAAAGACTGGGCCGAAAATCCACGCTGGAAAGGCGTGACCCGCGATTATTGCGCTGCTGACGTGGTTCGCCTGCGCGGTTCGGTTCAACCCGAGCACACTTTTGCAAAAATGGGCGCTGACAAGCTGTGGAAACTGGTGACACAGGGCGCACACCCGTCCTTCCGTCCTGAAAAAGATTTCGTTAACTGCATGGGCGCCCTGACCGGGGGCCAAGCAGTTCAACAGGTAAAAGCCGGCATCCAGGCTATCTACCTGTCGGGTTGGCAAGTGGCGGCAGACAACAACTCTGCTGAGTCCATGTACCCCGACCAGTCGCTGTACCCGGTGGACTCAGTTCCAACCGTGGTCAAGCGCATCAACAACTCGTTCCGCCGCGCTGACCAGATTCAATGGAAGGCGGGCAAAAACCCGGGCGACCAAGGTTACGTCGACTACTTCGCCCCGATCGTCGCAGACGCTGAGGCTGGTTTCGGCGGTGTATTGAACGCTTACGAACTGATGAAGAGCATGATTGAAGCCGGCGCTGCTGGCGTGCACTTCGAAGACCAACTGGCTTCAGTGAAAAAATGCGGCCACATGGGCGGCAAAGTACTGGTTCCAACTCAAGAAGCTGTACAGAAGCTCACCGCTGCACGCCTGGCAGCCGACGTAGCTGGCGTACCGACCATCATTTTGGCCCGTACCGATGCTAACGCGGCTGATTTGCTGACCTCGGACTGCGATCCCTACGACCAACCCTTCGTGACTGGCGAGCGCACCAAAGAAGGCTTCTATAAAGTGCGCGCAGGCTTGGATCAAGCCATTGCTCGGGGCTTGGCTTACGCGCCTTACGCCGACCTGATCTGGTGTGAAACCGCCAAGCCGGACTTAGAAGAAGCCCGTCGCTTTGCTGAAGCGATTAAAAAGGAATACCCGGACCAAATTCTGTCCTACAACTGCTCACCTTCCTTCAATTGGAAGAAAAACCTGGACGACGCGACCATCGCCAAGTTCCAACGAGAACTGTCGGCCATGGGCTATAAACACCAGTTCATTACCTTGGCAGGCATCCACAACATGTGGCACAGCATGTTCAACCTGGCGCACGACTACGCCCGTAACGACATGACCGCTTACGTGAAACTGCAAGAGCAAGAGTTTGCTGACGCTGAAAAAGGCTACACCTTTGTGGCGCACCAGCAGGAAGTGGGCACTGGCTACTTCGACGACATGACCACTGTTATTCAGGGTGGCTCTTCGTCGGTAACCGCTCTGACCGGCTCGACCGAAGAGGAACAGTTCCACTGATAGCGTCTGCTCAGTGATTAGCGCCCCGACCTGTTCGGGGCGTTTTTTTGTGTACCTGCAGTGTGCTCTCAAGCCAAGTGAGCGCCAGCATCGGCGCATCCAGAGGGCCACACAAAAAAGATCACAAAAATGAGCTGTAGGAGCTGCCGCAGGCTGCGATCTTCGTTTTGAACGATCAAAAGATCGCGAGCAAGCTAGCTCTTACCAAAAAGCAAAAGCTCGCCCCACAACAAGGCTGAGTTCACATCCACCCATTCACCCAAATCGTGATCTGGATCCATAAACTGAAACGTGAATCAGGTTACAAAGGCAAGTTCAAAACTTGCCAATTGCGTCTATATAAGCCAAGTTCAATGGATTAGCCGTACAGCATCACAATTCACACCACCCAAACGATATTAATTATCATTTAGAGTTACTGTTGTTGATTATCTCTGAGGTAAAACATATTCACTGAAATACGCTGTAATGCCCGTATCACATGGCTTACGCAGACTTTGAGGAGTGCTATACCACTAAAGGATTGAATTAATTCTTCTTAGAAAATTTACTTGCTCGGTGTTTACCCATAAAATCCCGGCCATCAATAGCGCTGCGACATATCGTCACTGCTTTATTACCTTTTTAAGCTCAGAGACTTTTGTGCTCTGTTAAGGATTTCCAGCATGCCCGAAGCGACAGGACTCATAGCCCATAACTGGGGCTTTGCCATTTTCCTTCTCGGCGTTGTCGGCCTCTGTGCCTTCATGCTCGGCGTCTCAAGCCTCCTTGGGTCAAAAGCCTGGGGCCGTAGCAAAACCGAACCGTTTGAGTCCGGCCTGTTACCTAC
>NZ_LLWH01000185.1 GCF_001411475.1 Pseudomonas endophytica | reverse complement strand
CGCGGTTAGGTCATGGAACGTCAGTGCGCTTATACCGTGTTGCTCGGGCTCTACCGCCTAATAACCCTACCCTTCAGAACGACGCGCATCAGACAGGCATGCTCACGGGCTTAAAAGTCTGCCTGATTGAAGATGATCAAAACGTTTCACTCGCCACTCAGGCGCTGCTGGAGCGCTGGGGGTGTAAGGTGCAGGCGCAGTTGTCGGGGCTGAACTTGACCAGTGATTGTGACGTCATCATCGCAGACTATGATTTGGGCAGCTCTGCAACGGGCATCGAATGTATAGAGCAATTACGCCAGCAACGGGGGGGGACGATACCTGCGTTAATACTCAGCGGGCATGATGCAGAGATGATTCAGGCGCAGTTAAAAGAGCGTCAAATAGCCCTTTTGTCCAAACCCGTCCGCCCGGTGGAGTTGCGCGCTACATTACGCGCACTGAGCCAGCCTTAATCGGCCTAGCTAATAGGCCCGCGTGATTATTGTTTGGTGCATTGGGCGCCTAAGCCCATGCCCATGGAGCCGAGAGCAACCATCGGGCCGCTGGGCAGTTGGCACGCGTATGAGCCGCTGGCGGTTTTAGCGGTGAAGTAGGTGGTGTTGAAGTCGCTGCGTATGTTTGTGATCTCGGTAACGGGGTTACCGAGCTGGGTTTCGGCTTTTTCTTTAAGATCACTTTCAGCCGGTTTGATCACTTGGCATCCGCTTAGGCCGATTGCCAATGTGCCCATTATCGTGAGCGCTATCAGGGTGTTAAACGACTTCATACAAACCTCTTAACAGGGTGATTATTTTTAATAGTCCCAGCAGTGCCGGTCTTATTTACGGCACTGCGCATCGCAGGTAAAAACCTGTTAGCCGATGTGCAAAGCATTTCAATAGTTAACGGGCCGCACCGCGTTAATACGCTTTAGCCGTGGCGGTTTTAAGGTTGGAAAATACTAGAGTTGAACGCGGCAAGTAACAATTAGGGCGAACGAGCTAATGGCTATTAGCCACTCTAGTAAGTTGCACTCGTTATGTTCGACGCCTTGTGCGGGTTATTGGTTTAGATCTGTTGCGCGATCAAACAAGGCTAGGTGCATAAGTGCTTTGCGCGCAGGTTATAAACACGACTTTTCCTTCAATACCTTGGCTCATGACAGCACCTTTTTCTTTACGTCAAATTCGCAGGAGGAGTACCGCGGGTAGTCGGTGAAGCCTTGTTCGCCGCCGCCATACAGGTTGGCGGGGTTCAGGGCATTCAGCGGCCAGCCATTGGCAATACGTTGAGGCAGATCGGGGTTGGCGATGAAAGGCCGACCGAATGCGATCAAATCGGCCAGGCCCGCGTCCACAAGGCGCGCGCCGCGCTCGGCGGTGTACAGACCGGCATACAGAATGCGCCCGCTGAAGGTATCTCTGACTTCGCGGCGAAACGTTTCAGGCAGGTCTGGGGCGTTCGGCCAGTCGGCTTCGGCAATCGACAGGTATGCAATACCGGCGCTCTCCAGCACCTTAATGGCCTCGATGTAGGTGTGATGCGGATCATCTTCGACCAAGCCAATGTAAACGCGGTCTTCATCGGTGCTGGTGAACAGCGGCGAGAAGCGCACACCCACGCGGTCAGGCCCAACCACGGCGCTAACGGCGTGCACGACTTCGCGCAGAAAGCGTAGTCGGTTGTGCAGCGAGCCGCCGTATTCATCGGTGCGTTGGTTGGTGTGAGCGGAAATGAACTGGTTGACCAAATAGCCATTGGCCGAGTGGATCTCAACGCCGTCAAAACCGGCGCTGAGTGCATTGCGTGCCGCCTGGGCATAAAGCTCGACCAGCGCTTTGACTTCAGTACCACTCAGCTCCCGTGGGAGCGAAGGCTCGACCAACGTGCCGGTGCCCGTGCCTGTTTCGATAAAGGCTTTGACCTTCTCGGCCTGGATCGCCGAAGGCGCGACCGGTGCCGCATTGTCCGGTTGCAGTTGCGTGTGAGAAACCCGGCCAACGTGCCACAGCTGAGCAAAAATCACCCCACCTTCTGCATGGACCGCGTCGGTGACGGTGCGCCAGCCGTCGATCTGCGCTGGGCTGTAGATCCCCGGCGTCCACGCATAGCCCTTGCCGCGTGGCTCAATTTGGGTGCCTTCGGTGATGACCAAACCGGCGCCGGCGCGTTGCTGGTAATAGGTGGCCATCAGGGCCGTTGGCACATCGCCGGGCTGGCCGCTGCGCTGGCGCGTCAGGGGCGGCAGGGTGATGCGGTTTTTCAGTGTCAGGGGGCCGAGCGTAGTCGGTTTAAACAGAGCGCTGTGCTGCATGATTCGATTCCTTTTTGCGTCAGTCGGCTTGAATCTGGGGCGTGCTTCAGCCAACTGGCGACAGGGCTGTGTGCCAGGTGAGCGTTGTCACGGTGTTGAGCGGCTGGGCAGAGCGGAGGGAGACGTGTGTGCGTCTCCCTTGTGAGGGGGGGGCTTAGGCGTTGAGTGATTTCAGCTTGTCGAGCAGAACTTGGGCGGTTTCGGTGGAAGACCCTGGATTCTGGCCAGTAATCAGCAGACCGTCGCTGACAACGTAAGAGGACCAGTCAGCGCCCTTGGAGTACACACCGCCGTTGGCGATCAGCATGTCTTCAACCAAGAATGGCACCACGTCGGTCAGGCCGACCGCTTCTTCCTCGGAGTTGGTGAAACCGGTGACTTTTTTACCGGCGACCAGCGGCGTGCCGTCTGCTTTTTTCACATGGCGAAGCACGCCGGGTGCGTGGCACACCAGGGCTGTCGGTTTGCCGGCCGCCAAGAATGCCTCGATCAGTTGGATCGACTGTGGGTCTTCAGCCAAGTCCCACAGTGGGCCGTGGCCACCTGGGTAGAACACGGCGTCGAAGTCAGCGGATGAGACGCTGTCCAGTCGCAGTGTGTTGGCGAGTTGGGCGGTCGCTGCGTTATCGTTTTCGAAGCGCTGAGTCAGTTCGGTCTGGAACGTCGGCTCGTTGCTTTTCGGGTCGAGTGGAGGCTGACCGCCTTGGGGTGAGGCCAAGACGATTTCTGCATTGGCCGCTAGAAAGGTGTAGTAGGGCGCTGCCAACTCTTCCAACCAGAAACCGGTTTTACGGCCGGTGTTGCCCAGTGTGTCGTGGGAGGTCAGTACCATAAGAATTTTCATGTTGAGCATCCTGTTTTCAGTTTTCGCGTCGTTGCATAACGGCACTTGAATGGTTTAATTAGACTGGTCGTCTAGTTGGGGTTCAGCATTAAATACTTAGTCGGCCTCTGTGAGGAAGTCCGCATCGCACTGAGGATAGATCAGCGCTGCTAAATAGCCTGCGACAGGGCTGTGTTTCTGATGCCGGGCCGGTGAATGTGTGGCTACAGTACAGTTGAATAGACCAGTCGTCTAGTGCTTATTTTAGTTTTTCCACATGACGGTGCATGGCCACTAAAGGCGATGCACCGCTCCGGCTAAGCGTCAGGGCAGGTTGAGTAGTTGGCGGGTCGTGGTCAACGCCGTCTCGAAGGGTTGGAGGCTTTTGGTGATCTTCACCATGACGCTGGCGCCGACCCACAATTGGTAGAGGCTCTGCGCAACGTCGTGAGGCCGCCCGGTGATCGCCAGCGAACCCTCTGCCACACCGGCTTCAATGCCGTGGGCGAGACGGTCAATAATCCCCGACGTACCCCGCTTGAGCACGGCACGCATGGCTTCGGATAGATCGGCCACTTCCACACCTAACTTCACCGCCAAGCACTTGCCTTGGCAATTCTCAAAGGACTGGGTGTCTCGCCACGTATGAAAGTAGTTCAGCAGTCGCTGCGCCATCGTCGTGTTGGGCTGGGCGAGCATCTGATCAATATCGTTGAGGTACGACTCGAAATAGCTTTCGAGCAGCGCCTCGCCAAACGCGTCTTTGGAGCCGAAGTAATGATAGAACGATCCTTTGGGCACACCGGCGGTGGCCAGGATCTCGTTTAGGCCCACGGCGGAATACCCTTTAGCGGCCATTATGCGTTGGCCTACATCAAGGATTCCTTGGCGGACGTCGGATGTTTCACGGGTCTTGGGAGTGTTCATGGGCGACATGTTAGTCGTTGCTAGTCGATCGGTCTACTAGGGGCGGTTAAGTCTGGGCGTGATGACTCTCCACACGATTATTGATGAGTGAGCGAGTGCGTTGACAGCCCAACAGCATGTTTGTAGTCTGTATACAGAATACGAAAACGGAACGGCATCATGCAAAAGCTCAACACACCAGCGCAATTGATCGAGCAGGTTTACGACGCCATCTTGGATGCTATTTGCGAGGGCACGTTGCAGCCCAATGAGCGTGTCACGCAAGAGGGGCTGGCCGCTCAACTGGGTGTCTCGCGTCAGCCGATCTTGCAGGCTTTTCAGATTCTCAAACGCGAAGGCTTTATTGAGGAGCATGGCCGTAAAGGCGTGATCGTGACGCCTCTCGACCCGCAAAAACTGGTGCAGCTGTACCAAGTGCGTGCCGCGCTGGATGCACTTGCGGCACGTAACGCGGCACGGTTGATCCGGCAAAACGGCGGGGGGCATTTCCAGTCCACCGCTGACGATCTGCTCAGTCAAGGCCGGGCGGCTGCCCTGTCCAATGACACCCGCACGCTGGTGCAACTCGACATGACGTTTCATCAGTTCATCTACGAAATGTCTGGCAACCCGGTTATCGCTCAGACCACCGCCCTGCACTGGCACCACATCCGCCGCACGATGAGCTCAATTCTTCAAAACGATGTGCGCACGTTTGCAGGTGTATGGGATGAACACCAAGCCATCTTGTCGGCCATTTTTAATGGCGATGAAGCATTGGCAGGGCGGCTTGCCCAGCAGCACGCCGAAAGCGCCGCTGAACATTTGGCGCGGATTCTAGAGGACTCGGAACACGCAACAAAACTCAAGCAGGCCTGACCTGCACACCTCCCCAGGAGACACTCATGAAGCTGACACAAGAACAAATCAAAGCTTATGACGAAGAAGGCTACATCGTATTACCCAGCCTGTTTTCCCAACAAGAGGCGAGGTTGATGAAGTCCCGTCTCCCGGCGCTGTATCAGATGAGTCGTGACGAAGTAATCAAAGAGAAAAGCGGCGTGGTGCGCACCGTGTTTGCTGCTCATACCTTCGACGAAGTCTTTGCGAGGGTGGCCAGCCATCCACGTTTGATCGAACCGGCGCGGCAATTGTTGAACAGCGAGGTGTATATGCACCAGTTCAAGATCAATGCCAAAGCGGCGTTCAATGGCGATGTCTGGCAATGGCATCAGGACTTTGGCACGTGGCACCAAGATGATGGAATGCCCGAAGCGCGGGCAATGAACATCGCGATCTTCCTCGATGACGTCAACGAGTTCAACGGCCCGCTGATGTTCATCCCGCGCTCGCACAAGGAGGGTCGCTTAGACGCCAGTCACGACCTGACGACCACCAGTTATCCCTTATGGACGCTGGACAATGCCAAGGTGGCCGAGTTGGTTGAGCAGGGCGGAATTGTGGCGCCCAAAGGCGTCGCCGGTACGGTGTTGATTTTCCAGAGCACGCTGGTGCATGCCTCGTCGCCTAACCTGTCACCTTGGGATCGCAACACGCTATACGTCACCACCAACTCGGTGGAGAACGCCATCCGTAAGTTCCAACGCCCGGACTATATCGCACACCGCGATTTCACCCCGATCCACACCCTGGACGACACCTGCCTCGACGAGTTTCATCAAGCCGTCGCCTGAATCCCACGCCTCGTCGGGCGGTGCTCGGCGGGGAAACATCGCCATCAATAAGGACAACAACGATGAACGATTCCATGCGCGACAAAGTTGTAATCGTCACGGGTGCGGGGGCCATCGCCGAGGGCTGGAGTAACGGTCGGGCGGCGGCGGTGTTGTATGCGCGTGCAGGCGCGAAGCTACTGGCGGTGGACTGTGACGCGCAATCGGCCGAGGCGACGAGCGCCATCATTCGTGAAGAAGGGGGCACGTGCGAAGTGTTTACGGGCGACGTGTCCAACGCAGCCGACATGCGCCGTATGGTTGAAGCCGCCCAAGACCACTTTGGTCGTCTGGACGTGCTGCACAACAACGTGGGGATAGCCGAAACCGGCGGCCCGGTAGAGGCCAGCGAAGAAAGCTGGAACCGTTTGCTGGCCGTCAACCAGACCAGCGTGTTTCTAACCTGCAAGTACGCTCTGCCAGTGATGGAGGCTCAGAAGCGAGGTGCCATCGTCAACATTGCTTCGATTGCCGCAAGCCACTGGCTGGGGTTTCCCTATGTCGGCTATTCGGCGACCAAGGCGGCGATGATTGCCTTTACCCAAAACATAGCGGTTCAGTACGCCCCGCTGGGGATTCGGGCCAACTGCGTGTCCCCCGGCTTTATGAACACGCCGATGGTCAGCGCGTCACTGAGCAAAGCCTACGGCGGCGACGTGCAAGCCATGCTCGATACCCGACACGCGCAATGCCCCATGGGGTTTATGGGCGATGCTTGGGATGTGGCGCATGCCGCGTTGTTTTTGGCCTCTGATGCGGCGCGCTACATCACCGGCACCAACTTGGTGGTCGATGGCGGTCTGACCTTACGCTGCGCCTGAATCCGGACACACCCGCTAATCTCTGCTGAATCTGCCGTGGTTCGCCACGGCAGTAAGGACCCGTGCGTCGATGCTCGCCATCTTTAATGTTGCCTTTCCCGTCTTCAGCCTGATTTTTATCGGCTTCTTTTGCCGCCGCCGCGGCATTCTTGGCCCGAATGCGTCCACCGAACTCAACCGTTTCGTGATTTATTTGGGGTTGCCCGCGCTGTTGTTTGAGTCAATGTCCAGATTGGCTTCGGTGCAGGCACTCAACTTGCAGTTCGTCGCCGCTTTCGCCTTGGGCATGGCCGTGGTGTTCTTACTGACGCTGTGGCTGCGGCTGCGCAAAAAGGCGCACTTTATTGACGCCACCATTGATGCCTTGGGCGCCGCCTATCCCAACTCCGGCTTCTTGGGCATTCCGCTGTGTTTGCTGACGTTTGGTGAGGCGGGGATTGCGCCCGCCGTGATCGGTACGTTGATGACCGCGTGCCTGCTGTTTGCGATTGCCATTACGATGATCGAGATGTTTCGCCAGAGCGAAAAGCATTTGGGTCGAACGCTCGCCAAGGTCGGTCGCTCATTGCTGCGCAATCCAATCATGGTGGCTCCGATACTGGGTTGCTTGGTGGCGTGGAGCGGGACGGAGCTGCCCACCGGGGTGCAGCAATTGTTCCAGTTTCTGGGTGCCGCCGCAGGGCCGTGCGCGCTGGTCTCTATCGGTTTATTCCTGGCCGCCAGCCATTCGCACCAAGTCAACGGCCAGACCTTGAGCATGCTCGTCATCATGAAGTTGCTGGTACAGCCAGCGGTGACCGGAGTTTTGGTGTTTTGGGTCTTCAATTTGCCGCCCATGTGGGCGTGGTCGGCGTTGCTGCTCAGTGCATTACCGGTGGGCAACGGCCCCTTTATGCTGGCGGAGCTGTTTGGTCGGGAGGCGAGCACCATGTCGCGCACCATCCTGATTTCGACCTTATGTTCGCTGCTCACGGTGTCGATTATTTTGGCGTGGATTCCTCATCAATAAAGGACCTCGCCACAGGGTTTGATAAGCCTGTGGCGAGTGCGACCTAACAGCGGATGGGCTTAGTCGCGCATGAATCCACCGTCCACATCCATGATTTCTCCGGTGACGAAGCTGGCTGCATCCGATGCCAGAAAACACACTGCGGCGGCGATGTCTCGCGGTGTTCCAGCACGGCCCAGCGGCATATCTCCTAACACCCGCGCCCGCGCTTCGGCGCTCAGGGTGCTGGTCATGTCGGTGTCGGTCAGCGCCGGGGAAACCGCATTGGCGGTGATGTTAAATGGCCCCGCTTCACGTGCCAGGCCCTTGGTCAATGCAATCACCCCGCCTTTGGCGGCCGCATAGCAACTGTTGCCCAACAGACCGCCGCCGCGTTTGCCAGCGACCGAAGCGATGTTGATGATCCGCCCTGAGCGACGGGCCATCATGCCGGGTAAGACGGCCTTGGCGCAGTAGAAAACGCTGTTCAGGTCGATGGCCATGACCCGCTTCCACTCGGCCGCACTCACCTGCAGAAGCGGCGCGGTAGAGACGATGCCAGCATTGTTCACCAGAATGTCGATGCCCCCTAGCGCGCGCTCAACTTGGCTGACCACGGCATCCACTTGTTGCTCATCGGCCACATCCACCCCCCACCCCATGGCTTGGATGCCCAACTCTCCTAACTGTGCGGCTGCGCGCTCTGCGGCGGCGTGATCCAAGTCGCAGATCGCGACCCGGGCGCCGGACTGGCCCAACGCGACGGCGATGGCATAGCCGATGCCGCGTGCCGACCCGGTCACCAATGCCGTACGGCCCTCGAGAGAAAAACTGATAGGAGCAAAATTGGCTGAGGCATTCATCATCGTTAACCCTTGATCCGGACACAGGTCGGCCCTCCCGATCATCGGGAAAGGCCGTTTTTTTATTAGAAGTGTTGAAACCGTCAGGAAGGCGCGTAGGTGCCCAGCGCCAACTGGTTCTTAAGGGGCGCGATGTCTAGCCGTCGCAGTACGCGGTACAGCGAGGGGCGGCAGATGCCCAGCGCACGGGCTGCGGCGGTCATGTTCCAGCGGCAGTCGGTCAGCACGCCGAGTACGTCCTCGCGTTCACCCACGGGGGCCGCGGTAGGTTTGCTCTGGCGGATCGGGGTGACGTTTTGCACGTTGCTGCGGGCGGGCTGCGAAGGCTGGCTGCGCACTTGAGCCAAGAAATCTGCGGGCAAGTCACACCGCTGGATTTGCGCACCTTCTTTAACCGCACAGGCGTAGCGAATGACCGCCCGCATCTGCCGCAAGTTGCCTGGCCATGAATGGCCGAGCAGGAGCGGCCAGACATCGGCAGCGATCACTTGGCGCGGATCACAACCGGGCAATTCAGTGGCGACCATGGCGCACACAAGTTCGGCACGGTCAGTGCGTTCGCGCAGTGGCGGCAACTGCACCACCCCGGTGGAAATACGATAAAAAAGATCTTCGCGAAAGCTGCCGTTTTCTACCAGATGCGTGAGGGACTGGTGAGTTGCACAGATCAGCGCGAAATTCACCGGCACACTGCGTTCGGCACCTAGCGGGGTGATCTCGCGCTCGGCAATGACACGTAGCAGGCGAGTTTGCTGTTCGAAGGGCATATCGCCGATTTCATCGAGGAATAAGGTGCCGCCGTCTGCCTGCGCTACTTTGCCCTTTTTACCGCCCGGCAGTGCGCCAGAAAACGCGCCGCGGGAATAACCGAACAGTTCGCTTTCGATCAGGGTTTCGGGGATTGATGCGCAATTGAGGGCAACCATCGGCGCGGCATGACGCCGGCTGTGTTCGTGCAATGCACGGGCTAGCACTTCTTTGCCCGTCCCTGTTTCTCCCTGGATCAGTACGGCAATACCCCGTTCCATCAGCAGCAATGCACGACGAAAAGCTTGTCGCACTTGTGGGTCAGAATCGTGGGCAATGTCGCACTCAGGATAGACAGCCTGTGTACGGTCTTGAGTAAACGAAGATTTTTCGTGTACGGAAGGCATCAGCGTCACCTTTTATTATTGTATAGCTCGTGACTATGTCGACTGACCGCACTTGTGATACAGCCGTCGATATGGCGTTAAATGACAATAACGAGGCGAACTCATATTTTCCAATCCATAATTAATCATCCATTGATACCTTTGAGAGCATCATGATCGAGCTCCGCCACTTGCATTACTTCCGCACGCTCGCTGAAACATTGCACTTCGGTCGCGCCGCTGAGCGCCTGCATATTTCGCAGCCGCCCCTGTCACGGCAGATCGCTGTATTGGAGGAAGAACTCGGCGTGAAGCTGTTTGATCGTTCGAGTCGACGGGTCGTGCTGACAGAGGCGGGCCAGCGTTTTTACTTGGACACCGCCACCGTGTTAGCGGCGTTCGAACAG
Organism: Pseudomonas endophytica; assembly: GCF_001411475.1. Classification (GTDB taxonomy): domain Bacteria; phylum Pseudomonadota; class Gammaproteobacteria; order Pseudomonadales; family Pseudomonadaceae; genus Aquipseudomonas; species Aquipseudomonas endophytica. The sequence continues at coordinate 21,160 of NZ_LLWH01000185.1, read as the reverse complement.
GCCAAACGCAACGCGTTAGCGGCGGCGCGGGGTACGGCGGGCGAGCTTTCAGTGGGGTTCATGATGTCAACGGCGTACAGCGTTACCCCGGCAATAACCCGCCGCTACGCGGCGCAGTTTCCGCAGGTGAGCCTCAAGCTGACCGAGACGTTACCGCTCGATTTGGCTGAAGACATCAGCAGCGGCAACAAAGACGTAGCGATCATGTATCGCCCTCAGGACTGCACCGGGCTTGAATCGGTGACCCTTTACCGGGAAGAAATGACCGTCGTACTGCCGCCAGGTCACAGGCTCCTTGAGCACGCCGTCATCGACCCCTGCGAGCTGGCAGAGGAAACCTTCATCATCGTGCCAAGGCGAATCGCCCCGGCGCTCCACGACATGATCTACAACTATTGTTTGCAGTTCGGGGTCACGCCGAACATCGGGTTGGAAATCAATATGCAGCAAACCATCGTCAACTTGGTGGGTGAAGGCTTGGGGATTGCGATTGTGCCGCGTTCGATGCGCAACATGCGCCTGACCACCACCACATTTAAACCTTTGCGCGCAGCGCCGGTGATTGAAGTGGTGGCGGTGTGGAAGGCCGATAACCACAACCCCTGCATCGAGACATTCATCGAAAGCGCCCGCGAATCCTGTGCGTTGGTGTCTCGCGACGAAGTGCAGAGTTGAACGTAGGTATGACAGCACTGACGTGACAACTGTCTCCCAGAGTGTCTCCCTCTTAGGCTTAGGCGACAGTTGCCTGAGCCTCTGTAATTTCTTGCAGCCCTTACTGCATAAGGCCCGCGCCAGCCTGGCGGAGCGTTGGCACCGCTCTTGCTATCGACCTTGCAAACAAAATAACGCAAGGAACACCTTATGCGATCGCCTGTTATCACTGGCTGGTATCACTCGCCATTCGGCAAGTTCGACCAACTCGACCCTGAATTGATGATGGCCGAGGCCGCGCTGGGCGCGCTGGCACACGCTGATATTGCGCCGGAGCAGATCGACTCTGTTCACGTGGGCCATTTCAACGCAGGCTTTTTGTATCAAGACTTTCCTTCTGCGCTACTGGCCAACCACATTCCGCAGTTGCGCTTTACGCCTTCAGTTCGTGTCGAAAACGCTTGCTCTACGGGCTCCGCGGCGATTCACTCGGCGCTTCAAGCGGTGCTCAGCGGCCAGAGTAAACATGCTCTGGTAGTGGGCTTTGAAAAGATGAACACGCTGCCCACTGCCGAGGTCGGCAAGATCCTGCTCAAGTGCTGTTACGCCAAAGAAGAAGCCAGCATCGAGGGCGGCTTTGCGGGCGTTTTTGGCAACATTGCACAGAGCTACTTTGACCGTTATGGCGACCAGTCCGACGCGCTGGCGATGATCGCCGCGAAGAACCACGCCAACGGCGTGCTGAATCCTTACGCGCACATGCGTCGAGATTTCGGCTATGACTTCTGCCGTCATCCCTCCGATAAAAACCCTTTTGTGGCTGGGCCACTGAAACGTACCGATTGCTCGCTGATCACCGATGGTTCGGCCGCTCTGGTGATCAGTCGCGAGGATCTGGTGGGCGGTCGCGGTCAAGCTGTGCGCTTTCGTTCTGCTGTGCAAGTCAACGACTACATGCCGCTGTCCAAGCGCGACCCGACGTACTTTGAGGCTGCCGCCCGTGCCTGGCAGCAAGCGCTGCACACCGCAGGGCTGAGCCTGGACGATCTTTCGCTGGTCGAAACCCACGACTGCTTCACTGTCGCTGAATTGATGGAATACGAAGCCATGGGCTTGGCCGAGCGTGGCCAAGGTGCCCGTGTTATCGCTGAGGGCATCAGTCGTAAAGACGGTCGACTGCCGGTCAACCCGTCTGGCGGCCTTAAATCCAAGGGCCATCCTATCGGTGCCACCGGGGTGTCGATGCACGTCATGGCCGCCATGCAGCTCTCTGGCCAAGCGGGTGACATGCAACTGCCTAAGGCGGATCGCGCTGGGGTCTTCAACATGGGCGGCGCGGCGGTGACCAACTACGTGAGCATCTTGGAGGCCGTGCAATGAAGGGCATTGATAACGTCATGAACCTGGGGGAAATACTCAACCAGATCGCCCGGCGCTACCCGGATGCGCCCGGTTTTATTCGCAGTGGACGTGAGTACTCTTGGAAAGAAATCTCCATGCGGGTCGACAGCGTCGCTGCCGCCTTGCGTGAGCGCGGGATCGGTAAGGGCGACAAACTGCTGGTGCATTCGCGCAATAATTTGCCGCTGTTTGAAAGTGCCTGGGTGGCGTTTCGTCTTGGCGCTGTGTGGGTCCCGACCAATGTGCGGATCACTCCGGTGGAGGCGGCCTACTTAGGCAGCTCCAGTGGCGCCGTGGCAATGCTTTACGACGAAGATCTTGAACATTACGTGGACGCTGTGCGCGACGCATCGCCCAGCCTGAAAACGGTGATTGCCATTGGCCAACCGCGCAAGGGTGAGCTGAGTTACGAGCAATTACTCGATGAGGGGCGTGCGGCCTACGCAACCTTCCGTGCCGCCGACGTGACGTACCACGACCCGCTGTGGTTCTTCTACACCTCAGGCACCACCGGCCACCCCAAAGCCGGTGTGCTGACCCACGGGCAAATGGCGTTCGTGATTAACAACCACATCGCCGACCTGATGCCCAGTTTGAACCAGCATTCACGCTCGCTGGTACTCGCGCCGTTGTCCCACGGCGCGGGTATTCATGCGCTGATCAACGCCGCCCGAGGGGCCGCTTGCGTGCTGCCGGCCAGCGACAAGCTCGATTGCGATGAGGCGTGGCGTTTGGTGCAGGAGTACCGCGTGGACAACCTGTTCACCGTGCCAACCATCGTCAAGATGCTGACCGAAAGCGATGCCGTCGATCGCTACGATCACAGCAGCCTGCGACACGTGATCTCCGCGTGCGCGCCGATGTACCGCGCCGATCAACGGCATGCCCTGAACAAGCTGGGCAAGGTCTTGGTGCAGTACTACGGTTTGGGCGAGGTGACCGGCAACATCACCGTGCTACCCGCCGACTGCCATGACAGTGAAGACTCGCCCAACGCGAAGGTAGGCAGTTGCGGCTACCCGCGAACCGGCATGCAAGTGGCGATTCTTGATGAAGCGGGCAACGAGATGGACACCGGCGTTGACGGTGAAATTTGCGTGCGCGGGCCAGCGGTATTCAGCGGTTATTACAACAACCCGAAGGCCAACGAAAGCTGTTTCAAATTTGGCTGGTTCCACACCGGTGACCTCGGCCACGTGGATGAGCAAGGCTATTTGTTCATCACCGGTCGGGCTTCGGACATGTACATTTCCGGCGGCTCCAACGTCTATCCAAGGGAGATCGAAGAAGCCTTGCTCAGCCATCCGGCGGTAACTGAAGCGGCGGTGCTGGGCATGCCAGACGCCAAGTGGGGGGAGTCCGGTTATGCCGTGATCGTCACCACCGCCGAGGTCACCGACGAACAACTGCTGGCTTACCTAGAGCCACGTATCGCACGCTACAAATGGCCCAAACGCTTTGTCCGCTGGGACGAAATGCCCAAGTCCGGCTACGGGAAAATCGTCAAGAAGCAGATCCGTGCGCTGCTCGAAGAACGGCAGGAGGTCGCCTGATGAATGCTCATTTTGCCGAGCGTAGCGGGGTGCGGACATTTATTCATGGTGGCCCGTCTTTGACCCCGCGATTGCTCGACCTAGAAGTGCCCGGCGGCGAAGAAATTCGCATCGTCCTGCCCTTGGGCAGCAACGTCGGCGCCAGCTTGCTCAAGGTGCTTGAAGGTCGACGCTTTGCCAGTGCGGTGGGGCGCATTGTGTGTGGTAACGCCGCGTACTTGAGCTATCACCGGATGATCTCAACCAACAAGCCGGAGCGGCCCTACGACTACGGCCAGCCGGTGATTCTTGACGGCCATGTCACCTTTATCAGCGGCGCCATTACCGTGGGGCGCGATGCCCAAGGCGCTCCGTTACTGCACGGCCACGCCGGGTTTTTAGACAGTGATGGCGAGCAGCACGGCGGGCATCTGGTACTGGACACACTCATTGTGGGTAACGAACCCATGACGATCAGCCTTTGCCTGTTCAATCACGTGGCTTATCAAGTACAGCCTGACGCTGAAACCCATTTCAACCTGCTTCATCCTGTGTTCCAGGAGGTGTCATGAACGTCGCTGTCGCTCAAGAATCACACGTCCAGGCCGGACGACTAGGCCGTCTGGTCATCGCCCGTCTCAAGCCCAATGAAGACATCATCGACAGTGCAGAAGCCCTGTGCAAAGAACACGGCATCCAGTTGGCTGTGGTGCGCGGCGGTTTGGGCAGCTTGATTGATGGTCAGCTCAGCTACCAAGGCCGTGAAGGTCTGATCAAGCTCCAGATTGAAGGCCCGGGTGTTGAAATCCTCAGCATCAGCGGCGAAATTCTTAGCGGTGAAAGTCGCCTACAGGCTGTGCTGGCCGATGCGGACGGCAAGCTCTATGCCGGTCGTCTGGAGCGCGGCAACAACCTCACCTTTATTACGGTCGAGTTAACCCTTCAGGAGTGGTTACCCGACTGAACCCTTGCAACGTATAACAAGAAAGTCGAAACCGCATACCCAGTGTTGTATGGCCGTCCTGTGTCTGTGGCTTTTCGTTCGCAATGCTCTGCCAATCAGGAAAATAACAATGAAAATAAATCCTTTCGTAAAACTGTCTATGCTCGCCACCACCGCAGTCGCTGTATCACCCCTGGCGTACGCGGACTTTGTAAAGGACAGCAAGGCCACCTTGGGTTTTCGCAACTACTACTTCAACAATGACTACCGTGACCGTCCCGGGCCCGCCGGGCAAAGCAAGACGGCTGAATGGGCGCAAGGCTTCTTCCTCGACTACAAGTCCGGCTTCACTGAGGGCACTGTTGGCTTTGGTTTAGACGTGCTGGGCTTGCAGGGCATTCGTCTGGATGGCGGCAAAGGCAATCATCGCGGTAGCTCGATGATTCCTGATGACAGCGATGGCGGCGCGGTAGATGACTGGAGTCGCTTAGGAGTGACCGGGAAAATGCGCTTTTCCAAGACCGAAGCCCGCTACGGCACCCTCCAGCCCAAACTGCCGATCTTAGTGGCCAACGATGGTCGAGTGCTGCCGCAAACCTTCGAAGGCGGCATGATTACCTCCAAAGAAGTGGACAACTTGACGCTGGTTGGCGGTCGTCTTGAACACGCTACCGGCCGCGGGTCAACCAACCGCACGGGGCTCGCGGTGTCTGGCGGCACCCGGCAAAGCAACGAGTTCCTGTTTGCAGGTGCCGACTACAAGCTGACCAAAGACCTCACGTTGCAGTACTACGCCGCCCAGTTGCAGGACTACTACGTGCAGCATTTCGGCGGGCTGGTGCATGTGCTGCCGTTGGGTGAGGGGCAGTCGCTGACCACCGATCTGCGCTACTTCAAAACGGATGCTTCAGGCCGCAACGACTCCGCCTCGGGTCGCGCAGCCGGTTATCGCGTCGGCGGTGTGGGTGACACCGCAGGCAAAATTGATAACGACACGTGGAGCGCGATGTTTACCTACGCCCTCGGGGGTAACTCCTTCCTGTTGGGTTATCAGCGCGTGTCTGACAGCGGCAACTTCGTGCAGGCCAACCAAGGCAATATCAACGAGGGCGCCGCAGGCAGCAGTATTTACCTGTTCACCGATCGCCTGATCACCAGCTTCACCCGTGCCGGCGAACGTACGGTATTCGGCCAGTACGGCTACAACTTCGCTGGGCTTGGGGTGCCGGGGCTAACGGCCTCCGTGACCTACCTCAAAGGCACTAATATCCGCATGGCAACTGGCGCAGATGAGAAGGAGTGGGAGCGCGATTTTGCGCTGGATTACGTGGTGCAAAGCGGCACGTTCAAAGGTGTTGGGTTCAGCTGGCGTAACGGCATGATGCGCAGCGGCGTGCCAAGCGAATACGCCCAAGATCAAAACCGGATATCCGTCAATTACACCTTGGCCTTGTTCTAATCGAGAGGGGCTCGCGGTTAGAGCCCCTTGTTGTGTCGACGTTGTTTAACGTTGATGTGTTCATGACAGGTGTCACTTGCTGGCTGGTTAGCGAGACAGTTCAAGGAGACACCTGTTACATCTCCCGCCCCACAGACTGCTCTGTAAAAAATTGAAACATTAGGTAAAACCTGATTTTTCCCTTTTAAAACAGTCGGTTGAATACAAGATCGTTTGCCTCCACCCGCGTTTCGCCCTCCGTGGCACTTGAATTGCTATAGCTTTCGTATCCAGTGCCGTACCACGGTCATTGCTTCATAAAAATAATAAAGCTAGGAGAACCAAATGAGCGACTTTACGCGCCGCAATTTTATTAAAACGGCCTCCCTCGCGTCCGTTGCCGTCGCATCCGCGGGGCTCGGCCTTTACAGCGGTAAGAGTGAGGCCGCTGAGTTCAAGCTGAAATTTGCCAATAACATGCCGATCTCCCATTCGATGAATGTGCGTGCACGGGAGATGGCCAAGGCGATACGCGAAGAAACCAACGGCGCGGTACAGATTCAAGTGTTCCCTAGCAGCCAGTTGGGCAGCGACACCGATACGCTGGCGCAGGTACGCTCGGGCGCAGTCGACATGTTCGCCCTGTCACCGGTGATTTTGGGCACCCTGGTGCCATCGGTGCAGATCAGCGCCGTGGGGTTCGCGTTCAAGGACTACGATCAAGTCTGGAGCGCCATGGACGGAGATCTGGGCGCCCACGTTCGATCCGAAATTGCCAAAACCGATACGCTGTTCGCGTTCGACAAAATCTGGGACAACGGTTTTCGGGTCACCACCACCAGCTCCCGGCCAATCGTTACCCCTGATGACCTAAAGGCGATGAAACTGCGCGTTCCGCCAAGCCCGATCATCATGTCGATCTTCCGCGCGTTTGAAGCGGCCCCCACCAGCATCAACTTCTCAGAAGTGTATTCGGCGCTGCAGACCCGCATCGTTGAAGGCCAAGAAAACCCACTGACCTTGGTGTCGTCGGCCAAACTTTACGAAGTGCAAAAGTACTGCTCGCTGACCAACCACGTGTGGGATGGTTTCTGGATGCTGGGCAACACGGCTTCGTTCAATCGCCTGCCAGCGGATGTGCAAGCGGTGGTCAGTAAGCACGTCAACAACGCAGTGATGGCCCAGCGTGATGACCTGGCCAAGCTTCAGGGCACCATCCGGGACACCTTGCAAAAGCAAGGCTTGGAGCTAGTCGAGTCGCCACCTGAGCCCTTCCGTGAGCGTCTGCAAGCGGCCAACTACTATGCTGACTGGCACGAGAAATTTGGCGACAACGCGTGGGCAATCCTAGAGCAATACTCCGGGAAACTCGCATGATGGGCGCCTCGGCTGCACAGGCTCCCAATACGTCAATGCGCCTGCCAGCCCGGGCGCTCGTGTTACTCAACTCGTGGTCCATTCATCTGGTCGGAGCGATCACCGTAGCGCTGCTGGTGATCGAAACCTGCGTCCTGTTGGCCGGTGTGATCTCGCGCTACGTGATGCACAACCCATTGATCTGGGCCGACGAACTGGCCTCTTCGCTGTTCATCTGGCTGGCCATGTTCGGCTCAGTGCTGGCCTTGGACCGCGGCGAACACATGCGCATGTCGGCCTTGGTCAACAAACTTCCAGTGGCCTGGCGTGGGTTTTGTGAAACGCTTTCGGCGCTGGTGGTGTGCCTGTTTGTGGTGATGATCATCGGGCCTGCTATGCAGCACTCCCATGAACAAATGTCGATCACCACGCCGGCCTTGGGCATCCCCGACGGTGTGCGAGCTGCGGCGTTACCGGTTGGCGCGATCCTGATGCTACTGGCGGCGGTGTCGCGCATGGCGCGGTTTTCTACGATGCGCCAGTTCATGGCCGGGGTCGGCGTAGTGATCGTCGTCGGCGCGGTATTGTGGCTCTGCCAGCCGCTGCTGGTGGGTATGGGTAACTACAACCTGATCGTCTTCTTCTTAGTACTGCTGGGGGCTTGCGTGTTCGGCGGTATCCCCATCGCCTTCGCCTTCGGTACAGCCACCATCGCCTACTTGGCGCTGGCCACCCACGCGCCGTTATCGATCGTGGTAGGGCGCATGGACGAAGGCATGTCGCACATGGTGCTGCTGGCGGTGCCGTTGTTCGTGATGCTGGGCGTGGTATTGCAACTGTCGGGCATGGCCAAAACATTGATTGATTTCATGGCCTCACTCCTAGGGCACGTGCGCGGCGGGTTGCAGTACGTGCTGCTGGGAGCGATGTTTTTGGTATCGGGGATTTCCGGTTCCAAGGTTGCCGACATGGCAGCGGTGGCTCCGGCGCTGTTCCCTGAAATGAAAAAGCGTGGCTCCGAACCTGAAGAGCTGGCGGCCTTGCTGGCAGCCACCGGTGCCATGACCGAAACCATCCCGCCGAGCTTGGTGCTGATCACCATCGGTGCGGTGTGCAGTGTGTCGATTACCGCGCTGTTTATCGGCGGCCTAATGCCCGCAGTGGTTGCCACCGTAGTGATCGCGATGGTGTGCTGGTGGCGCTCACGCAAAGAGGCGATGCCCAACGTCAAGCGTGCGCCGCTGTCGGTGGTTGCCCGTACTTTCCTGATCGCCTTGCCTGCTCTGGCGCTGCCGTTACTGATTCGCGTGGCAGTCCTTGAAGGCGCTGCCACCGCCACCGAAGTGTCAACCATCGGCGTGGCTTACGTGGTGATGGTTGGGCTGGTGATGCACCTGTTCATGCGTCACATCGAGTTCAAAAGGGTGTACCCGATGATGCTGGAGGCCGGGGCTTTGTCTGGCTCGATCCTGCTGATCATCGGCATGGCATCGGCGATGGCGTGGGCACTCACGCAGTCTGGGTTCTCGGCCGCACTCGTAGACCTCATCAGCGACATCCCCGGCGGCACCATGGGGTACATGATTGTGACCATCTTGGTGTTCGTGATCTTGGGCAGCGTCCTTGAGGGCATCCCGGCCATCGTACTGTTTGGCCCACTGATGTTCCCACTGGCAGAAATGCTCGGGATCCACCCGGTGCACTACGCCATGGTAGTGATCTTGGCCATGGGTATCGGCCTGTTCGCGCCGCCTCTGGGCGTCGGTTTCTACGCCGCTTGCGCCATCAGCAAAGTGTCCTCCGACCATGTGATCCGCCGCGTCTGGGGTTACCTCGGCGCACTGATCGTAGCGCTGGTCATCGTTGCCTGCTTCCCGTGGATCTCCATCGGTTTCCTTTAAGAGAGCATTTGTTATGAGCCAATTAGCGAACAGAAAAATGATCACTGTCGCAGAGCAGGGCCGTGTGGCCCTCGTGACCGGTGCTGCCATGGGGATTGGCGCAGCCATTGCCGAACGGCTTGGGCACGACGGCCATACCGTCGTGGTCGCCGACATCAACTTAGGCGCGGCCGAAGAAATGGTTGCTGGTCTCAAGGCACAAGGTATTGAAGCGCTGGCGCTGGCCATTGACGTGGGCGACCCGCAGTCGATTGCCGCGGCATTTGAAGAACTGGACCAACGCTTCGGTCGTTGCGACGTACTGGTCAACAACGCCGGTATCGCCAAGACCCAAGCGTTCCTTGAATGCGACCTGGTCGACTGGCAGCGGGTCATCAACATCAACGTCACCGGCTCACTCCTGTGCGGCCAACACGCAGCACGCCTGATGAGCGCCAACGGCTGGGGGCGAATCATCAACGTAGCGTCCATCAGCGGCATGCGGGCGAGCATGGGGCGCACGGCCTACGGCACCTCCAAGGCCGCGATTATCGGCCTAACCCGGCAAATGGCCGTCGAACTGGCCGACTTGGGCATCACCGTCAACGGCATCGCCCCCGGCCCGGTAGACACCCCCTTAACCCAAAGACTGCACTCGGCCAAAACCCGCGACTCCTACGCCCGCTCAGTGCCGATGGGCCGCTACGGCACCCCTGCAGAAATGGCCGGCGCCGTCGCGTTTCTAGCCTCCGACGACTCCTCGTACATCAGCGGTCACGTCATCCCCGTAGACGGCGGCTACATGGCGTCGGGGATTTTGGAAATCTAAAGGGTTAGGGAGCGGTCACGATTGCCTAACGTGCCGCATGGAACCCATGCTCCATCGCCGGTATGTAAACGTCTGTAAAACCTCGCAGCAGTGGCCCAGAAACGCTCATTTGCGGCCACTGCTGCGAAGACCGTTCAACGGTTCGGTTACCACGCCGCGATGTGTGAGTCCGCTCGCGGTTCGGTGCCGCCGCACAACACGCCGCTAACAGGGTCGCGCAGGATGATCTGCCCCCGCCCATAGTCAGTCAGGTCGCTAGCAATCTCTACTTGGTGCCCGCGACGAGAGAGGGCGTTGGCCAGGTTCTGAGAGGCGCTCTGCTCAATGCCAACCTTCATCTCTCCCAACCATTGCCAACGTGGTGCGTCCAGTGCGGCCTGAGGGTTCAGCCCAAAGTCCACCAAGTTCATGACCATCTGCACATGCCCTTGAGGTTGCATGTACCCACCCATCACCCCGAACGGTCCTAGCGCTTGGCCATTCTGGGTGAGGAAACCCGGAATAATGGTATGGAATGTCTTCTTGCCCGGTGCAAGACAGTTGGCATGCTCAGGATCAAGACTGAATTCTTGTCCGCGATTCTGCAGCGCGATACCGCTGTCAGGTAGCACCACTCCAGAGCCAAAACCGTGATAGTTACTCTGGATAAAGGAAACCATGTTTCCCTGCGCATCGGCGGTTGCCAAGTAAACCGTGCCGCTGGCGTGGGGGTCGCCTGGCTTGGGTGGCAACGCGTGTTCGCCAATGAGCTCTCGCCGCCGACGGCTGTAGTCATCACTGAGCAAATCGGCCTGGGCGACGCGCATGTGTAATGGGTCGGTGATGTAGTGTAAGCCGTCGCTGTAAGCCAGTTTCATGGCTTCCAATTGGCGGTGCCAAGTCTGCTGACTGTCACGGTGATCGAAGCTGAAACCTTCAAGGATTTTCAGTGCCATCAACGCCACCAATCCCTGACCGCTAGGCGGAATTTCCCAGACGTCAACACCTCGGTAGTTGATATGAATCGGATCGACCCATTGTGCGCGGTATTCCTGCAAGTCACTGGCGCGCAAGTAGCCACCCGTGGCTCGCGAGTGAGCATCCAGCCGTTGCGCCAAGGAGCCTCGATACAGGCTCTCACAACAGGTGGCCGCCAGTTCTTCCAGCGTTCGAGCCTGAGCGGGGTTGCGGAACATCTCCCCAGCGCGCGGTGCGCGGTCTTCAATCAAGAACGTGTCAAACCAAGCCTCTAGGACAGAGTCGCGGTGAGGTGTGAACTCATCCAAGGCGATTTGCCATTGGTGGGCAACTACCGGCGATAACGGGAAACCGTCCCGAGCCAACTGTATGGCCGGTTGCATCAAATCGGCAAAAGGCAACTGCCCGAAGCGCTTTGACAATTCGGCCCACGCGGAGGGACAGCCAGGGATCGTCACTGGCGTCCAGCCATACAGCGGCATCTGCTGATGACCAGCGCTCTTGACCGCTTCGATGCTCAAAGCTGCGGGCGCATGACCGTTAGCGTTGAGTCCATGCAACTGGTCCTTGAACCAGACCAGCGCAAAAGCGTCTCCGCCCAAGCCGCAGCCGGTGGGTTCGACCACGGTCAGGGCCGCTGCCGTGGCAATGGCTGCGTCGATCGCGTTGCCGCCCTTTTGCATCATCTCGATGCCGGCTTGCGCCGCTAATGGCTGGGAGGTAGCCACCATGCCCCGCTGAGCGAAGACACACTGGCGTTGCGATGTGTACGGATACTCGTGAGCAGAAAAATTCAACATGATAAAAACTCTTCAAAACACGCATTCATTGGCCTGATTTAATCCGGTTCCACTCGCGGGTGATCAGGCGCTGGATAGGGTCCGGCAAGTCGGCGGAAACGAACGTGTGACTAATCACTTCATCGCTCGGATAAATAGAAGGGTTCCCACTGACCTTAGGGTCCATGAGTGCGGTAGCGTCCTTGTTAGGGTTGGCGTATCCGGTGTAGTCGCTCACCGGGGCAATCACTTCGGGGCGCAGCAAGTAGTTGATTAACGCGTGAGCATTGGCTGCGTTGCTCGCGTCCTTAGGGATTGCGAGCATGTCGAACCACAGGTTTACCCCTTCTTTGGGGTTCAGAAAACGAATGTCGATGGCTTTACCCGCCTCGCTGGCACGAGTCTGGGCCTGCATCACATCACCGGAGTAACCGATGGCGACACAGATGTCACCATTGGCCAGATCCGCAATGTATTTCGAGGAGTTAAAGTAAGTCACCGATGGGCGCAGAGTCATCAGTAAGGCCGACGCTTTCTTGTAGTCATCGGGTTTGACGCTATTGGGGTCTAGGCCCAGGTAAAGCATGGTTTGCGGAATGATCTTCAGCGGAGCATCAAGGAACCCTACGCCGCAGCTTTTAAGTTTCTCCAAGTTGGCCGGATCAAAAACCATGGACCAGGAATCTGCGGGTGCCAGGTTCTGCAGCCGCGAGCAAGTTCATCAGGCGAGGGTCCAGATGCTTCCAGTTATTCAAATGCTCGCGTTGCAAAGGCTGATAGGCCCCAGCGCGGATTTGCTTGGAGAGAAACTGACTGGAAGGCACGACAAGGTCATAACCAGAATGCCCGGAGAGCAATTTTGCCTCGAGCATTTCGTTGCTGTCGAAAATGTCGTACTGGACCTTGATGTTGCTGTCTTTTTCGAAGTTCTTCAGGGTGTCGGGACCGATGTAATCGGACCAGTTGTACATCTTCACTACCGGGGCGGCGCCCTGTGCCACGGGCAATAAAGCAGTTAGGCATAAGCCTGCAACAAAGCTCAATGTACGCATCATGAATTTCCCTAGGAAGACAGCACGCGGCTGAGAACGATTGGTGACGCAAATAACTAAGTTAGGCAGTTGCTCTCTTCTATTTTTCGGATTGCAAAAATAAGATCAGTTCGGGCACCGTGCTTTCGATGTGCTCGCGCACCACCGCTTCAGCCTGGGCTGCGTCACCTGCACGAATAGCGTCAAGGATTGCGGCGTGTTCCTGGCGGGCGCTCACGGGTTTTTCGAGCTGCTGTAGCCACAGTCGCATTGGGGCTTCAATCAACGCGTACAAAGCCGAAATATGCTTCATCAGCCTTGGCCTTTTGCTCAGGCTGCACAGGTATTCGTGGAACGTGCGGTGAAGACTGACCCAACCCGCGCTGTCGTTGCGGTACTCGTCCATTTCATCTAACAGACGTTCTAGGGCAGCGAGCTGGCGCTCTCCGATGTTGGGAACAGCCACCCGAACAGCCAAGCCTTCGAGAGCGCTGCGCATCTCAAACACTTCCTGCATTTGCTCGATATCCAGACCGCTGACAACAGCGCCGCGGTTGGGCCGCAGCGTCACTAAACCCTGGGCATCGAGACGGCGGAAGGCTTCACGCACCGGCATACGACTCATGCCGATCTCACTCGCGATGTCCTCAGCGATTAACCGATCCCCTTTGCTATAACGACCCGTACAGATCGCTTCAAGAAGGAAGTTGTAGGCTTCTTCTTCAGCAGTAATCGGCTGACGCTCGGTGTAGACAGAAGCGAGTTTCATCAAAGCCTCTTTTTTGTATCCAATTATCCACGGATACAATAAAGCACGAGCTGTGCCAGTTTCTTCATCAGCCATTCAAGTCATTGACAGGCATAGAATATTTGCCAGTAAAGAGGGAACTGCTACTGAGGCATGCCGTGCGAGCGTGCTACTTTTTGCCTCTGTATAGGGCGAGATGACGCAGAAAAGTAACTGTTCTTCTCTGCTTATGAGTGTCGGCGCTGTAGTCACCCGCTTTACGGGCTATATTTGGCACTCCATGGTTTCGTACACGTAGCCTTTAGCGGTAGGTGTTGCGATCACTGCTTGACCATCGGCAACGAGGGCAGCCCGAGCGTTTTTCGCTCTTTCCGGTACACCGCAGTCTTTAGGGTGGAGATGAAATGAGGCAAAGACCATTACATCCTGAAGCCCTTCTTCGGCGTGACCAAGGATTGAAATCCAAGAACCCAACAGAATCATCACGGTAAAAGTTGCGCCGCTTAAAATGCTCATCAATAGCCTGGAATGCCTTCGCTGCTCTAAACCGGGCTTGTATTGATTCCAGCTTTTGAACTTCAGAGACTGTTTCTTAGTTTTCGGCATGAAAGTGGGGTGTGTCACGCTCATTAATAAAGCAACAACCACAACGCCTATGATGATCAGCACTGTCGCTAAGTACCCCCAGAGAGCGATTAGAACTAAGGTAGATAACGCCTTTTGGGCAAGAGGAAACTGGGCTGAATCAACATGCGTCCAGTTGACTATGAACGAATCTGCGTACGCACTCGCCACAATACTCAGCGCAATTGTCCCCAAGGCTGCTAGGCCGGTCATCCATCCTAAGTGGGCCTTAAATCTTTTTATAAGCTCAAATTGCCGTATTGAAAGCACCGACGAGCTCACGCAAATCACGACAAACAGTCCTTGCGCCACGAGGGTAGCCTTCGTCCCACCTAGGCTTTGCCAAAACAAAAGAAAAATCAGCCCAGCCAGTGATAACTGGATTAATGCAGCACAACACTCCTGGAATCCCCACCACCTAAAGTTGTAGTTAAGCTTCCAAGGAAAGTGCTTAAGGTGAGTTCGAATAAACAACGGGCGATCACTGAAACGATCCGCGACTGCGAGAATGCAAGCTAAAAGCAGATAGGTGCCAACGTAAGGAATCATTAGTCTTGAGCATCCATTAACAGAATTAGATCTCCGTTATCTCACGGATCGCACCCACACTTATGTAGTCCATTACTTTGCTTGAACAGCAGAAACTAAAAAGCCCGCACGGGGCAGGCTTCTTGGAGGTTTCGTGGACTGACTGAGACGGGTTTGGGCAAATCCGCTCCTAAGACAGACTTGGAGCCCACTGAAATTGAATTCCACAGTGTCGGCAAATGTTTCCCGGCCACAGGAAAGACCGAGGCGCCCTTTGCCATTCGGGGGGGCAACTTCAAGATTCGGCGCGGTGAAGTGGTGTAGATCATCGGGCCGTCCGGCTGCGGCAAGAACACCATCCTTAATACGGGCTCCGGGCTTTATCTGCCGACCGAAGGCGAGGTGTTTGTTGGCGGTGAAGCGGTCATCGGGGCGGGGAGATGAAAATGTGCCGTAGCCGTCTGTTTTTGTTGGCTAATAGTCAATCAGATAAATAGCTTGGAATACCAGATGGAATGCTGGGTTGATCTGGCTTTCAATGGAATGGTGCTTTTTGAACTCAGCCGAGCGACTCGTCAAAGTAATCGCTGTCGAGTCTAGGCACCTTGTAAAGCTGCGAGCTGACTCCGACCTCGTGATCCAACATCAGATTGACCAAGCGTTTACCGTCGACCAGTACAAGCCCTTCGACCGAGCGCGCGAATTCAACGGCCTGGGCGGTGAAGCCGGAAGTGGTGATGAATACACCGCGTTTAGCTTTCTGCCCGGCCAGGGCGCCATAAAACGCTTGCAGGTCGGGGCGGCCGACGGTGCTCTGCCAGCGTTTGGCCTGCACGTAGACCTTTTCCAGCCCCAGCGCGTCCAGCGAGATCACGCCGTCAATCCCGCCGTCGCCACTGCCGCCGACTTGCTGCAGCGCCTGACGGTTGGCGCCGTAGCCGAAGCTGTGCAGCACATCGAGCACGATATGCTCGAAGCGCGTCGGGCTCGCTTGCAGCAGGCTGTCGCGTAGGTCGCCCGCGACGCTGGTACGCAGCTCGAGGATGGCTTGGTTCAAGCGCTCCTGCGGGCTGCTAGTGGCGAGGTCGGTCTGGGCAATCGGTGTTGACGTGTCGTTGCTTTCATCAAGCGAGGCGGCATCCGGCGCTGCTTTCAGCTTCACACTCATGAAGTTCACAGCCAGATGCTCGACCTGTTCTGCGCTCAATGGGGCAGGGTTGGCTTGGGCGAATGCGCGGCCAGTGTCGGTCAACTGCCAGTAGCCACGCTTGGCGCTGCTGGAGTAGCCGGCGCGCTTGAGCCGATCATGTGCCCAGCCGGAGCGGTTCTTGTAGGTGGCCTGGCCACTGGCGATGGTCTCCTGCCGCTGCGCTTCGCTTAGACCAAGTGTCAAGGCAGCTGCTTCATGGGTCTCCCCCGCCGTGGCACCCTCCGGGTGGGCGGCGAGAAAACGCAGGATGGGCTCGATGAACTGGTCGTAGGTAGGAACGGGCATGATTCGTTTTCTTCCTGAAGTAAGGCTTAGTCCGCCGTGGCGGATCAACGACTACGCGTGGCTTTGGGAGCGGCGGTGCGTTGGGCTTTGATGCGCTCTAGCAGCATGTCGGCAGGTTCGTCGTTCGGGTCTTGCGGCACAAGATCACCTTTGAACGCTTTGGCGAGGATGCTTTGGGCGAGATGATCAATTCGTTTTTTGGCCTCACTGACCTTGGCTTCCAGCTGTTCGGCATAGGCGAACAGTTGCTCGACACGGTGGACGATTTCGTTTTGTTCATCAATGGAGGGTGCCGGTAGACCAATTTCCTTTAAAACTGAAGCCTTGATCCCTTTCACTGTTGTTCCGGTTGAGCGGCGAGCCAATTCTTCTTGTAGGACTGACGATTGCAAAGCTATAGCAGCAAAGCTAGACGAGTAGCCTTCGTGAAATTGAAGGCAGATTGTTCGCTGTGCTAGCGCAAATTTTTCCGTTATATCGATAACTGCCACGTTACCGAGAGGTGCCTCGGTTGTAATCAGCACATCACCAACTTTTGGGATTCCACGCGTCATCCAGCTTTCATATGCTTCAGGGCGGATAAACTCCCGAGGGACTCTCGAAATATACCCTGACTTGATATTTTTAGCGGTGATCAGTGGAACTCCAGAGTCGACCTTTTCTGGCGTCTTCCCTCGATAGTCGATGAAACGCGCAATTACGCCAAGTCGTCTGACTGGGTACAAGAAACCCTGATCTTGAGAGGTTTCATGTACAGCAACACGCCACTCCTTCGTAAGCCGCCCGGAAACGGCGGCGGCGAGGACGGATTGCCGGAAGCGTTTGAGCAGTGCTGGGATGCCGTCGATACGGACTTTCAGGGTATCGACTTGAGCCAGCAGTTCGTCGAGCTTAGCGGCGATGCGGGTTTGTTCAGCGGTTGGTGCTAACCGGAACGGTAAGGTCTTAGCCGTTGCGCCAGAAATTTCTTTAAAGGTTGTGCCTGTTCCAAGGCTATCTGCCAGCTGTCGAATACTTTTCAGGTAATAAAAAGCGTAGCTAGGGTCAATGCCATGAGGCAAAACGAAGCTTTTGAACCCCTGATTGGTCGCGATTTCATTCGCAGCCACTGCAACATAGCCAATAGGCGCGCGGCTGCTGAACAGCAGGCTGCCTTTTGGCATTAGTTTGGCAGAGCAAGACTTATATCCCTCCAAAGTCAGGTCTCGTGCGCCGAAGGCAATTTCTTTTCGCTTGTAACCACTGAGATCGGCGGGTGTAAGCCAAGCGATACCTTCGCCGGGAGCAGTGAAGTTTTCGACGTCATTCGCCTTTGGCGTACCTCCACCCATGACTTCAGCAATTTCACCGATCTCCACATCAATCCAAGTGCTCGGCAACTTACTCATCGACACTCTCCTGAGCTACCATCAACCCCATCACCTCAGCCATCAACTGCTTCTGCGCCACCACTTCATCCCCCGCCCCCAGCGCCTTCATCAGCTCTTCCAGCTCACGCAGCGCCTCGGTCAACTCAGCCATCGCCTCACCGGCCAGTACTTCCGGAGCGGGCAGGTCGGCGGCATCCAGGCTGCTGTCGTCCTTTAGCCAACTGATATCCAGCGAGTCACTACGCTCGTTGCGGATGTAATCGCGGGTAAAGCTGCGGAAGCGGCTGGTTTCACCGATACCTTCGACGTTCTCGGCGCGCGGGCTTTCGCCGTCGGGGGTGTCGCCAAAGGCGTCCGCGAACGGTTTGAGATGCTTGGGGCCAAAGGGCGTGCGCTGGCCGAAGCTGGGCATGTTGCTGCGCAGGTCATAGATCCACACGCGCTTGGTGCAACCTTCCTCCTGGCGCGGGTTTTCCACGGCGCCCTTCTGAAAGAACAGCACGTTGGTCTTCACACCCTGTGCGTAGAAGATGCCAGTAGGCAAGCGCAGGATGGTGTGCAGGTTGCACTTGTCCATCAGGTCGCGACGCACGTCGGTGCCAACGCCAGCCTCGAACAGCACGTTGTCCGGCAGTACCACAGCGGCGCGGCCACCGGGCTTGAGGCCACGGTAGATGTGCTGGAGAAAGGCCAACTGCTTGTTACTGGTGCGGTAGGTGAGGTCATCACGAGTCGGGCCACCGCCACCCTTGGCAGTGCCGAACGGTGGGTTGGAGAGGATGACGTCGACCTTGGGCAAGTTGGCCCCGGTCTGACCCAGAGCGTTGCCCAGGTGCACCACGCCTTCTTCGTCGCCTTCCATGCCATGCCGCCGTGTGTTCATTAGCGCCAGGCGGCGAGTGCCGGGCACCAGTTCTACGCCAACAAAGGCGCGATTGCGCTGGAAGGCCTGGGCTTTGGCGTCTAGGTCGTAGTAATCGTCGGTTTGACTTTTGATATAGGCGTCAGCAGCGATTAAAAAGCCCGCAGTACCGGCGGCCGGGTCTTGTATGGTCTCGCCCGGCTGCGGCTTGATGCAGCGGATGATGCTGTCGATCAGCGGCCGAGGGGTGAAGTACTGGCCGGCGCCGGACTTGGTCTCGCTGGCGTTCTTTTCCAGCAGGCCTTCATAAAGATCGCCGAGGCCGTCCTGGCGGGCGCTGAACCAGTCGATGCCGTCGAGGCTCTTGATCAGTTGCTCGAGATGGCGCGGTTCTTTGAGGCGAGTCTGAGCGTCGGCGTAGATGGCGGCGATCAGCGGGTCATGGTTTTTGCCAAGGTCCAGCAGCATCTGCCGGTAGTGGTCGAGCAGGTTAACGCCGGACCTGCCGGCCAGGTCTGGCCAGCGCGCGCCTTCGGGCAGCTTGTGGCCGAAGCTGTCGTTGTTCTGCACCTGTTCGTATTCCATCTTGATGAACAGCAGCAGCACGAGCTCGGTGACGTAGTCGCTGTAGTTGATGCCGTCGTCGCGAAGGACGTCGCAAAGGTTCCAGAGTTTCTGGACGATGTCGGAGTTGGTCATGAGGTACCTGTGGCGAAAATGTGCAAAGCGCCGGATTGTGCTGGCGCGAAAGCGTGGTTGTCTGGGTTCAGTCGTCTGGGGAGCGTTGTTCAGCCTTTAGCTCTCGGCCAGCTGCGGTCAGACGATATCGTTGCTTGCTGCTATTAGGTTTATCTGGAATGGTCATCTCGACCACACCAAGCGCCATTAGTGGGGCCAAAACCTGCTCGCGGAACTTGCTGCGGTTGCTGCGCCCGACGAAGGTCATTAGCTCTGGCGCAGTGTGATCGCCTGTCATCTTGCATAGCAGCGTTATCTGCTCTTGCTGCAAAGACAGGCGAGTTTCGGCTTGTTCTCCTTCGGCAGCGGACTCAGTCCCTACTTGGTCCCTACTTGGTCCCGACTTAGTCCCTACTTGGTCCCCACTTGGTCCCGAAATAGGCCCTTTTTCAACGGCGCGCTGAATCACCACCTTGAACTGATTACTTTGCCGGTCGTCCTCCAGCAGGATCATTGGCCAAGCATCGATAGCGCGCGGGATGCCGGTGCCCAAACCGCGATAGGGGAGAATGTGCACAGCATGGGAGGTGAGCGTCGGGTTACGACGGTTGGACAGGCCGAATCGAATTTTCTCGGTATCGAGCACGTCAGGCAGGTGCCCAGGGCTGATCAGTTCAATGCGATCGGCGAAGCTCATGATCCGAATGGAGGCGCTGACAAAGTAGTCGCGGTGGATCAGGGCATTGACCAGCAGTTCTTCAAACACCTCCTCCGGCACTTCCAGCTGGCCGAGGGTATTGAAGCCCTGCTGGCGCTGCACGTGGTGTAGGTTGCGTTTTATGAAGGCAAGGCTGCGTCGGTACTGTTCCTGGAGATTACCGTCGATATCTTCGCTGTCTAGATAGTGGCGGTCATGCAGAACCGTGCCCGGAAACGCCACTGCCTTGATATCGAACGCCGGACACAGGCGTTGTGGCGCCTGGCCGAAGAGCAGCAAACCGGCCAAATTGGGTGTGTCACCACTGGCGAGGCCAAGATTTTCCAGGATGCGAATGGTTTCCAAACCTGTCTGTTCGGGGTTCTGCCGAAAGCGTCTTTGGAAGTACTCGCCAAGCGCTTTGGCGTCGATATCCGCCACGCTGCTGCCCGCGACCGGGACCGCATCCGCGCACACCAGTCCGGCCTGCTGGAACAACCGCTGCAGTTCTTCACGGGCCGTGACCCGACGCTTGTCGGCGCCGTTCTTTACCCAGATGCGACCCTGGTTGTCGACATAGGGTTTATTCAGCCCTTGTTCGACTGTCACCACCATGACCAGCCCGTGTTCGGTCTGAAGGTTGCTGGACAATGGATTGATCGCCGGGCGGACATTCTGTGAGGCCGCGTTGGAGAGCAACTGATTGAGCCGCGAAATGTCGGCGCGACTCAACCCGCTCACCGCGCCGGAGTCGTCTACGCCAATCAGCAAGTAGCCACCGGACGTATTGGAGAACGCCACCAACTCGGCTGCCAAGGCATCGATATTGCTGAAATCGCGCTTGAACTGATGGCGGCTGTCTTCACCACACGCAAGAATCTGATGAAGCTCAGCAGGGGTCATTAGGCATCTCTAAGTAGCGCGGCGATAAATCGTAGTGGCGGGGCATTATCCCTTATGAACGAGCACGCTGACCAATCCGGCGTTCCAGATCGGTCTCATCCCGTTTGTGCCCAAAGGTTGTCATTCAGGGCGTCCAGCACCACGCCCAGGTTGCCGCCGAGCATCTTGTCCAGCCGCGTGCTGCCGCCATCGCTCTTGAAAGCCTCACCAATCTGCTTCTTGTCAATAACGACCTCGTGTACCAGTTGCTTGGCCAGGCGGTCAAGCCACTTACGCTGAATTTGAGTCCAAGGCTGCAGGGTATAAATCGTCTCCATCGCCTTGGTTACGCGCTGCTCAAACGGTAGCAAAGCCTCTCCGAGGGCCGCTCGGCGGATGAAACCGACGATGCTGGCAGCGATTTCCTGATTGGTTTGGTTGCGCCAGGCGCTTTGCAGGTTCACCTCACTGTAGCC
>NZ_LLWH01000184.1 GCF_001411475.1 Pseudomonas endophytica | reverse complement strand
GCGATCTGCGGGCCTTCGATACAGGGCTTGGCCAGCAGCGGGGCCTGCCATTGCAGGGTATCGGGTACCAGCGTGGCGGTCAGGCTGTAGCGGGTGCCCACGGTGCTGTCGGCGGACTCCTCTTCCAGGGCGGTGTGCTGACGGCCGCTGTGAGTGATGCGCACGGCGCGCCACCCGATGTTCATGTCTTCGCGCGGGTGGCCGATCAGGTCGAAGGCCAAGCCTGGCACCAGGCGCGCATCGTCGCCGGACACTTCTACGGTTCTGGCATCGCTGCGCAAGGCCAGCAGGCGGGTGTGGGTGAAGGGCTTGCCGGCGTTGTCATGCTTGTAACGACCGGGGTAGTCGTAGCGTTCGTAGCCGCTGGACTGATGATCCAAGAGCAGGGCCTGTTCGTGCTGTTGCAGGTTGTAGCGCGGATGGGTGAAGGTGTAGTCGCGTTGGGTCTGGTGGCTGGTGCGCACCTGTTCGCGGTAGGTGAAGCTGTGCAAGGCCGGTTGGCCAGGGGCACCGCCGGGGTTGGGCTCATACACCACGGGTTCGCCCTGAATGATGCCGAAGGTGGCGATGTGGTCGGCTTGGATCAGTTGGTGTGCAGCCTCGTTGTGCACAAAGATCGACAGCAGTCCTTCTTCGGCAGCCAAGCGTTGATAGAAGGTCAGGTCTAGCTCGCCCGCCTGGACGCAGAATTCGCGGGTCTGATGGGCTTCGGTCAAACGCTGGGTGCAGGCGCCCCATTGACGTTCCTTGAACAACTGTTCGAGGATCTGCGGCACGCTGCGCTGCTGGAAGATGCGCCAGTCCGACTGCAAGGCAGCGCGGGCCAGTTCGGGTTCGAGACGAGCGCGGTACCAGGTGCGGCGAAAGCCGGTCTTGCCTTGTTCAAACAGGCTGATGAGGCCGTGTACATAGCGGATAGGCTGACCGCTCTGGAATATGGTCAGCACGGCGGGTTTGTCCAGCAGGGTGGCGAAGTCGGCGTTGGCCGAGTCACTGACCAGTTCAACGTTTAAACAATACAGTTCAGAGATGCCTTCAGTCAGTTCAAAAGACACCACATCAAATTCAATGTCAGCTGATGAACTGAAGGTAAAACGCACATCCTGTGGACGCGACATAGTTGTTCCTGCGTGCGTGTACATGGGGCAAAGTTAAGTTGTTCTATGCGCGGGTCGTAATAGTTACGCAATGGCATAGATGAAAAGTCATGAACTTTAAAGAGGTGTTTTGGGAGTGTCCTCTTCCGCGTTCTTTATATGCTGTAGGATGTTTCTGTGTTTGTGTGTTTTGCGGTAATTATTCAGTCGCTGTAATGATGTAAGGGTTGCAACTTGCGAGTCGTTGACGATAAGTGCGCGGATCAGCGCACTCGTATTTCTTCCCGTGTTAGCTGTACGTGTTGGGCCATGTTGTTTAAACGCAATTGGCCAGCAGCTCGCTCAGCCGAACGCGAGTCGGGCCGTGCAGTTCGCTGAGCAGGATCTTTAGCCGAGTGATCAAATGATGGGCTGCTGGCCCGTACGTGCGGGCCAGGTGTAGCGGGTGTGCAGGGCGGTGTTGATGATTTCCAGTTGTTCAAATGCATGCTCGCTGGCATACAGCGCCATGAAGTGGGACAGGACGCTGCCAAACAGATGCAGGTCGCCCGCATTGCTGAAGGCGGCCGGATCTACGGCGAGCGTGGTTTTACTGCCGCGCACAGGTAAGCCCTTAACCAAATGGTCGATGGGTTTGGTGCTGACGTGTTGAATGCCATTGAGCCGCCGCTGGGTGTTGCTGTGCTGTTGCAGGTCATGCGGGGCGATGAAGTCGTAAACTTGCAATACGGCCTTGAGCGCCGCTGGGGATGAGAGTGACAGCCGAATCAGTGACAGGTTTGACATCAGTGTCCACTGCGTCTGCCCGTCGAACATCGCAGGGTACTGGCGAGTCGGTCGGGTGAGGTTGCGGTAGGTGGCAAAGGGTGGCGTGGTCTGGTTGATGAGGTTGATGTCGCCCACGTCCAGTTGCTGGGGCAGGTTGCTGTTGGTGCAGGTCAGATGGATGTTGAGTACTTCTCGGTTGCCTAGGTACGGGCGCTTGTCGCCGTGTATCAGGCTGAGGGTATGGACGGCCTTTGGCTTGAGTAGCTCCTGTTCGATTGCAATGCTGTAGTAGCGTGCTTTGGGCTGTTTGGCTAACTCTACGCGGTGCAGCAGTGACTCGAACGGTTCAAAGTATTGGCCAGGATTCTCTTCGGTGGCTTCGGCGTCTCGGTGCCGTGCACTCACCTGATCAATGCTGAAAATCTCATAAGCATCTGGGCGTGCCCCTTGCGGGCGAACCGGCTCGCGGATCTCGCGGCCGTTGAGCTGAATCGGCTCGGCAGGGTGATCAAACAGGTTGATGGCCGGGGTGCAGTACAACGAGATCGTCTCTGGGGTCACCTGGACGGATTCCGGCATGGGTCTGGAAAAATGTAGTTCCACGCGCAACTGCTCGGCTTGACCCTCTGGCCAGAGGTGGCGCAGACCTGTGAGGTTGAAGCCATGGAAACGCTGGGGGAAGTAAAAATACTCCTGCAACGGTCGATAGCCTTCAAAGTGTGGGGCTGCATTGGGCAGCAGCGCATCGCGTGCTTCAAAACCTGGAAAGGTCAGGGTGCTTGGCGCCAAGTTGTAGGCGCGCTCATTGATGTATACGCGGATCTTTTTCAGGTGCTGCGCCAGCCATTGGTAGAGCGTCAGGGCACTGGCCTCGTCACCGCCGAGGTGAAAACTCAATTGATCGCAGTTGATCTGGTTTAACGGTTGTTGTGAGAGAGTTTGCAGCTCAAGGGTTATGACTGACTTGTCCATGCTGTTGGTGACACTGGCGCTGCGCATCACCACGGGGTGCAGGGTTACGTCGGTGCAGGTTCGGAAAGTGCAGCTCACCCCGTCGACCGGCTTGGAAAACAACTGGGTCCCCTTGGGGATGACCTGAGAGCTGCTGAGTGCATGATCAACGGGATCGAAGCGGATCAGGGTGACACTGGGCAGTGGACGCAGATAGTTGGGGTAGACCAGTTGCAGCACCGGGTGGGTGATTTCCGGGAAGTGATCTTCAATCTTCATCACCAGCTTTGTCGTCAGAAAAGCAAAGCCCTCCATCAGGCGTGCGATGTCCGGGTCTGAGGAGGTGTCACCCAGAAAGGGTGCCAAGCGCGGGTCATCCTTGACGAACTCATTGCCCAGTTCTCGTAGATAGCGAAGTTCTTCTGAATAACGATCTTTGAAAGACATGGTGATGTCCGGTGAGTTGTAGGAAGTTGTGCGTAGTTGTATGTAAGAAAAGTTTGTAGGAGTATTCCTATAATAAACAAGATAAGTTACGAGTGAGTGTGATCGCTAATATTTCTAGTAATGCGCTCATTTCGTCAAGGTAAAGTGATCTGAGGGTTTGTAAGCTTTTATTTCTATGTACTGCTACTGTTTGTTGTCAGTAGTGTTAGAAAGTTTGATTAAGAATAATTAAAAGATTCTGTGCCTACGCGGGTGCGCAGCGGGGTGGTAGTTGCTGGAGTAACGTCTATGAAGGCTCCGCGCCGTGTGTCGTATGCGTTGCGTCCATGACGCGACGCGTTTGAGCCACGAAGATATGAAACGCTCTGCCAAAGACCGTGGTGGTCAGAGGCTCTCAACTTCAGTCCAACTGATAGCGGACGGCAAGCACGCCTTTTTTTTCACTGATAGATAGCTTCGGCACTGCCTGTAATTGCTTGAGTGAGCTGACATGGGTGCCGCCACACGGGTAGCTCGGCAGTTCGCCGAAGCCGATCAAGCGCTGGTCGGCGTTGATCTGTATGACTCGTGGCAAGTCAGCGCTTATCCATTGCTCAAGTTGTGCTTCAAGGTTCCCAATGCACAGCGGTTGAGCGTTGTTGCCCGGTATAAAACTGACCCTGCATTCTCCCGGCCAATGATGGGCCTTGGTTGGAATCCAGCCCGCGCGTTCGCCACAAACACCAATCAAATGCCCTGCTGAATGCAGTCGCGCATTCAAATGACGGCGTGCCTCGTCCACTCGCGCATGCGCCTTACCGAGTGGCACTGGCTGTTTGACGATGTGCACGAGTTGGTCTTGCTCATGGAAGACTTTTTGTACTTCGCTGGTATTAATCCAGCCAGTGTCGCTGGGCTGCCCGCCGCCTTGAGGGTGAAATGGCGTTGCGTTCAGGATCACGGCAAATCCGTCAGCGTGAGGTGTGCAATTAAGAACATCGACGTCGGCGGTGAGCGCGTCGTCGGTAAAAAACAGACGTGAAGTCATGTGGCGAGTCCTTTAACAATGTTGTTTTAAGTATAGGGACGTCACATCAGTGTGATAATCCCTCCAACTTTCAATGGATCTGTGCGCTGTGAGCATAAATCTACCGCTGTCTTTACTGGCTGAAATGGTGATCTTCGTGAGGGTGGTTGAGGCTGGAAGTTTTTCCGAGGCGGGGCGGCAATTGGATACCTCGCCTTCTGCCGTCAGCCGCAGTGTGGCCCGTCTAGAAAAAGCGCTGGCAATTCGCTTGCTGCAACGCACCACCCGCAAGCTACGGTTAAGTGATGCTGGCGAAGAGGTGTTCAAACGCTGTCGAGAAGTGGTGGGGGCAGCGCAATTGGTTATGGATCTCAGTGGTCGTTACACCCAAGAGGCTGAGGGGCTGATACGGGTTAGCGTGCCCAAGGCGGTTGGGCACTATGTGATTCATCCGCACATACCCGAATTTTTAAGGCGCTACCCTAGCGTCGATGTGCAATTGATCCTGGAAGATCGCCATGTCGACTTGATCGACGACAACGTTGATTTGAGCATTCGCATCACCGATCAACCGCCTCCGGGGCTGGTAGGACGTCAGTTGTGTGCGATTGAGCATGTGTTGTGCGCTACGCCTGCTTATCTGGCGGAGCACGGTACGCCTCACCAACCCGAAGATTTGCGTGAGCACAGCTGTATTTATTTGGGCGAAACCCCTGCCGATGCGCGCTGGAAGTTCAAGCAAGGCAGCAAATCGGTAACGGTCGCAGTGACTGGGCGTTACGCGGCGAACCACACGGGCGTAAGGCTGGACGCGGTGCTGCAAAACATCGGAATTGGCAGCCTGCCTTACTTCATGGCGCGTCAGGCGCTGGAGCAGGGCTTGATCGTCCACGTGTTGCCCGCTTGGAGTTTTATCGCTTCCTATCATGGAGGCGTCTGGCTACTGCATACCCATTCGCGCTACCTGCCGCCGAAAATGCGCGTGTTTATCGACTATCTGGTTGAGCGGTTGGCGCAGGAGCCAACCTTGGGCATGAGGCAAAAAAAAGACCCGCACGATCAACCGGGCGGGTCTTGAATCTCGATGAGCGATCAGTGTTGCGGGCTGTCTTCGGTGGTCGGTAAAGCCATGAACTGCTTTTCCTGATTCCAATCGAATGGCTCGCCGTTTTCTTCGGCTTCATGACGGCGCTCTTCCAGCGCTTCGTACATGTCCAGTTCTTCATCGGACAAGAAATTAAAGCACGCTCCGCCGAAGTACCACAGCAAATCACGAGGCACCAAGTGTGCGATTTGCGGGTAGCGCTCAATCACCTGGCACATGATGTCTTGACCCAGGTACTGGCTGTTAATCGGATCGACTGGCAGGGAACTGCGCATGTCGTCAAAACGTTCGATGAACAATGCGTGGCTTTCTTCCGGGATTTGCTCGGCGTCACCGACGGCAACCAGGATGCTGCGCAAAATATCGAGCAGGACGAGATTATGGTTCAGGTCATTGGTGGCCATTGTGGAGTCCTCTAGAGCAAAACGGGCGCGAGAGTATAAAGCTCTGTGCGCCCGCTGTCCTGCTAGCGAATTTTTCCTTCGCTGTGGGTGAGTTCTTCCTTAGCGAAGTCATCCACATCAATCACCTTACGTCGCGCGGCTTCAGCGGTGCGCAGGGTTTCTGCTTCCGCTGGTTGCAAAATGCCAGCGTGAAGCGCGGCGTCGATAGACGGTTCGCCCGGAGCCGGTTTGAGCTGGCCACTTTTGAGCGCTTCATGAAGTTTTTTGTGCAACGGATGAGCGGCCTTTAACAATTCGCTGGCGTTTTGCAGGGCGCCCACTGCGTCGTCGGCAGATTGCGGGCGATAGCAGCCAGCAAGTACCGCTTCCAGTGTCGGATCCCCTTTGGCCCGGCCCAAGACAGCCGCGACCTCAGCATCCAGCGCATCGGATGGCCCGGTATGACGGCGGCCAAACGGGAACACAACGCCGCGCAGCAGAAAGCCCAGTGGCCGGCTCGGGAAGTTTTTAAGCAACTCATCCAGCGCCCGCTCGGAGTGCCCGAGGCTTTCTTCCATGGCCCACTTAAACAGCGGGTCAAGGTGTTTGGGCGAGTCCAGATCGTGATAACGCTTGAGTGCCGCCGAGGCCAGGTACATGTGGCTCAATACGTCACCTAGGCGCGCCGACAACCGCTCGCGGCGCTTAAGTTCACCGCCTAACAGCATCATGCTCAGGTCTGCCAGCATGGCAAAGGCGGCCGCCTGACGGTTCAAGGCACGGAAGTAGCCTTGGCTTAGGCGGTTACCGGGCGCGCGCTCGAAGCGCCCGAACCCCAAGTTAAGAATAAAAGTGCTGGCGGCGTTGCTGACGGCAAAGCCAATGTGTTTGAGCAACAAAGTATCAAACTCGATCAGAGCTTGATCGCGGTCTTCACGCCCGGCCAAGGCCATTTCTTTAAGTACAAACGGATGGCATCGGATGGCGCCCTGACCAAAGATCATCAGGTTACGCGACAGGATGTTGGCCCCTTCAACGGTGATGAATATCGGTGCGCCTTGCCAGTTACGACCTAGATAGTTGTTGGGGCCCATGATGATGCCCTTACCACCATGGACATCCATTGCATGGCTGATGCATTCGCGCCCGCGTTCAGTCAGGTGGTACTTGAGGATCGCTGACAGCACAGACGGCTTCTCACCTAAGTCCACCGCATTGGCCGTTAGCATGCGGGCGCTGTCCATCAGCCAGGCATTGCCGCCGATGCGCGCCAGGGCTTCTTGAATACCTTCAAAGGCCGCTAATGGCACATTGAACTGCTCACGCACTTGAGCGTATTGCCCAGTGACCAAGCTCGTGAATTTAGCGGCGCCAGTGCCGACCGCAGGCAAAGAAATCGAACGCCCGACCGACAGGCAGTTCATCAGCATCATCCAGCCTTTGCCGAGCATTTCTTGGCCGCCAATCAGGTAGCTCAACGGAATGAAAACATCCTTGCCCCAATTTGGGCCGTTCATGAACGCAGCGCCCAGCGGTAAGTGCCTACGACCGATTTCCACCCCGGGTGTGTCGGTCGGAATCAGCGCCAGGCTGATGCCCAAGTCTTCTTTATCACCCAACAAGCGCTCAGGGTCATACGCTTTGAATGCCAAGCCGAGCAGAGTGGCGACAGGTCCTAGCGTGATGTAGCGCTTTTCCCAGTTCAGGCGCAGACCGATAACTTCTTCGCCCTGCCATTGGCCTTTGCAAATAACCCCGGTATCGGGCATCGCCCCCGCATCGGAGCCTGCCAGAGGGCCGGTCAATGCAAAACACGGAATGTCATCGCCGCGAGCCAAGCGCGGCAGGTAATGGTTGCGCTGCTCATCGGTGCCGTAGTGCAGCAGCAGCTCGGCCGGGCCGAGGGAGTTAGGCACCATGACAGTAGAGGCCAAGTCACCGCTGCGGGTCGCCAGCTTCATAGCGACTTGTGAGTGGGCGTACGCCGAGAAACCTTTGCCGCCAAACGATTTGGGAATGATCAGGGCAAAAAAGCCATGCTCTTTGATATGCGCCCAGGCCTCAGGCGGCAGGTCCATTGCCTGACCGATCTCCCAGTCAGTGACCATCGCACACAATTGTTCTGTGGGGCCGTCGATGAAGGCTTGCTCTTCTTCAGTCAGTTGGACCTTGGGGTACGCCAGCAACTGGTCCCAATCGGGGCGACCGCTGAACAATTCGCCATCCCACCACACGGTACCCGCGTCGATCGCATCGCGCTCGGTTTGCGACATCGGCGGTAGGACTTTTTGAAACCAGCGGAACAAGGGGGCCGTGAACCGTTTGCGTCGTAGCTCGGGGAGCAACAACAGAGCCGCGGGCGCCGCCAGCAACACCCACAGCAGCACTAGCAACCACACCGGGCCATGACTGAAAAAGTCCATAAGCAGCAGGTAAATCGCCACTACGGCGATCGCCGTCAGCGGGTCAACGCGGCGATGAGCCAGCAAGGCCACGCCTACGATTAAAACCACTATCCACAACAACAGCATATTCAATCCTCCATGAAACTAGGGCGCACCCCTGTGAGCTTAGCCGCAACTCTTGAGCGAGGTCGTCCAATAGTGACCTTGTGTGGGAGGCACAGTTCACCTTCACGGCGTAGACTGCTCCGGCGTCTATCAATCAGGAGTTGCGTCATGCTGAAAGTGTGGGGTCGCAAGAATTCGTCGAATGTTAGAAAGGTCTTATGGTGTGTCGAAGAGTTGGCGCTGCCGTATGAGCGAGAAGAAGCGGGTGGTGCGTTTGGGGTCGTCGACAGCTCGCAGTACCGGGCGTTAAACCCAAATGGCCGAGTTCCGATGCTCGAAGATGATGGTTTTGTGTTGTGGGAATCAAACGTCATCGTGCGGTACATAGCCGCTCAATATGGTTCGGATACGTCTTGGTATCAGAACGATAATCGCGTTCGCGCCCAAGCCGATAAGTGGATGGACTGGACCTCGACTTCATTTGCGGTGGCTTTTCGCGATGTTTTTTGGGGTATTTTGCGCACCCCCGCTGCCGAGCAGGACTGGGCGAAGATCAATGCTTCCATCAATGACTGTGCCGCGTTACTGGGGATTGTTGATAAGGCGCTATCTGAACAGCCTTATCTGTCGGGTGATGAGATCGGCATGGGCGATATTCCGCTAGGTTCGTTTATTTATGCCTGGTTCGAAATGCCTATCGAGCGCCCGTCGATGCCCCATTTGGAGGCGTGGTATGAGCGCCTCAAACTGCGTCCGGCCTACCGTAATGCGGTCATGACTGCGTTGACTTAATAAGCACTATTAATACGGGCGACTGTACTTGTGCGACAAGGCCAAGCACCATGCCACCTGTTTAATGGCTTTGTCGGACTTGTCTTAAAGACAGGCCGCCCTTATTGAGTCATACCTATTTCTCCTACCTTGGTGCGTAATCCGATATGAGTTCCGCTCTGTCCATACGGCAGCTAACCAAAACCTACGGCAACGGTTTCCAGGCCCTGAGTGGTATTGATCTGGATGTTGCTGAAGGTGATTTTTTCGCCTTGCTTGGCCCTAACGGGGCCGGTAAATCCACCACCATTGGCATTCTTTCCACGCTGGTGAACAAGACCAGTGGCACGGTAAATATTTTTGGCCACGACTTGGACCGCAACCCTGCTGCGCTCAAGCGCAGCATCGGTGTGGTACCGCAAGAGTTCAATTTCAACCAGTTTGAAAAGACCTTCGATATCGTCGTGACCCAAGCGGGTTACTACGGTATTCCAGCCAAAATCGCCAAGGAGCGTGCCGAAAAGTACCTGACTCAGTTGGGGCTTTGGGATAAACGCGATACACCTTCGCGCTCCTTGTCGGGAGGCATGAAGCGCCGCCTGATGATTGCTCGGGCGCTGGTGCATGAGCCACGTTTGCTGATTCTCGATGAACCGACAGCGGGTGTGGACATTGAACTGCGCCGCTCGATGTGGACCTTCCTCACCGAGTTGAATCAGCAGGGCACCACCATCATCCTCACCACGCATTACCTGGAAGAGGCCGAGCAGTTGTGCCGTAACATCGGGATCATCGACCACGGCACCATTGTCGAAAACACCAGCATGCGCCAGTTGCTTGGCCAACTGCACGTTGAGACGTTTTTGCTCGACTTAAAGCATCCGCTCGGTTTTACACCGCAATTGATCGGTTACCCAAGCCAGTTACTCGATGCCACCACGCTAGAAGTACAAGTGGACAAAGATGTCGGGATTACCGGTTTATTCACGCAACTGGCTGCGCAAGGTATCGACGTGGTGAGCCTGCGCAATAAAACCAATCGTCTTGAGGAGTTATTTGTGTCGCTGGTTGAGAAAAACTTGGCAAAGGTGGCCGTATGAGTTCGGAACTGCGTCCCAACTTGGTCGCGTTGAACACCATCATTTATCGTGAAGTTCGCCGTTTTACCCGCATTTGGCCGCAAACACTGCTGCCGCCTGCGATCACTATGGTTTTGTACTTCGTCATTTTCGGTAACCTGATCGGCCGACAAATCGGTGATATGGGTGGTTTCACCTATATGGAGTACATCGTGCCGGGCTTGATCATGATGTCAGTGATCACCAACTCCTACGGCAACGTTGTTTCGAGCTTCTTCGGGGCGAAGTTTCAGCGTTCGATTGAAGAGCTGATGGTTTCTCCGGTGTCCCCGCATACGATTCTCATCGGTTACACCGTGGGCGGGATTTTGCGCGGCTTGATGGTGGGCTTGATCGTGACCTTGCTGTCGCTGTTCTTCACTCACCTGCAGGTCCATCACTTGCTGCTGACTATTGTTGTGGTGGTGCTGACGGCAACGATCTTCTCGCTGTTGGGCTTTGTTAACGCTGTGTTTGCGCGCAACTTCGACGATATTTCGATTATCCCGACGTTTGTGCTGACGCCATTGACCTACTTGGGCGGGGTGTTCTACTCGATTACTCTGTTGCCACCTTTTTGGCAAAGTGTGTCGTTGGCCAACCCGGTGTTGCACATGGTTAACGCCTTTCGCTATGGGATTTTGGGGGTTTCAGACATCAAAATCAGCGTAGCGCTGACCTTCATGGTCGTAGCGACCGTGGTGCTGTACTTAGCCTGCGCCAAGCTCTTGGTCAGTGGGCGTGGGATGCGTCAGTAATTGAGGTAAAGCCGCACAGCCGTTTTGCATAGGAGCAGGCGCAGGCTGCGATCTTTTGATCTTTAAAAGCAAGAGTTCGTAGCCTGCGGCAGCTCCAAGATGAACGTTTTTCTCGCTCCTACCGTGGGCTGCGCTGTTTACGGCGTTTCCACTGGCGGTTGACCCACCAGCGCCAGTAAATCATGGTCAAACAGTAACCTAACCCGCCTAGCACGATGCCGGTGACCACCGACCCCAACAAAAAAGGCTGCCACACCGTTGAAAGCTGGCCGCTGATCCATTCCCACGTCAGATCATCAGGCAGGCTGCGGGCAGGGACGTCCATCAACCATGCCCCTAACTGATAGGTGCAGTAAAAAATTGGCGGCATGGTGAGCGGGTTGGTCAACCAAACTAGGCCGACCGAGATGGGCATATTGCTGCGCACGAGGATCGCCAAACTGGCAGCCAAGAGCATTTGAAATGGCATGGGGATAAAAGCCGCAAACAGGCCCACTGCCATTGCTCGTGCGACGGAGTGACGATTGAGGTGCCAGAGGTTGGGGTCATGCAGCAATGAGCCCAAAAACCGTAAGGATTTGTGTTTCTTGATGCTGTCTGGATCTGGCATGAAACGTTTGATTGAACGCCGTGGCATAGGCTTCTCGCTCGTAACAAGGGCCCAGTATGCCCACATTTGGTGGATCGCTTATTCAGACTTTGTGACAATTTTTTAATCCCCGATACCAAATCCCGGCTAATCCGAAGGCAGGAATTACTTCGGATCGGGTTATGCACACAGGGATGTTGGCGCTGGCGTCAGGCTTGATCGCGTTGCGATATTTACCCTCTATACCCGCATTTGAGTGGGTGCTGCTGGTGCTGGTAGCGGGGTTGTTGCTGTTGTCGATGCGCGTTTATCCGGTAGGGCTTTTTCTGCTTGGACTGTGTTGGGCGTGTGTTCAAGGGCAGTCGGCGCTCGATGACCGTTTGTCGCCAGCGTTGGATGGTCGCACGTTATGGGTCGAAGGGCGGGTGGTCGGGTTACCACAGCAAGCTGATGGGGTCGTACGCTTTGAGGTGCGTGATGCTTACTCGCGTCACGGCCCATTACCCAACACGTTGCGTCTGGGTTGGTATGGCGGGCCGTCAGTCAACAGTGGCGAGCGCTGGCGACTGGCTGTCACTCTCAAACGTCCAAAAGGGCTGCTTAACCCTCAGGGGTTCGACTACCAAGCTTGGCTGCTGGCCAAACGTATTGGCGCCACCGGTACGATTAAGGATGGTCAGCTATTGGCCCCGGCTCGTTACGCTTGGCGCGATGGTGTGCGCCAACAATTGTTGCGCAGCGATGCCAACGGTCGGGCGCCATGGTTGGCCGCACTGGTGATGGGGGACGGCTCAGGGTTGAGCACTGAGGACTGGAAGCTGTTGCAAGCCACCGGCACGGTGCATTTATTGGTAATTTCGGGACAGCATATTGGGCTGTTTGCTGGATTGATTTATGGGCTGGTGGCCATGCTGGCGCGTTATGGGCTGTGGCCACGTCGACTGCCTTGGCTCCCTTGGGCGTGTGGTCTGGCATTTGCCGCAGCCCTAGGTTACGGCTTGTTGGCCGGTTTTGAAGTGCCAGTCCAACGGGCTTGTGTGATGTTGGGGCTAGTGTTGATATGGCGCCTGCGGTTTCGTCACATGGGGCCATGGCTGCCGTTTTTGCTGGCGCTCAATGCGGTGTTAATCGTAGAACCGCTGGCGAGTTTGCGACCAGGGTTTTGGTTATCCTTTGCCGCAGTCGCGGTGCTGATTTTTACCTTTAGCGCGCGTCTGGGCCCTTGGAGCTGGCAAGCTGCATGGCTGCGGCCTCAAGGCTTGATCGCCTTGGGCTTGTTTCCGATGCTGTGGATTCTCGGGTTGCCTATCAGCTTGTCGGGGCCGTTGGCCAACCTAGTGGCCGTGCCCTGGATTAGTGTGTTGGTGCTACCCGCGGCGCTATTGGGCACCTTGATGCTGCCAGTGCCGTGGTTGGGGCAAGGACTGTTGTGGCTGGCGGGGGGCTTGCTCAATGGGCTAATCGCTGGTTTGGAACTGCTGGCAGGCATGCTGTCACCGTGGTTGCCCGCAACCGTACCCACCAGTCTCTGGATGCTGAGTGCGCTGGGTGCCTTGATTCTGTTGCTGCCAGCCGGGATGGTGCTAAGGCCCTTGGGGTGGCCGCTGGTGCTGTTGGCTGTGTTTGCACCGCGAACGCTTATTCCGTATGGGCAAGTGGAGGTCTTGCAGTTGGATGTCGGGCAAGGCTTGGCAATCATTCTGCGCACCCGGCATCACACGTTGTTATACGACGCGGGTCCAAAAGTTCGAGACTTTGACCAAGGTCAGCGAGTGGTTGTACCCGCCTTGCAATCCATGGGGGTCGCTACGCTGGATGTGATGCTGCTCAGTCACGCCGACTCGGATCACGCAGGCGGGGCTCAGGCCGTAGACCAATCAATGAAGGTGAAGCGCGTGGTCAGTGGTGATGTGCCGCTACTGCCCGAAATATTAGAGGCTCAGCCGTGTATTAACGGTGAGCGCTGGGAATGGGATGGGGTGGCGTTTTCTTTGTGGCAATGGTCTGGCGCGACGGACGGTAATCAAAGGTCATGCGTGCTGCAGGTCGACGCTAGCGGGGAGCGATTGTTATTGACCGGCGATATAGACATCGAGGCCGAACGGGCCTTGTTGGACAGCCCCTTGGCCGTGGCCACACACTGGTTACAGGCTCCGCATCATGGCAGCCGCACTTCCTCCTCAATGGCGTTTCTGAAACGCCTGTCACCTTCGGCAGTGTTGATCTCCAGAGGCCACGGCAATGCCTTTGGGCACCCGCATCCACAGGTGTTGGCGCGTTATGCAGCGCTGGGCATGACGATTTTGGACAGCGCTGAGCGCGGGGCCATTCGCTTTCGACTTGGGGCTTTTGGCGCAGCCCAGAGCCAGCGTGACCAACGGCGGTTCTGGCGAGATTAACGCGGGCCTTGTGGTAAAGTGGCGCACTTTTTCAAGGGGACTGTCACTGTGTGGGAACTGGTCAAATCCGGCGGCTGGATGATGCTGCCGATCATTCTGAGCTCCGTTGCCGCGCTGGGCATCATTGTTGAGCGCCTATGGACCTTACGTGCCAGCCGCGTAACCCCGCAGCACTTGCTCGGGCAGGTATGGGTCTGGATCAAGGACAAACAGCTCGACAAAGAAAAACTCAAGCAACTGCGTGCTGACTCCCCGCTCGGTGAGATCCTGGCGGCCGGTCTGGCCAACTCCAAACATGGTCGCGAGATCATGAAAGAGTGCATTGAAGAAGCGGCTGCGCGGGTTATCCACGAGTTGGAACGCTACCTGAATGCGCTGGGCACGATAGCCGCAATGGCGCCCTTGTTGGGGTTGTTGGGCACAGTTTTGGGCATGATCGACATTTTCAGTGCTTTTATGGGCACGGGCATGACCACCAACGCGGCAGTACTGGCGGGCGGTATCTCCAAAGCGCTGATCACCACGGCTGCGGGCTTGATGGTGGGGATTCCTGCGGTGTTCTTCCATCGCTTCTTGCAGCGTCGCGTGGACGAGTTGGTAGTGGGGATGGAGCAAGAGGCGATCAAATTGGTCGAAGTGGTACAGGGCGACCGTGAAGTCGACATGGTCGGGAGTAAAGCGTGAAGTTTCGCCGCAAGCCCCGAGAAACGGTCGATATCAACCTGGCGTCGTTGATCGACGTGGTGTTTATCCTGCTGCTGTTTTTTGTGGTCACGACTACGTTTACCCGCG
The DNA here is from genome assembly GCF_001411475.1 of Pseudomonas endophytica. Classification (GTDB taxonomy): domain Bacteria; phylum Pseudomonadota; class Gammaproteobacteria; order Pseudomonadales; family Pseudomonadaceae; genus Aquipseudomonas; species Aquipseudomonas endophytica. The sequence continues at coordinate 16,829 of NZ_LLWH01000184.1, read as the reverse complement.
AAACACAATTGCGCGTTGACTTGCCAGAGTCGGTTAGCGGAGCGCCAACCGAAGATCAGAACACCAAGTTACTGGATATCGCCATCAGTGCCGACGGGGTGTTTTCGGTGAATAACCAGTTGTTACCAAAAAACGATCTGGCGAGCTTAATGGACGCCCTGCGCACAGCCTCGGATGGCGACACCAGCCTGCCGGTGTCGATCAGCGCTGACGGTAAGGCTGAACATCAGTTTGTGATCACTGCCATGGATGCGGCCGGCAAACTCGGCTTCAGCCATCTACGCATGACCACTGTTGAGGCGCAGACGACTCCCTGATGGCTATGTCTGATCGTGTGTTGCGCGCCTGGTATGCCGGGCATCCCTTACTCAAGCTTCTAAGCCCGTTGGAATACGTGTATCGGCGCGTTGTTGAGCGCAAACGTGCGCGGTTTGTAGCGGGCGAGGGTGAGATCTATCGTTCTCCTGTACCGCTGGTGGTGGTGGGCAATATCACCGTGGGCGGAACCGGCAAAACCCCGCTGATTTTATGGTTGATCGAACATTGCCAGCGAAATGGCTTGCGGGTGGGCGTAGTCAGCCGCGGCTATGCTGCCAAGCCGCCACAGCTCCCTTGGCGTGTGACTGCGCAGCAAAGTGCGGCGCAAGCCGGTGATGAACCCCTGCTGATCGTTCAGCGTACCGGTGTACCGCTGATGATCGACCCGGACCGCGGCCGAGCGGTCAAAGCCTTGCTCGACAGTGAGCCGCTGGACCTGATCCTGTCGGATGATGGCTTACAGCATTATCGGCTGGCCCGCGACTTGGAGTTGGTGTTGATCGACAACGCCCGCGGGTTGGGCAACGGCCATTGCCTGCCAGCAGGGCCGTTGCGCGAGCCTGTTGAGCGTTTAGAGAGCGTGGATGCGGTGTTGTATAACGGCGCCGATAGCGATCCGCATCCGGGGTTTGCTTTTAAGTTACAACCTTCGGCGTTGATCAATCTGCGCAGCGGTGAGCGCCGGGCGCTGGACCTTTTCCCGCCAGGCCAAGCGCTGCATGCGGTCGCCGGGATCGGTAATCCGCAGCGTTTCTTCACTACCCTTGAAGCGCTACACTGGCGGCCAATCGCCCATGCCTTTGCTGACCATGCGTCTTACAGTGCTGAAGTCTTGAGTTTTACGCCGCCGTTACCCTTGGTGATGACTGAAAAAGACGCCGTTAAATGCCGCGACTTTGCGTCACCAGACTGGTGGTACCTAGCGGTTGATGCCGTCCCATCCGAGGCATTTGTTTTTTGGTTTGATCAACAGTTAAAACGTCTTTTGCCCTAAGTTTTGTGCGATTTTTTCAACGGCCCATAGCCGAGCGCAGAGACAGGTCGCACAGAGCCTCACTCATTTTTAATTTCAGGGAACCTAGATGGACACCAAACTGCTCGATATCCTTGCTTGCCCCGTGTGCAAAGGCCCGCTCAAACTCAGTGCGGACAAAACCGAGCTGATCAGCAAGGGTTCGGGTCTGGCGTATCCGATCCGTGATGGCATCCCGGTGATGCTAGAAACTGAAGCCCGCACTCTGACCACCGAAGAGCGTCTGGATAAATGATTCCGGTTTTTACAGTGGTCATCCCGTCGCGCTTTGCGTCGACTCGTTTGCCTGGCAAGCCGCTACAAATGATCGCTGGCAAGCCGATGGTCCAGCACGTCTGGGAACAAGCCAGCAAAAGCAGTGCGCAGCGGGTGGTGGTGGCGACTGACGATGCACGCATTGTGCAGGCGTGCCAAGCGTTTGGTGCCGAAGTCGTGATGACCCGTGCGGACCATGAGTCCGGCACCGATCGTTTGGCAGAGGTGGCGGCGCACTTGGGTTTAGCCAGCGATGCCATTGTGGTCAATGTTCAAGGTGACGAGCCGTTAATTCCGCCGCGACTGATCGACCAAGTCGCTGTTAACTTGGCGGCCCATAGCGAAGCCGGTATGGCCACACTGGCTGAGCCGATTAAAGACGTTGAGCAGTTGTTCAATCCCAACGTGGTCAAGGTCGTCAGCGACATCAATGGTTTAGCGCTGACGTTCAGCCGTGCCACGCTGCCGTGGGCCAGAGATGACTTCGCGCAACAGCCCGACGCATTACCCGCCGGTGTGCCGTACCGCCGTCATATCGGCATCTACGCTTACCGCGCTGGCTTTCTGCATGACTTCGTCAGTTGGGGCCCATGCTGGCTTGAGAACACTGAGCGTCTCGAGCAATTGCGCGCACTGTGGCATGGCGTACGGATTCACGTGGGTGATGTGCTCGAGGCACCTCCAGCGGGTGTTGATACCGTCGAAGACCTTGAGCGCGTTCGGCGTTTGCTGGAGGGTTGATGCGCGTACTGTTTGTTTGTTTGGGTAATATTTGTCGTTCCCCCACCGCAGAAGGCGTTTTGCGCCAAAAGCTGCGCGATGCTGGCTTGTCTGAGCATATTGAGGTGGCTTCTGCCGGGACCGGCGGCTGGCATGCGGGCCAAGCGCCAGACGTGCGCAGCCAGCGGGCGGCCAAGCGCCGTGGTTATGACTTGTCGGCGCAACGTGCCCAGCAAGTCAGCGCAACAGACTTCAATCGCTATGACCTGATTCTGGCGATGGACAAGAGCAATTTGCATGATCTGAAGAAATTGCAGCCAGCCGGTGCCAGCGCTGAGGTTGATTTGTTCTTGCGTCGCTATGAGGCGCCAAAGGATGAGGTACCAGACCCCTATTACGATGGCGAACACGGCTTTGAGGAAGTACTGGACTTGGTGGAGCATGCTTGCGATTTGCTGGTGGTTGAGTTGAAGGGACGGTTATGAGTTTGCAGTTGCAGGTTGATGCGTCACTGAAGTCATTCAACAGTTTTGGCGTCGATGTGCGCGCCAGCTTGCTGGCCGAAGCACACACCGACAGCGATGTGCGTGAAGCGCTGCAGTACTCGGTTGATCAACAACTGCCTCTGCTGGTGATCGGCGGGGGCAGTAATCTATTGCTTACCAGCGACGTCCACGCCCTAGTGTTGCGTATGGTCAGCCGCGGTATTCGCATAGTGGCTGACAATGCTCAGCGTGTAGTCGTCGAAGCAGAAGCGGGGGAGGTGTGGCACGCTTTTGTGCTGTGGACTTTGGAGCAGGGTTTGTCCGGCCTTGAAAACCTCAGTTTGATCCCCGGCACGGTGGGCGCAGCGCCTATGCAAAACATTGGTGCTTATGGCGTTGAGATTAAAGATGTATTCGAGGGCCTTACGGCCCTTGACCGATATACCGGTAAGTTGCGCGAGTTTAGCCTCACAGACTGCGAGTTTGGTTATCGCGACAGCGTGTTCAAGCAGCAGCCAGGGCGTTGGCTGATTTTGCGGGTCAGGTTTGCCCTGAGCCGTGTTGAGCGCTTGCATCTGGAGTACGGCCCTGTGCGTCAGCGCTTGAGCGAGTTGGGCGTTGAGCGTCCGACCGCCAGTGATGTGAGCCGCGCAATCTGTAGCATCCGCAGTGAAAAACTACCGGATCCTGCGGTGCTGGGGAATGCGGGCAGTTTCTTTAAAAACCCGCTGGTATCGGCGCAGCAAGCGGATGAGTTGAAGAGCCAGTATCCGGGGCTGATCGGTTATCCGCAGGCCGACGGTCAGGTCAAGTTGGCAGCTGGCTGGTTGATTGAAACCGCAGGTTGGAAGGGCTTTCGAGAGGCAGACGCCGGTGTTCATCGCTTGCAGTCGCTGGTGCTGGTGAACTATGGGGCAGCCACGGGGTTGCAACTACTGGCTCTGGCACAGCGAATTCAGGCCGATATTCAGCAGCGTTTTGCTGTGCAACTGGAGATGGAGCCTAACGTGTATAAGGTCGGCAATCTGGCCGGATAAATTCACGCTCGCGCACGCTTGGTGTGTATCTCCACTGTTTTCAGGTTTGGACAATTGATGAAGCAACTACCTGCATGCGCATTAGCGATAACGTTGGTGGCATTGACGGGGTGTACAACAGCCCCGCCGAGGGATCAAAACAATCTTTGCAATATCTACCGTCAATACCCGGCCTGGTACAAGAGCTCGGTGGCGATGGAAAGTCGATGGGGCACACCTCCCAACGTTGCAATGGCAATCATGAAGCAGGAAAGCAGCTTTGTGGCCGACGCTCTTCCCCCGCGTGCGTATTTCTTATGGATCATCCCATGGGGGCGTGTCAGCCCGTCATACGGCTACGCGCAAGCTCAGCCTCCCGCATGGAAAGATTTTGAGGTTGCGATGGGCAGCTCCGGCTCACGGGACAATTTTGCGGATGCCATCATGTTTATTGGCTGGTACACCGCCGGTACGCAACGGCAATTGGGTATCTCCAAATGGGATGCCTACAACCAGTATTTGGCGTATCACGAAGGGCGCGGTGGATATAGCCGCAACACCTATCGCGCTAAGCCTTGGCTGATGCAGGTGGCCAACAAGGTTCCCGCCAGTGAACACTGGCGGGGCTTTTTAGTGGCCTTGGGAATTAGGCGAGGGGTTTAGGCTCGTGTTCCTTTTCCTGGGCTACGGTTTCGCTCGCGGAAGTTTGAGCGGCGGCAGCGGCTGCTGCAGCGGCTTCTTCACGTTTGCGGCGACGCACTTCGCGCGGGTCGTTAGGCGCACGACCATTGCTTGGCGACGCGCTGACAACCGGAGCTGCGACCACGACTTCAACCGCCTCAGTAGCAACAACCGTTTCAGCGGCGGTTTCAACGACGGTTTGGGCAACTACGACTTCGGCGGCCACAGGCTGTGCTACAGGAGCTTTTGGCTCAACAACGGCGGGTTCAGCTGCCGTTGGTTCGGTCACCGGCTCGTGAGCAGCACGGGGTTCTTTGATCGGTTCTGGCGCTTTTTCGATCACCGGAGTGTCTACGGTCGGAGCAGATGCGCGTGGCGCTTCTACCACTGGCGTTTCAACCTCGGTGTGAGCTTGGTTAACGACAGGGCGTTCGACTGCGAGTTCAGGCTCGGCAGCAACCTGGACTTCAGGCTGAGCAACAGGAGCTAGAGCAACCTCAACGTCTGGCGTCTTAGGCGCTTCAACCGGTGTCACGGCTTCTACTACTGGCGTTTCAACGGCTGGAGCTTTAGCTTCCGGTGCTTCGGCTGCTTGCGCTTTAACCTCTGGAACTTCAGCCGCTAGCGGTGCTTCAACCGTTGCAGTTTCGGTCACAGACGCTGGAATGATCGCCACATCAGTCGTTTGGGCTTTTGCAGCAGGCGCCTCGACGGGTGTCGACTCTTCAACGGCTTTGGTCGCGCGTTCGGCTTGCTGATTAGCTTGGGCTTCAGCGCTGGCGCTAATGGCTTGGCTGTGATCGGCCTGTGCAGCAACCTGCTCAGGGGTAGCCGTGCTGTCGGTGTTAGCGTCTTCGCTGTTTTCTTCTGAGCCTTCAATCACATTGCCATTGACATCGCGTTGACGCTCACGTCGGTTGCTGCGACGACGCTGACCACGGGACCGACGGCGTGGGCGATCGCCTTCGTTGTTTTCCTGTGTCTCGTCTTGCGCTTGCTCGTCGTTAGACAGGGCTTCTTCATCTTCAGCCGCTGCGTTCGCTTGAGTTTCGCGTGGAGCGCGTTCTTCGCGAGGGGCACGAGGCTGGCGCTCTTCACGCGGGGCGCGGGTTGGGCGCTCTTCTTCGGCAGTAACCGCGGTAGCAACTGCTGGAGCAGCGTCTAGCGGTTCACGCAATTCGCGTACACGTTCTTCACGGCCTTCACCGCGTGGCTTGCGATCTTCGCGTGGTGCGCGTGGCGCTCGCTCTTCACGTGGAGGGCGAGGTGCACGTTCTTCACGAACGGCAGCAACGGCAGGTGCTTCTTCACGGGTTTCACGAAGTTCGCGAGGTGCGCGTTCTTCACGTGGCGCACGTTCTTCGCGCGGGGCACGTTCTTCACGTGGCTTGCGCTCTTCGTCGCGGCGACCGTTGCGATTACGATTTTGCTGGCGGCCATTGCGACGTTCTTCGTTGCGGGCTGGACGCTCGGTTGCGACTGGTTTTTCAACCACTGGCGGCGCAACAGGCTCTTCCTTGCTGGCAAACAAGTTAACCAGCGACTTCACCAGACCTTTAAACAGGCTCGGCTCGGAGGCTGTTGGAGCAAGTGCAGCGGCAGGCGCGGCAGCTTCGTTCGACACTGGCGCCGAGGTGCGTGCTGGAGCTGTTTTAACCGCGGCTTCTTGGCGAACCAAGGTGCGAGTTGCAGCCGCAGGCTGGACTTCTTCCACTTCGGCAGCGGCGGCAGCGATTTCGTAGCTGGACTGATTGTTGTGTGCTTCCGGGCTGTCATCACGCAGACGCTGAACTTCGAAGTGCGGCGTTTCGAGGTGATCGTTCGGCAGGATGATGATACGAGCGCGAGTGCGCAGTTCGATCTTGGTGATCGAGTTGCGTTTTTCGTTGAGCAGGAACGCTGCAACCGGAATCGGCACCTGGGCACGGACTTCGGCAGTGCGATCTTTCAGGGCCTCTTCTTCGATCAGGCGCAGGATGGCCAGCGACAGCGACTCAACATCACGGATGATGCCAGTACCGTTGCAGCGTGGGCAAACGATGCCGCTGCTTTCGCCCAGCGATGGGCGCAGACGCTGACGGGACATTTCCAGTAGACCAAAGCGCGATATACGACCAACTTGTACACGGGCGCGGTCGGCTTCCAGGCATTCGCGGACTTTTTCTTCCACGGCGCGCTGGTTTTTGGCAGGGGTCATGTCGATGAAGTCAATGACGATCAGGCCGCCGATGTCGCGTAGGCGCAACTGACGGGCGATCTCTTCAGCCGCTTCAAGGTTGGTTTGCAGGGCGGTTTCTTCGATATCGCTGCCTTTAGTGGCGCGCGCCGAGTTGATGTCGATGGACACCAAGGCTTCGGTTGGGTCGATAACGATGGAACCGCCGGAAGGCAGTTCAACGACGCGTTGGAAGGCGGTCTCGATCTGGCTTTCGATCTGGAAACGATTGAACAGAGGAACGCTGTCTTCGTAGAGTTTGATTTTGCTGGCGTACTGCGGCATCACTTGGCGGATGAACGTCAGGGCTTCGTCCTGGGCTTCAACGCTGTCGATCAATACTTCGCCGATGTCTTGGCGCAGGTAGTCGCGGATGGCGCGGATGATAACGTTGCTTTCTTGGTAGATCAGGAAGGGAGCCGCGCGATCCAGCGAGGCTTCTTTAATTGCCGTCCACAGTTGCAGTAGGTAATCGAGGTCCCACTGCATTTCTTCGCTGCTACGGCCCAGGCCGGCAGTGCGCACGATCAAGCCCATGTCAGCAGGGGCGATCAGGCCGTTCAAAGCTTCGCGTAGCTCGTTGCGTTCTTCACCTTCGATGCGGCGGGAAATACCACCTGCACGCGGGTTGTTAGGCATCAGAACCAAGTAACGGCCTGCAAGGCTGATGAACGTGGTCAGGGCTGCGCCCTTATTACCGCGTTCTTCTTTCTCGACTTGCACGATGACTTCCTGGCCTTCGCTCAGGACGTCTTTGATGTTTACGCGGCCCTCAGGGGCTTTTTTGAAGTATTCGCGGGAGATTTCTTTAAGTGGCAAAAAGCCGTGGCGCTCAGAGCCGAAATCGACAAAGGCAGCCTCAAGGCTGGGTTCGATGCGAGTAATACGGCCTTTGTAAATGTTGGCTTTCTTTTGCTCGCGGGCGCCTGACTCAATGTCCAGGTCGTAGAGGCGTTGGCCGTCTACCAGTGCAACGCGCAACTCTTCAGGTTGAGTTGCGTTAATCAGCATTCTTTTCATGTTGTACCGTCGGTTTCCGGGCTACCGGAAACGGCGTTCGGCACACACGACTTCTCATGGTCGGTGTCAGGTGCGTCAGGAGTAGTTGGCCACTCCAGTGTCTAGCGAGGTTCGACCAATGGGGGCGAAGTCGCGACTTACGCTTCCTGCTTGCTGTGGTGGCTTAATAAGCACTCAGTCAGGAGGAGGAATCAACCAGCGGCTGTGGACGAGATGAAGCGTCTTGATAAAGCCTATTGCTACACAGTCCGGCGGTTGTGCATCTCCACCCTACACGTATCCTTGATAATTCGGGTGCTGCCGCGCGCAGAATCCGCAGCGGGTTGGCATTTACCGTGTTCTCCAAACGGGGAGTTCACGCATCATGGCTAATAAAGGCGATGTTTCCGAAACATTCGCTCGAAATCCCCGAAGCTGACTGCACTTTGTGAACTGGCCGTGAATATCGGCGTAAAAGGCGAGTTTTCACTCTGCTTCCCAGGCTCGCTTCAGGCCTCATGTCACCTGCGCTTGTTACAACTCCAAGTGCTCCGTTTGTAGCAAAAGCCCCGTAGGACGGCCTTCCGTCCTCGTGAAGAGCGTTGGTCAGGGTCGGTTAATTACCGTTAATCCGCTGTCCAAGCCGCTTTTGGCGGCGTTCGCGACTATAGCAGCAATGATTAAGTGCTTCAATTCCATAAAAATTGTTATCATCCGCGTCATGACGACGACTACCCCCCCGACCCCCAGCGTTCAGCTGCTTGAGGTCTCGCCGGAATATGCCGGCCAACGTATCGACAACTTCCTTCTTGCACGACTCAAGGGTGTTCCCAAGACCTTGATTTACCGCATTTTGCGTAAAGGCGAAGTGCGAGTGAACAAAGGCCGGATCAAGCCTGAGTACAAACTGCAAGCTGGCGATATAGTGCGTGTGCCGCCCGTTCGCGTGCCCGAGCGCGATGAACCAGTGCCTGTGGCGCAAGGTTTGTTACAGCGCTTGGAGGCTGCGATTGTCTTTGAAGACAAAGCGCTGATCGTGCTGAATAAACCTGCCGGGATCGCTGTGCACGGCGGCAGCGGCCTGACCTTCGGTGTGATTGAGGCGTTTCGTCAGTTGCGTCCGGACGCCAAAGAGTTGGAACTGGTACACCGCTTGGATCGTGATACTTCTGGCCTATTAATGATTGCGAAAAAACGCAGCATGTTGCGCCATCTGCACGAAGCCTTGCGCGGCGACGGTATCGACAAGCGCTATATGGCGCTGGTGCGTGGGCGCTGGGAAACGTCGATCAAGCAGGTGCGTGCGCCGCTGATGAAGAGCAACCTGCGTTCGGGCGAGCGCATGGTCGAGGTGAACGAGGAGGGCAAGGAGTCGGTGACCGTATTCAAGGTGCTGCGTCGTTTCGGCGACTTTGCCACCATGGTCGAGGCCAAGCCGATTACCGGGCGCACCCACCAGATTCGTGTGCACACGCTGCATGCGGGTCATTGCATTGCCGGTGACACCAAGTACGGCGATGAAGACTTCTCCAAAGAAATTCGTGATCTGGGCGGCAAGCGTTTGTTCTTGCATGCCTACATGCTGACCGTGCCGCTGCCGGATGGCGGGGAGTTGAAATTACAGGCTCCGGTTGACGACATGTGGGCCAAGACAGTGGAGCGCCTGAGTGCTGAGTAAGTACAAGCTGCTGATCTTTGACTGGGATGGTACGTTGGCCGACTCCATTGGGCGAATTGTCACGGCGATGCAAGTCGCAGCAAAGCGCGCAGGGCGCCCTGAGCGTGATGAAGAATCCATCCGGGGGATTATTGGTCTGGGTTTGCCTGAGGCTATCCTGACCCTTTACCCCGACATGGCTGAGTCCGAAGTGATTGCTTTTCGTCAGCACTACGCTGATGTTTATATCGCTTTGGATGAGCAGCCCTCGCCGTTATTTGCTGGGGTGGCTGACACCCTTGAGGCGTTTCGAGCGGACGGTTACCGCATGGCGGTTGCCACCGGTAAAGCTCGGCGTGGATTGAATCGTGTGTTGAAAGCGCATGGTTGGGAGCGTTTTTTTGACATCACACGGGCGGCGGACGAAACCGCCAGCAAGCCTGATCCTCTTATGCTTAATCAGATTTTGGCTCATTGCGCGATGTCGCCCCGTCAGGCTTTGATGGTCGGCGATGCCTCGTTTGATCTTCTGATGGCGCGTAACGCAAGCATTGACTCTGTTGCGGTGAGCTATGGTGCTCAGCCGGTAGAGCGCTTGCTTGCGCTTGAGCCGCGGTTAGCCATTAATGAGTTTCCTGAATTGCGTACCTGGCTGGGTCGGCAGGTTAAATAAAGTCTTTGCTGGGGTAGAGCATGGTTGATCAATGGAAGGCGCCTGCTGAAGGCGAGCCGACAGTCGGTGATGATAAAAGCTGGAAGCTGCTTGAGAAGACTTTGCTGGCGGGTGTGCAGGAGCAGCGTCGTGCGCGTCGCTGGGGGATCTTTTTTAAGTCGCTGACGTTTTTGTATCTATTAACGTTGCTGTTTCTGTTCACGCCGTTAATGGATGTGGAGCGCACTGCCACCAAAGGCGCGGGCTACACCGCGCTGATTGATGTGCAGGGGGTGATCGCTGATAAAGAGGCCGCCAGTGCTGACAACCTGATCACCAGTCTGCAGGCTGCGTTTGCTGACCCTAAGGTTAAGGGTGTGGTCTTGCGTATCAACAGCCCGGGCGGCAGTCCTGTGCAGTCAGGTTATGTCTACGATGAAATTCGTCGTCTGCGAGGTCTGCATCCTGAGATTAAGGTGTATGCAGTTATTTCTGACTTATGCGCTTCCGGGGCTTATTACATTGCCAGTGCGGCCGATGAGATTTATGCCGACAAGGCGAGCCTGGTGGGGTCGATTGGTGTGACGGCGGCAGGTTTCGGCTTTGTGGGTGCTATGGAGAAGCTGGGGGTGCAGCGCCGTGCTTACACCTCGGGTGAGCACAAAGCTTTTCTTGATCCGTTTGAGCCTGAAAAACCGGATGAAACCAAGTTCTGGCAGGGTGTTTTGAATACCACTCACGATCAGTTCATTGCCAGCGTGAAGCAAGGCCGTGGTGATCGTCTTAAAGACAAGGATCATCCAGAGTTGTTCTCTGGGTTGGTCTGGACGGGTCAGCAGGCGCTGCCGCTGGGCTTGATTGACGGTCTGGGCAGTGCTAATTCGGTTGCTCGGGATGTGATCGGTGAAAAAGAACTGGTCGACTTCACGGTGCAGGAATCTGCATTTGACCGTTTCTCGAAAAAGCTGGGCGCTAGCGTGGCTTCACAGTTGGCGATGTGGATGGGTTTTCAAGGGCCTACACTGCGTTGAACCTTAAGCTTTAAAAAAACCGGCCTGATATGGCCGGTTTTTTGTGTGACCTGCATTGCTACGGCCGCAATCGGCGCTTCTGCTTCTGTTCTGTTTAGGGGCAAGCTTGCTCGCGATCTTTTGATCCTTAAAAAGATCGCAGCCTGCGGCGGCTCCTACAGCCCAACGTTGTGGTTTTTTTTGTGTTGCAGATCTTGGCCGATTTAGGGTATTGCAACGCCTTGCGCGAGGAGCATGTCGACCAGGCGTATCAATGGCAGCCCGACCAGGCTGGTGGCGTCATCGCCTTCGGTGCGTTGGAACAGGCTCACGCCCAGACCTTCTGCTTTAAAGCTACCTGCGCAGTCGTAAGGTTGTTCGGCGTGCAGGTAGCGCTCGATCTGTACGGCGCTAAGGGTACGCATGTGTACGGTAAACGGTACGTAATCTGTCTCGTGCTCGCCTGTTTGGCTATTGAGTAAGGTTAGGCCGGTCAGAAAGCTCACGCTAGCGCCGCTGGCGTTCAGTAGCTGTTGGCGGGCTTTGTCAAAGGTATGAGGTTTGCCGATGATTTGGTTGTTAAGTACCGCGACCTGGTCGGAGCCGATAATTAAATGCGCAGGATGGCTGGCAGCAAGTGCTTGGGCTTTTTCTAGGGAGAGGCGTTTAACCAGTTCAAGCGCTGACTCATCGGCTCGATGGCTTTCGTCGATATCAGGCGAGCTGCAGGTAAACGGCAAGCGCAGGCGCGACAGTAAATCGCGACGATAAACCGAGCTTGAAGCAAGTAATAGAGGTAACATGCGCGACTCCTGTAGGCGGCCGGGAATTCTAGCGAGAGTATCGGTTGTCGCACAGGCACAATTTCCTTTGACACGTGAGGGGGTCCTCCCTAGAATGCTGCGCCTATGTTGAATGACCCGATTCCATCTCACGTTGACCCGCGCAAATTAGCTGATCGCGGCACTACCCTCAAAGGTGAAGTGCTGCTGGCTGATTTGGAGAGACTCTGCGACCCACTCGCCGACAATGTCGGTGTGGTCCAGGCTAAATTTGTTTTTGAGCGCGACGAGCGAAGATCTGTGGTAATCCACAGTTCCATCGACGTTGAGGTCAAAATGGTTTGCCAGCGTTGTCTTGAGCTGGTCACCCTGCCGATCCACAGCGAATGCAGTTATGCCGTGGTGAAGGAGGGTGCAAATACCCAGTCGTTACCGAAAGGTTATGACGTGCTGGAACTGGGCGAAGATCCATTGGATCTGCATGCACTGATCGAGGAGGAGCTTTTGCTCGCCTTGCCCATTGTGCCTGCTCATCATCCGGAAGAATGCCAGCAGCCGGCGGGTCTCGATGAGCCCGAACCAGCCGAGGACGAGGTAACGCGGTCCAACCCGTTCAGTGTATTGGCGCAGTTAAAGCGTGACCCAAACGTTTAGGAGTTAATCAATTATGGCTGTTCAGCAGAACAAAAAATCCCGCTCTGCCCGTGACATGCGTCGTTCGCACGATGCTCTTTCGGCTAGCACTCTGTCTGTAGAAAAAACCACAGGTGAAGTTCACCTGCGTCACCACGTATCGCCAGAAGGCGTATACCGTGGTCGTAAAGTGATCGACAAGGGCGCTGACGAGTAATCACTTGTCCGTTCAGGTCATCGCGATCGACGCAATGGGCGGGGACTTCGGTCCTCGCAGCATTGTTCAGGCATGCATTGCTTGCCTTAGTGCTACGCCCTCGCTGCATCTGACCCTCGTTGGTCAACCCTCCTTGCTTGAAGAATTGATTAATAGCCACTCGGCTGTGGATCGCTCGCGTCTGACAATTACCTCTGCCTCTGAAGTGATCTCCATGAGTGAGCGGCCTTCGCATGCCCTGCGAAGTAAGCCGGACTCCTCTATGAGGGTGGCGTTGGAGTTGTTGCGTGATGCAAAAGTCCAAGCGTGTGTGAGTTCCGGGAATACGGGTGCGCTGATGGCGCTGTCTCGGCATGTGCTCAAGACGTTGCCCGGCATTGATCGCCCAGCAATGGTGGCGGCGGTTCCCACGCAGACCGGCTATTGCCAGGTGCTGGATTTGGGGGCGAACGTCGATTGTACGGCTGAGCAGTTGTCACAGTTTGCGGTTATGGGGTCGGTAGCTGCTCAGGCGCTGGGTATTGCTCGCCCGCGAGTTGCTTTGCTCAATATTGGCACTGAAGACGTCAAGGGCAATCAGCAGGTCAAAGAAGCAGCAGCCTTGTTGCAGGCGGCATCCGGTTTGCACTACATCGGGTATGTCGAGGGCGATGGGGTGTATCGAGGTGAGGCAGATGTCGTTGTGTGCGATGGATTTGTCGGCAATATATTGCTCAAGTCGAGTGAGGGGCTGGCAACGATGATTTCCAGTCGGCTTGAGGCGGTGTTCAAGCGCACGCTGCTTAGTCGGATGATTGGTGTATTGGCGTTGCCGCTGATGCGTCGACTGCAAGCTGATCTAGCGCCTGCTCGACACAATGGGGCGAGTTTTTTAGGGTTGCAGGGCATTGTTATCAAGAGTCACGGTTCGGCAGGTGCTCAGGGCTTTCAAAGTGCGATAGAGCGCGCATTGATTGAAATCCATGAAGACCTGCCAAAGCGTTTGCATGGACGTCTTGAAGGGTTGTTACCGTAGGCGTTTCATTGGGCGAGTGCTTGAATGTGACCGCTCAGTCAAATCAGCCATCCAACTGTCAGTTTCTTGCGTCCGCTAAGGTGCGGCGTTAATTCATTGACGACAAGATCATTAGGGGCTTGTTACATGTCTACATCCCTCGCATTCGTCTTTCCAGGGCAGGGTTCGCAGTCCCTCGGCATGTTGGCCGAGCTGGGCGCGGAACATCCGCTGGTTCTAGAAACATTTAAAGAAGCGTCTGGCGCTCTAGGGTATGACCTATGGGCCTTGACCCAGAACGGTCCTGCTGAGCAGCTCAACCAAACCGACATCACTCAGCCTGCCATTCTGACCGCCTCTATCGCCTTGTGGCGTCTATGGCTGGCTGAAGGTGGCAAGCGTCCTGACTTTGTCGCAGGTCATAGCTTGGGTGAGTACAGCGCACTGGTTGCAGCTGGCTGTCTGAGCCTAGCTGGTGCCGTGAAGTTGGTTGAGCGTCGTGGTCGCTTGATGCAAGAGGCCGTACCGGCCGGTCAAGGCGCCATGGCGGCAATTTTGGGGTTGGACGATGCTGTTGTAATGGCTGCATGTTCCGAAGCTGCGCAAGACGAAGTGGTTAGCGCTGTGAATTTCAACTCCCCGGGCCAAGTGGTTATCGCCGGTGCCAAAGCGGCTGTTGAGCGTGCCATGGAGCTGTGTAAAGCAAAAGGTGCCAAGCGTGCCTTGCCGTTGCCAGTAAGTGTGCCTTCACATTGCGAACTGATGCGCCCTGCGGCTGAGCGTTTTGCCGAGTCTATTGAAGCGATCGACTGGCAAAAGCCGAAAATTCAGCTGGTACAGAACGTCAGCGCTGCTGTTGCCCCTGATCTGGCTACCCTCAAGCGCGATTTGCTTGAGCAACTGTATAAGCCTGTGCGCTGGGTTGAATCGGTTCAGGCTCTAGCGGCCAAAGGGCCAGTTGATTTGGTTGAGTGCGGTCCGGGTAAGGTCCTGGTAGGCATTAGCAAGCGTTGCGCTGAAGGCGTAACGACTCACAATTTGAACACCCCAGATGCCTTCGCTGCCGCTAGCGCGGCGCTGGTCTGAATCTGTATTAGGAGAAGCCTGCATGAGCTTGCAAGGTAAAGTTGCACTGGTAACGGGCGCTAGCCGTGGCATCGGCCAGGCTATCGCGTTGGAGTTGGGTCGTCAGGGTGCTGTGGTTATCGGGACTGCGACTTCGGCTTCCGGTGCTGAGCGTATTGCTGCCACCCTGAAAGAAAACGGTGTTCAAGGCACTGGCATGGAGCTTAATGTCACCAGCGACGAATCCGTTGCGGCAGTGTTGGCGAGCATTCAGGAGCAATTCGGTGCACCGGCTATTTTGGTGAATAATGCCGGTATCACCCGCGATAACCTGATGATGCGCATGAAAGATGACGAGTGGCATGACGTTGTCGATACCAACCTGAACAGTCTGTTCCGCCTGTCTAAGGGCGTTTTGCGCGGTATGACCAAAGCCCGTTGGGGACGAATTATCAGTATTGGTTCAGTTGTGGGTGCCATGGGCAACGCTGGCCAAGTAAACTATGCCGCCGCCAAAGCAGGGCTAGAAGGTTTTAGCCGTGCATTGGCACGTGAAGTGGGCTCGCGCTCGATCACTGTCAACTCGGTAGCGCCAGGGTTCATCGACACCGATATGACCCGTGAGCTGCCAGAAGCACAGCGTGAAGCCTTGCAGGCGCAGATTCCGCTGGGCCGCTTGGGTCAGGCTCAAGAGATCGCAAATGTGGTCGCTTTCCTGGCTTCTGACGGTGCAGCTTACGTGACTGGAGCTACAATTCCGGTCAACGGCGGGATGTATATGAGTTAAATGTGACGGATTGCTTCAAAAAAATGTCATACGAGCTGTCTAAAATCCGTTATAAAGCTGCAATCTATTTATAGGTAGCCGGTGAATGATGGGTGAGTACAAAGCTTTCAGTTGAAAAACCGAAAAGCCTTTCGATACACTTGCCCACTGGCCAGCTGCCTGAATTTGTCCATTAGGAGTGAAAACAAGGTATGAGCACCATCGAAGAACGCGTCAAGAAAATTGTTGCTGAGCAACTGGGCGTTAAAGAAGAAGAAGTGGTTAACACTGCTTCCTTCGTTGAAGACCTGGGCGCCGACTCCCTTGACACCGTTGAGCTTGTGATGGCTCTGGAAGAGGAATTCGAAACTGAGATTCCTGACGAAGAAGCTGAAAAGATCACTACTGTACAAGCGGCTATCGATTACGTTACTGCCCACCAGGCGTAATAGTTTGTAATCGCTGCGCGCTGTCATGGAAAAACCGCACTGCCGCTCTGGCGTGCGGTTTTTTCTTTAGATGTGTTGCAAAGTGTCGTCAATAGAATAAAGGAGAGTGCTGTGTCGCGTAGACGCGTCGTAGTCACCGGTATGGGGATGTTGTCGCCACTGGGTGCAGATGTACCAAGCACTTGGCAAGGCATTCTGGCAGGCCGAAGTGGCATTGGTCTGATCGAACACACGGATCTTTCTGCCTATTCCACCCGTTTTGGCGGCTCGGTACTGGGCTTTAACGTTGAGGATTACCTCTCCGTCAAAGAGGCCCGCAAACTCGATCTGTTTATTCAGTACGGTTTGGCAGCTGGCTTTCAGGCGGTGCGTAATGCCGGGCTTGAAGTCACCGACGCCAATCGTGAGCGCATTGGTGTGGCGATGGGGTCAGGTATTGGTGGTTTGACCAATATCGAAGAAACCAGTCGTACCCTGCATGATCAAGGTCCGCGAAGGATTTCCCCGTTTTTCGTGCCGGGCTCGATCATCAATATGATTTCCGGTTTTCTGTCTATCCATTTGGGTACACAGGGGCCTAACTACGCTGTGTCCACGGCGTGTACCACAGGTACACACTGCATCGGTATGGCGGCACGCAACATCGCCTATGGCGAAGCTGACGTGATGATTGCTGGCGGGGCTGAAATGGCGGCCTGCGGTCTGGGCATGGGCGGCTTCGGCGCCTCGCGCGCGCTGTCAACGCGCAACGACGACCCGACCCGTGCCAGTCGTCCGTGGGACAAAGGCCGTGATGGCTTTGTACTGTCTGACGGTGCCGGTGCGTTGGTACTCGAAGAGCTGGAGCACGCCAAAGCGCGTGGTGCCACCATCTATGCCGAG
>NZ_LLWH01000183.1 GCF_001411475.1 Pseudomonas endophytica | reverse complement strand
GAAGGCGCTGAGCGCCAAGATAAGTAGCGAGAGAGGCATGGAATTCCTTGTTAAAGCTCTTGGCTCAATGTCGCGAGGAAGGCCTGAACGGCCTCCTCATTACGTTTGAAAAAGTGCCACTGACCGACCTTTTGGCTGCTGATTAAGCCAGCACGTTGCAAGGTGGCGAGGTGGGCGGAAACGGTGGATTGCGATAGCCCCAAGCGTTGGTCGAACTGGCCGGCACACACACCATGTTCAGTGCTGTGATGCTGGTCAGGAAACTCGACGTGCGGGTCTTTAAGCAGGCGAATGATTTCTCGGCGTACTGGGTGTGCCAGCGCTTTTATTATTTCGTCGAGGTCGATCGGCATAGTGAAAGTGCTCAGTGAGGTATAGCGTTATATCGCGATGAGGCGAACTTTAAATCGTAATATCGCGATACACAAATATGAATTTGATCTGAAATCAGTCCAAATCGGTATATCGAGTTATAACGATATGTTGAGGTCTTGATTAATCGCAGGATGCTAAACTGCGCGACATGAATTATCTCGCACATCTACACCTTGGCGGTCAGCAGCCTGAAGAATTGCTGGGCAGTCTTTATGGCGACTTTGTTAAAGGGCGTCTGCAAGGCCGGTTCAGCACGGCCATTGAGTCGGCTATCCAGTTGCACCGCAGCATCGACGTCTTTACCGACGCCCATCCGCTGGTCAATCAGTCGTTGTCGCGCTTCACCCAGACTCGACGACGTTACGCGGGCATCGTGCTTGATGTTTTCTTCGATCATTGTTTGGCGCGTGATTGGTCGCAATACGCAGAAGGGCCGCTTGAGCGCTTCACTTCGCGGTTCTATCAGCTTCTGGTCGCGCAACCCCAACTGCCCGAGCGTTTGGCCGACATCGCACCGCATATGGCGGCACACGACTGGCTGGGCTCGTACCGTGACTTTGAGGTGCTGGAGCGAGTCATCAGCGGTATTGCTCGTCGTCTTTCGCGGCCAGAAGAGTTGAATGGCGCCATGCATGATTTGCGTGCCCTGTATGAGCCGCTAAGTGAAGATTTCAACGCCTTTTATCCGCAATTGCAGGCATTTGCGGCCAGAGAAAAACTCAGCCTAGGTGCATGATGGTATGGGCACCATACAACCTGTAGGTGCAGGCTTGCCTAGCGATCTTTTGATCTGGCGCTAAACCAACGCAACCGGTTCACACTCAGTCTGTGGGCTGGCCTCAGGCTCTGCGCTAAGCACCTGCGCAATCGCCTCCTGCGCCCTGAGCGCCAACTTCGCGCGCTGCTGCCCTTCACAGGCAATCGGCTCCAAGACATGAATCTCAACCTGCGCGTGCTCATGCGCAAGCACGCGCAGCAAGTGCGACAGCAAATCATCATTGCCAATAAACGGTGCGATTTGATCACGCTCGCCATCGCGCAAGTAACGAACCGCTACCGGCTGTAAAGCCACCTCGGTGTCTATCGCTGCCGATAACAATCGCCCATGAAACGTGCGCACTGAGCGCCCATCGGTGGTCGTCCCCTCGGGAAACATCAGCAGCGGATGTTGTTGTAGCAGATGACGGCCCATTTGTTTCTGGATCGCCTGGCTGTCACCCGCGCCTCTGCGAATAAACAGGCTGCCGGCTTTGTCTGCTAGCCAACCGGCTACGGGCCAGTGGCGCACTTCGGCTTTGGACAAAAAGGACAGCGGCGTCAGTTGCCCCAACAAGGCAATGTCGGTCCATGACACATGGTTGCTGACCCATAACATGGGAGTGGATGGCAGCTCTCCAAACACCCTGACGTGAAACGGCAGGGCATTGCTCAGGCGCTTCATGAAGAACTGCGTCCAGCGTTGGCGACGATCCATGGCGCAGTTCAGGCGCAGCCGCTCCAGCAGGGCAAAAAGACTCGCCATGCCGAGACCTAAGCCGATAACGCCGACAATACGCAGCACTCGCCCATAGAGGCGCAGGCGGCTCATCACATGGCTGCCTTAAAGTGGCGTGCGTAGCGCGGGCACAGCTCGTCGCGTTTAAGCAGGATAAATACGTCCGCGACCTGAAAGTCTTCGTCCCAGCACGGCTCGCCACAAATTTTCGCGCCTAAGCGCATGTACGCCTTGAGCAGCGGGGGCATTTCGGCGATGACGTTAGCCGGTACCTCTAACACTGGCAGTGGGTTTTTAGGCTCTGCGCGCAGGTGCTCAATGCACAGGTAACGTTCGCGCAAACGCTGCATGATTGCTTGCGCTTGGATGCCACCGTCTTGCATTGGGATGCTCGCGCAGCCCATCAGGTAGTGGTAATCGCCTTGGTTGAGGACTTCAGCCAGTTCGCCCCATAGCACGGCGATGGTGCCGCCATTACGGTAAGCCGGATCGACACAGGTTCGGCCGATTTCAAGAATCGGGCCTTGTAGGTGCGCGAGGCCATAAAGGTTGAATTCTTCTTCACTGTAGAAATGACCGATGTTGCGCGCAGCGCTGTGGTCCAGCAGACGTGTGGTTGCGACCAATAGCCCGGTATTGAGATCTCGAACCCCGATGTGTTCGCAATGCGCGTCGTAATGATCTACATCCAGTTCCAGATCGGCGCTTTTTAGTTTGGCGCGTAGTTCGCCGCTGAAAACCCGAAATCGCAAGGCTTGAGCCTCACGTAGAGCCTCTGGGCCAAGCAAGCGTTCAGCCTGCAGTCGGCGTGCTTGAGCGGTGTCGCGGATACTGGCGATCTGGGACATTGCGAATCTCCGTGCAGGCTTTAAGCCTGCCTTGTCGACTGAGGTGTGCAACCTCAGGCTAAGGAGTCGCAATTTCATGACCATGACATTTGAGTGATGCTTGTATGACAGCATCTTGGGCAAGGAACTGGCGATGCGGATACGCGTCCTATCGTTGTGCAAAAAAATCTGCCAAGCCGGGTTATAAGCACTCACACTAGGGGCCGTTAACTTGCCGATGAGTTTTTATGCTTAAAACGTTTTTATCTTCTGCCTGCGCGTTGATCTTAACCCTGGGCGTGAGCCTGTATGCCCAGGCCAGTTGGTACTTGGACGGTGAGTCATCACGGCTTTCGTTTGTCACCACGCAAAATGGCAATGTCGCCAATAAGCACCGCTTTTTGGTCTTACACGGCAAAGTGGACCGTAAGGGACAGGCGCAATTGCGCATTGAAATGGACTCGGTCAACAGCGCGGTGCCTTTGCGCGATGAGCGTATGCGCGATCAGTTGTTCGACTTCAAGCAATTCCCAGAGGCGCAGATCACCGCGCAAATCAATATGCAGCCAATCAACGAGCTGGCAGCGGGAGCTCAAGTGGAGTTGCGTTTGCCGGTGACCGTCAACTTGCGTGGCAAGCAGCACACCTATGAGGCTGAACTGTTGGCTACCCGGCTGGATGAACATCGCTTCCAGGTTGTGACCCTTGAGCCGTTGATGCTGCAAGCCGAGGATTTTGCCTTGCAACCCGAACTTGAAACCTTGCGTAAATCAGCCGGCTTATCGGCGATCAGCTTTTCAGTACCGGTCAATGCGGTGCTGATTTTTACGGCTCGCTAACATGGCTGGCGCGGTGTTTCCCTGGCAAAGCGCCAATCAATTCAAGTTATTAATCGACGGTCCAGAGTTTTTCCCGATCATGCTGGCGGCGATTGATGGGGCTCAGAGTTACCTTGATCTAGAGTTCTATTTAGTCGAGGCCGGGCAGTGCGCGGACATTCTCGTCCAGGCGCTGGAACGCGCAGCCCGACGTGAAGTACGCGTGCGCTGCCTGTTTGATGGTTATGGCAGTTTGGCATTTACCGCAGGCTTGCGACTCAGGCTGACTGAGGCGGGGGTTGAGCTTCGGTTTTATAACCCGCTGAACTGGCGTCGTGGGTTGAGCAATTTGTACCGCGATCACCGCAAACTTTTGCTGGTGGATCAGCGCTTGGCGGTGGTCGGCGGGACGGGCGTGACCGATGAGTTTTGGCAGCCAGTCGAGAATACGTGTGACTGGCACGAGGTGATGGTTCAGATTCAAGGCCCGCTGGTCCAGGACTGGCAAATGCTGTTTGAGCGTCAATGGCGCGCCAATATCAGTCGAAAAGCATGGAGACCTGCCACTCACTTCGGACTCGCTCGGTTACCCAAAGCGCCTGAACAACGCGAGGGCATGGGGCGTGTGGCCTATGCCGACGCCCATCAGCATCGCGATATTTTGCAATCACTGGTTCGGGCCATCAACAGTGCCAAGCACAGCATTTGGTTAGCCACGCCTTATTTTTTACCGACGTGGAGTGTGCGGCGCTCGTTGCGTCGTGCTGCCAATCGCGGTGTGGATGTGCGCCTGTTACTGACCGGCCCGCGCACGGATCATCCGTCAGTGCGTTATGCCGGGCATCGTTACTACCCGCGATTGCTCAAGTCCGGGGTACAGATATTCGAATACCAGCCGCGCTTTTTGCACTTGAAAATGGTTTTGATCGACGACTGGGTCAGCATTGGGTCATGCAACTTTGACCACTGGAATCTGCGCTTCAACCTTGAAGCCAATCTTGAGGCCCTTGATCCGACGCTGACAGCAGCTGTGGCTGCAAGCTTTAGGGCCGATTTCGCTCAAAGTCTGCCCATCACTTTGCAAGCCTGGCGCTCACGGCCGCTGTGGGGGCGGGTTAAGCAGCGTATTTGGGGCTGGGTTGATCGAGTGGTGGTCAACGTTATCGGCCGCCGCCGCTAGGGATTGCCGACCTAAGTGCTGGTTTTTTTGCACAATGCATAGCATTTTGCCAGCGCTCGGTTATATAACGCTTTAAAAGGCGCCTAAATCGAACGACTGCATGGCGGCTTGAGCACGTGAAGTCTGATTTTTGGAACCGTGTGCATGAGTTTTTATTATGGTTAGCGCCGGTCATGCCCGGGCGTTGTAGCCGCGACCTGACCTATGCACTGAAGGGCGGTTAGGCCCTAACCTATAAAGTGAACTGCAAGGAATGCAGTTCGTGGGCTATACCGAGTCGCACAAAGAGCTTTTGCAGTTCGTATCCGCCCAAGTAGCAGCGGCCATTGAAAGAAAAAAACTGCATGCCCGGCTTCAGTTTTTGGCGCAGCACGACGCGTTGACCCGCTGCCCAATCGTGAGTTTCTTTACGAACGCTTGAGCAGCGCTTTGGTCCGAGCCAAGCGCGAGCAGCACTACCTGGCCGTGCTGTATGCCGATCTGGACGGCTTCAAACTCATCAATGACAGCCACGGTCACGGCGTTGGCGACATGTTGTTGCAGCACGTTGCGCTGCGATTAAAGGCGTGTGTGCGTGACAGCGACACAGTGGCCAGAATGGGGGGCGACGAGTTTGTACTGGTTTTGGAAAACCTCAAGTGGCCCTGTGATGGGTTAGTCGTTGCCGAAAAAATCTGCTTTGAGTTAAGCCAGCCCATCGTGATTGAAGATTACACGCTCAACATTTTTGCAGCATTGGCATTGCCGTTTACCCCGAGCACGGAGAAAACGCTCAGCAATTGCTGCACTACGCCGACACGGCGATGTACAAAGTGAAAAAGGCTGGGCAGGAATAAATGTCGCGGCAAGAGCTGGCGCGCAGTGAGCGTGAATAGATGCGATCTATGCTGCTGGCTGCTTTTTTTGCACTGTCGAGCATGGCTGGTCTTACCTAAACCAAGCCCGTAGAGGCGGTTGCTTCATTTATCGTGATTGCGGACGTGGTGCATGAAGTAGGCGGTGATCAAGTACACGTGAACTCATTGATCGGGCCTAATCCGAGTCCGAAAGTGCGTTCAAGCAACGAATTTGATAAGCAAACGTATGAGTTGCTTTAAGACGAGGGAGATTCAAAAAGTAGGCTGAGTTGCCTGAAAACGCTTGAAAATATGGAGCGGGTAGAGGGAATCGAACCCTCAACTAAAGCTTGGGAAGCTTTCGTTTTGCCACTAAACTATACCCGCTCAAAGCGGCTAACTTTGTACCAGATGTCAGCCTTGATGAGAAGTTTTTATTCTTGAAATATTCAATTAAAAGCGTTGTTTACAACCTTTCCGTGTGTTCGACGTGCTTACAGCACGAACGACAATCGCTGTGCCGGCCTTGTGAGTAAAGGCGCTGGCGCTTTCAAAAAGTCGAGCAAAGCACTCTTGCTGATCTGGCTTGCTTGTTTGTGCTCCATGTCCAGAAAATGTCCGGTGTTTTCCACGCATACAAATTGGCTATGGCGGATCGCAGGTGCGAACTGCCGTGCGTCGTTGGCGGCGGTGTATTCGTCCCATTCACCATTGATGAACAACACCGGTATTTCAATGCGTTGTGTGGCCTTGAGGTAGCAAGTAGGGTCGCTGGTCAGCACTTGATTGATATGAAAGTGCATCTGCGCGTATTCGTGTTCGGCCAAGGTGCTGACGTGCCGGTAGTTGAAACGCTTGAACAGCGACGGCAGATGTTTACCTAAAGTGTCGTTGACTAGGTTTCCGACTTGCATGCGATTACAGTCTGCCAAGCATCGGCGGCCGCGTTCCAAGTAGTTGCGCATAGGGGCGTTGATGAGTGGCGAAAAAGAGCTGATGACGGCTTTTTCGATGCGTCGTGGTGAGTTGGCCAAGGCAGTTAGGGCGGCTGTGCCTCCCCACGAAAATGACAGCAAATACTGTGCGTCAAAATGCTCAATCAACTCCAGCAAAACGTGGGCTTCCAGTTCTTTTGTCAGCAGGTTCTGATGCCTATTGTGAGGTTTTGACCGGCCTGCGTAGGGCGGGTCGTAGAGAACGATGTTTAGGTGCGGATGCAGGTTTTTGACGGTCTGGGCAAATGATGCCGTGGTGGACATTGAGCCGTTGACCAAAATGATGGTGTTTTGCGCGGTTTCAGAGCGAAACAACTCGGTATGAATTCGATACTGCCCTTGAAGATCGAGCACAGCGATTTCGGGCTTCATCATGGCGTCTGACTCCAGTGAATCGAGCGTCTGTCAGACTGATAGTGCACCGTGAATATGACAGGCAAGCGTGGCTCTTTGACCGGGTGTCAGGGCTTGAACAAAGTAAGTTCTTGGGCGGTGAGTGCGCGATATTCGCCTGGGGCGAGTTGACTATCGAGTTTTAAAGGGCCAATGCTTTCACGGTGCAGGTGCACTACTTTATTGTTGAAATAGCCAAACATGCGTTTGACCTGATGATAACGGCCTTCAACGATGCTCAAACGCGCGCTATTGGAGCCTAGCAATTCTAGTTTGGCCGGTAGCGTGGTCAGATCTTCGTAGGCGAAATACACACCTTTTTCAAACTGAGCGATGTAATCGCGGGTGATGAGCTGCTCAGTTTCGACGTAATACGTCTTGGGTAACTTGGTATGCGGTTGCGTCAGGTAGCGTGACCAGTGGCCATCATTGGTGATCAGCATCAGGCCGCTGGTATTGAAGTCCAACCGACCGGCGATGTGTAAGTCGTGCTTATCCGCTTCGCTCAACAGATCCAGCACTGTCGGGTGCTCCGGGTCTTGAGTGGCACTGACGCAGCCAGGCGGTTTGTGCAGCATCAAATAGCGCGCGGGCTTACCGACTTGCAGGACCAGATCATCAAGCTCAATGCGGTTGAATTCCCGGATGTCATGGTGTGGGTCAGACACGATCCGGCCATCAACCCGCACTCGCTTTTCAATCAGCAACAAACGCGCGTGTTGGCGATTGAACTGGGGGAGGTTGCTGAGAAAACGGTCTACGCGCATAGCGATCAATCACTAGAAATACAGGCGTACATCTTACGTGAGCGGTTCGACTGTGGCAGGGGGTAATTGGCTGAGGACGTCTGCGCAGCGAGGGCAAAGGCATGCGCTGTTACGCTGTTGAGGTGGCAACGCTTGCAGAATCTCAGCCGCGATGCTGACGCTGTAACACCAGCAGGGTAAGTGCTCGGTTTGCTCACTTGCCTTGCTGCAATCATTGCGCGCACCACAGGCGGGGCAGCGGTCGGTGGAGGTCATGTCGGGTGTCCGTGGGGTGGCTAACGTCATTGGCGTTATTGTAAGGGGTGTGCGAATCCTACGGGTTGTACATTAGATTGAATGTAAGGCTATCGGCGTCAGCCTGTGAGAATGAGTGAGTTGGATTGATCAATTGACAATGGGGACGACCTTTTTTAGTGTCCGCGGCATTGTTTTTAAGGGTGTAACCATGACGTCTGATGATCGTATAAAACTTGATGCTGTCTGGAAGCAGGCATTACGTGAGGAGTTCGAAGAACCCTACATGGATGAGCTGCGCGAGTTTTTGCGACAGGCGCACGCCGCCGGTAAAGAAATTTTCCCCCCTGGGCCGCTTATTTTTAATGCGTTGAATTCCACCCCGCTGGATAAAATCAAAGTTGTTATCCTCGGGCAAGATCCTTATCACGGCCCCGGTCAAGCCCACGGTTTATGCTTCTCGGTTCAACCGGGCATTGCTGTACCGCCGTCGCTTTTGAATATTTATAAAGAGCTCAAGCGCGATTTAAATATTGATATCGCGTCCCACGGCTGTTTGCAGTCTTGGGCGGATCAAGGGGTTTTATTGCTTAACACGACGATGACTGTAGAGCGAGGTATTGCTGCCTCTCACGCTAAAAAAGGCTGGGAGCGTTTTACTGATCGCATTATTCAAGTGGTGAGTGAGCAACAACCCCAACTGGTGTTTTTACTCTGGGGTGCTCACGCTCAGAGCAAGCAAAAGCTGATTGATACGACTAAACACTTGGTGCTGACCTCCGTGCATCCTTCGCCGCTGTCGGCTTATCGCGGCTTTATTGGCAATGGTCACTTCAGTCGCGCCAACAAGTTTCTTGTGCAAAATGGCTTAACACCGATCGACTGGACATTACCGTCGGTTTAACCCTCGCTAACCCAGTCGGGACGTGTTTCATCGCTCATACGATGAGTCTGTTCGGCACACCAGGGTAGTTCACCTGGTGTGCTAACACGCAATGATCTGAGTCGACTCGAATTAGACCAGACGCAACCGTTGGTTATCGGTTGCTTCAATCACTCTTCCGACA
This sequence comes from Pseudomonas endophytica, assembly GCF_001411475.1. Taxonomy (GTDB): domain Bacteria; phylum Pseudomonadota; class Gammaproteobacteria; order Pseudomonadales; family Pseudomonadaceae; genus Aquipseudomonas; species Aquipseudomonas endophytica. The sequence continues at coordinate 23,243 of NZ_LLWH01000183.1, read as the reverse complement.
ATTGCCCCTACTGGCACAGCCCATGTCATCCCGTTTAGCGGATCAGTAATCACGGCGAGCGTTTGACTGCTTGCACTGAGGTCTAAGCGTCGTCGTTCATGAATGATCTTCAGATCGCCGTAGGCATAACTCACCAACTTTTCTGCAACCGGCGTACTGAGCTCAAAGGTCGACACCAAATAGCGGACTGCCTTACAAAACAACACCTGATCGTTTCCCCGGTGTTGGGGCTGGTAGCGTTGCAAGAACATCAACGCTATGTGCTGAGGATCGTGCTGGCCATCGGTTTTCGAATAACTTGGGGTCATGCTCGCGCACTCTCTGCAGTGATTTTTTCGGTGGTTAGCGCGGCTTGGCGCAACTCCTGATTGACGCCGGGTAGGTGGACGTCTGGGTTCGGCATACCACTGGGAGACAACTCATGGGTCATTTCAAACTCAGCCCTGACTGACCAGCCGCAGGCTTCAGTTGTGCATTGCAGATAAGCGACGCGTAAGAAGATATGTCGACCTTCGCTCGTGCGAATACGCATTCTGCTTGAACAATGCGGACAAACCATTTTGTAGGTGCTCATGACTGACTCCAATTGAACTGTAGTTGTGTGCCTGATTAAATAAGCACGTTAATTTCAAAGAAAGATCAATCCGTTGATCATGCGGGCTGACACCTTGTGTGTGGGATAGTCAGTGAGTTAATGTTGGGTAATCCTTTTTACTATTCCTGTAAGAATTATCGCTTCTATTGAGTAATCTTTTGGATATGCTTTATTTAAGTGTTGGCTTTTTCCTCGTCTGTTGTTTATAAAGGGCTTTGTTTTGAGAAAAAATGTTACATATTTATTAATTAAAATTACTCAATACGAGTAAATTCTGCCAAAAAACACAACAAAGTCAAATTGGAAAAATTCAAAGTGAGTAGCAGTAAATCTATTGAAATACTCAGCAGGTTGAAAAAAATAACACGCGTCAAGACCGATTCAGGGCTTTCTGAAGTGTTAGGGGTAAGTCCGCAAACACTCAGTAGTTGGAAAGGTCGTGACCGCATACCCTATTCAGTTTGTATGGAGCTGGCGCAGGCGCAGGGGATCTCTCTCGACTGGTTGTTTAGTGGGCAGGGGGCTATGTTTTTGCAAAGATCGACGGTGTGTGTTGAGTTATCCGGCAGACTGTCTGAACAAGAGGTAAGAATGATAATGATGTTCCGAACATTAAAACACTCTGAACAAGGTGATGTTTATAAAGTGGTTAAAGAAAAGCAAAAGCTTCATCGCTTGGTTCGTCAAGTTGAAGAGTTATCCGCTCGCCTTGAAAGTGAGTCGGCCCGCGCTTAAATTATTTGGGGCCTCTTAATCGGCGCAGCACCTCGGCAATGTCAGTGGTGTTAACCCAGATCATTAGTTTTATACTGATCGGGATGACCACCAGAGCGCAAATAAAAGCAGTAACTCCTACAGATAAACCACTTAAGTGCGGTAAAGCGACAGGGGTAAATAAATACCCGACGCAGGCGCTCAGAAGAAAGGAACCCACGTGTTGCCAACCTTTTAGAGCCCTGCGTGCGCTGGTGACAACCCACGCCCCCAAACAGGCTCCAAACAACGCATCACGGTCAATTATTGAGATAATAGGTAGCCCGATTTCGAAGTACCAGTGCGTGAAAAAACTCAGCATTTCATTTGTCATGATACCGATACTCATGAGGGAATAAGCTCTTCATTTTTTGCAGGTCAAACGCACATGTTCGCCCACACTCCGCCCTATTTAAATTGTGATGCAGCGTTAGGATAATTAGGGCTTCTACAACGCTTAAATAGTGAGTGACTAACAGTGAGCAATGATTAATGCGCGGTGCAGGAACTTCCTCTAAACACACATAGCCTTGTTGCTGTACATAAGAACACCACGTTGCTAACGCTTGATGGATTTTGGAGGTGGTATCTTCTGCTGCGAGTTTGAGCTGCCATTCACTTATGTTTGGACTTAAAGATAGAACGTCTCTTAATCGGGTGATAGGTATGGGCGGCCAAAATAGATCTTCACTCAGGCTGAATGCAGTCGCGGTGGTGGCAGTCGATAGAGTCATCTTTATATTCCTTGGCAAGCTTTTCACTTTGTCCGTTAAGACAATAGAGGCATGCCGAGCTTTATGGCTTTGATAACAGCAGCGTGACGAGAAGTGACGCCGAATTTCATTCTCAAGTTGGCAATATGGAAATTGATTGTGGTTTCTGATCTATTCAAAATGATCGCCACCTCGGCGCTGGTCTTTCCTCGGGCGCACCAACTGAGTATTTCCTGCTCTTTTGGCGTCAGGCAGGGTATATGGTTTGACGATAAATGCGGTGTGTCCGGCGCGACTGATACTCCGGAAAGACTGAGTTTTTTCATGTGCTGCCCTTGCATTGAGTAAAGTGCCGGACTAAAGGAATATTCTTGACGAGCTAAAAATAATCGCTTTGCCGATAACCCAACAACTCAGCAAGTTTGTAGGAATGTCGATGACAGTCAGTAAATATTCCTACATGTAAGTAAGATTTTTATATTCCAGGATGATTTGACGCGCAGATAGCGCTAAAGAGACCCAGCTAAAACAGCCCGCTTAAACTGCGTGTGACCAGTAGCCTTTCGTACGTGCAAGGGCGAGGTAAAGGCAGGCACCGCTAACCAAGCAGGGCACTAATTAGGATTTATAGCGCTGCTAAGGTGGGGCGAAAGGGAAGGGGTGCAGAACAGGGTGCTGACCACTTTGGCAGTGGTCAGCCTCTTTGGCAGCTAGCAGATCGCTAGCCAGTCCGATAAGCCTCTAAGGCTTGCTTTAGGCATTAGCAGCGCCATGACGCTTGGCGCTGCGCTTGCGCCAAATGCGCACAATCGGGAACAGCAACATGATGGCGGTCAAACCCCACACACTCAGGGTGATCGGGCTGGCCCATAAGATCTCCAATGCACCATTAGAGATCGACAGCGCACGGCGCAGGTTCTGCTCCATCAGCCCGCCCAGAATGAATCCCAGCAGGACCGGCGAAAGCGGGAAGTCGAGCTTGCGCAGGATGTAGCCGAAGATGCCAATGGCAATCATCAGGAACAGGTCAAAGGTGGTTGCGTGAACCGCATAGACACCGATAGCCGTGATGATTGCAATCACCGGTACCAGCGCCCAGTTAGGCACGGCAAGAATTCGAGTGAAAATGCGGATCATCGGGATGTTGAGGATCACCAGCATGATGTTGGCGATAAACAACGAAGCGATCAGGCCCCAAACAATGTCCGGTTGCTGCTCAAACAGCAGCGGGCCGGGCGTGATGTTATACAGCGACAGGGCGCCGATCATCACGGCCGTGGTGCCTGAACCTGGAACGCCCAGCGTTAGCATCGGTACTAATGCGCCGCAAGCTGAGGCGCCAATAGCGGTTTCAGGCGCTGCCAGACCACGCGAATCGCCTTGACCGAATGTGCCAGAGGCACCGGCCAGACGTTTCTCGGTCATGTAGGCCACAGCACTGGCCAAGGTTGCACCTGCACCCGGCAGAACACCCATGATGAAACCCAGCAAGCCACAGCGAATGTTCACCGCAAAAACGGCCGATGCTTCTTTGAAGTTGAACAGCATGCGCCCGGTGGCTTTCACGGCTTCCTGACCGCGATGGGTTTTTTCCAGCAGCAGAAGAATCTCGCTGATGGAAAACAGCCCGAGCACTAAGACAACAAACTGGATGCCGTCAGTCAGATGAATGTTATCCCCGGTAAAACGGTACACACCGCTGTTGGCATCAATCCCAACGCTCGACAGAAACAGGCCGATCAGGGCTGCGATAAACGTCTTGAGCGGACGATCGCCAGCCATACCGCCGAGGCAGACAATCGCGAACACCATCAGTACGAAATATTCTGCAGGGCCGAAGGCAATCGCCCATTTAGCCAGCAACGGGGCAAACAGCACCATGCCGCAGGTGGCAATAAATGCACCGATAAATGAACTCCAAGCCGACAGCGATAACGCTACGCCAGCCAAGCCTTTACGGGCCATTGGATAACCATCAAGGGTGGTCATCACGGTCGATGCTTCGCCAGGAATGTTCAGCAAAATAGAGCTGATACGTCCGCCGTATTCACAGCCTAGATACACCGCTGCCAGCAAGATCAGGGCTGACTCGGGTGGTAGCCCAAGGGCAAAAGCAATGGGGATCAGCAGAGCCACACCGTTGATCGGGCCAAGACCTGGCAGTAAGCCAACCACAGTGCCGATCAAGGTGCCGCACAGTGCGGTGACCAAATTGTACGGGCTGAGCGCGACGCCGAAGCCCTGGCCCAAATAGCCAAAAGTATCCATATCAGTTCTCCAGAACTTCGAGCAGGCCAAGCGGCAGCGGAACGTCCATGGCTTTATCAAACAGCAGATAAAGACCGACGCTCATCAGGCTGATAATCACAATGCTCGGTAACCAGCGGCCGCCATACAAACGTGCCATCGGGATACCGACTAGCATGGCGCTGAGGACGAACCCAAGGGGCTCGAAGGTGCCGGCAAAAATCAGTAACAGCACCACGCACAGACCAATCTTGATCAAGGTTTCACGATCCAGTTGCGGATCGTCTTCGTTATGTACCACCGGCGTTGGGCGAAAGATCATGTAGATCAAACCCAATCCCATTAGGCCGAGCATCAACAGCGGGAAGGCACGAGGGCCTACCGGCTCGTAGGAAAAAGCCGCCTGATAGGGCCAGGCCATGGCCGCCAGACAGGCGCAGACAATGAGCAGCGCTGAGGCAAAAATACGTTGTAAGAGCATGGTTCACTCCAAGGCTGTGCCCTTGTGTTAAGGGCGCAGTCAGTGATCAGCGAAGGTTACTGAACGAGGCCAAATTCCTGAGCCAGGGTTTTGTACTCGGCCACTTGTTTCTTCACATAGGCGTCCAGCTCCGGGCCGGTCATCGAGAAAGGAAACAGTTCACGTTGATCACGCAAGGTGGCGAACTCTTCGGAAACCAGCAATGTGTCGAAGGTGTCTTTCCACCACGCATAATCGGCATCGCTGACTTTTGGCCCCAAGTAGAAACCGCGCACCACAGGCCAGACGATGTCATAACCCTGTTCTTTGGCGGTAGGGATGTCTTTCATCTCTGGATCGTCGAGACGCTCATCGGCAAACACGGCCAGCAGGCGCATGTCACCACTCTGAATGTGCGGCATGGAGTCAGAAATATCGGTGCTGCCGACCTGAATATGGCCACCTAACAATGCCGTAGCGATTTCGCCACCACCCTCTAACGCCACGTAGCGCAAGTCACGCGGGTTGATGCCAGCCGCTTTGGCGACCAGTGCGGTTTGCATCCAGTCTTGGCTACCGACCGTGCCGCCGGAACCGATGACCACCTTGCCCGGATCCTTTTTCAGAGCTTGAACGAGGTCGTCGAGGTTTTTGTAGGGCGAATCTTTTTTCACTGCGAGCGCGCCGTAGCTGGTCCCGACTGCCGCGAGCCAGCGCACGTTGCTTTCATCAAAGCGTCCAAACTTGCCTTGTGCCAAGTTCAGTAGAGAGCCGCTGGACCATGCCACCAGCGTCCCGGCGTCTGCAGGGCGCTGAGCGACTACCGCGTTGTACGCTACCGCGCCTACGCCACCCGGCATGTAGGTCACCCGCATCGGCTTGCTGAGAAGTTTTTCGTTGACCAGTGCGCTTTGCACCAGTTTGCAGGTCAGGTCAAAACCGCCGCCAGGAGAAGCCGGGGCGATGCATTCAGGGCGTTTAGGCTCCGCCATAAGTTGGCCAGCGAACAGCATGCAACTGGCAGCAAGAGCGAGTGAGCGCAGTGAGAAATTCATAATGTCTCCGCAGGAGTTATTGTTTTTGCGAGCAGGAATGAGTCGTTGCCATCGGCAACGTTTACGCCGGACAAATGCCGTGTAGCGTCTGCGTCATGGGTAAACTGAGGGGCAACAGAATGTCGTTCGCAGACCATAAAGGCTGTTAACGAGTACGGGGGAAGCAGGAAGATAAGAGGCGTTAAGCTGAGGCTTCAGCATACGGTGTGCTCCATTATTGTTCTTATTAGCGAAAACACATCGAGGTGTTTTGCGCAGCGTTACGGATCATGTCCGCAACAGATGTAACTGTTTGTAGGCAGATCCTAATCCGCCAACCTTTCGTGAACCTTTCAGTTTTCTTTCATTGTTTTTTTGGCTCCACAGCGCGGTTTGCGTCTGTACACTCCGCCCACTGGCAAGCCTGAACAAAAATAATGAGGAAACCCGATGCGTGTTCTTTTGGTCGAAGATCAGTTGCAGTTGGCCGAGAGTGTTGCCCAAGCCTTGAAAAGCACAGGCTTGACCGTCGATGTGCTGCACGATGGCGTGGCCGCCGACTTGGCGCTGAGCTGCGAAGACTATGCGATGGCCATTTTGGATGTGGGGCTGCCGCGCATGAATGGATTTGAGGTGCTGGCACGTGTGCGAGCGCGCGGCAAAACACTGCCGGTCTTGATGCTGACAGCGCGCAGTGACGTCAAAGACCGGGTTCATGGGCTTAATCTTGGCGCTGATGATTACTTAGCCAAGCCGTTTGAGTTAGCTGAACTCGAGGCTCGGGTTAAAGCCCTGCTGCGTCGCAGTGTGTTGGGTGGCGAGCGTCAACAGCGCTGTGGACCTTTGGTTTACGACCTAGAGACTCGACGCTTTACCCTTAAGGACGAATTGCTGACGTTGACCTCTCGCGAGCAAGCGGTGCTCGAAGCGCTAATCGCACGGCCTGGTCGGGTCATGAGCAAAGAGCAACTGGCTGCTCAGGTATTTGGCCTAGATGAGGAAGCCAGCCCGGACGCGATCGAAATCTATGTGCACCGCTTGCGCAAAAAGCTCGATGGCCATGCGGTAGCAATTGTGACGTTCCGAGGGCTTGGTTACTTGCTGGAAGGCCGTGATGTTTAAGGTCGACAGCCTACGTTGGCGGCTACTATGGAGCCTGACGTTATTGCTGGTGGTATTAATGTTGGCCAGCAGTATGAGCGCTTATCTCAATGGTCGCGAGGCCGCCGATACGGCTTATGACCGAACCTTGCTGGCTTCCGCCCGCACCATTGCTGCGGGGTTGTCTCAGCGAGATGGCAGCTTGAGTGCGGACGTGCCTTACGTCGCGCTCGATACCTTTGCCTACGACAGTGCCGGGCGTATCTACTACCAGGTTTATGATATTCAGCACCGCTTGATCTCCGGTTATGAGCATTTGCCGGCGCCACCCCCCGGCACGCCGCGAACTGACGATTACCCAGCGCTGGCGAGCTTTTACAATGCCGAATACAGAGGACAGAACGTTCGCGTGGTGAGTCTGCTCAAGGCCGTGAGCGAGCCCAATATGAACGGCATGGCTGAGATTCGCGTAGCAGAAACCGACGAGGCGCGAGTGGCCATGGCCCGTAGTCTGATGGCCGATACGTTATTGCGTTTGGGGATGTTGGGGCTGGGCGCCATGTGGGTGGTCTGGTTTGCGGTGAGCGCCGCACTGCGTCCATTGGAGCGTTTACGCAGTGCCGTAGAGGAGCGTGAATCGGATGACCTTAGACCTCTACCGGTAGTGCGCGTACAACGCGAATTACGACCATTGGTGCACACGTTGAATCATTTTACTGAGCGCCTACGCTGGCAGTTTGAACGCCAAGCACAGTTTATTGCCGATGCGGCCCATGAGTTGCGTACACCGCTGGCTGTGCTGAAGGCCCGGCTTGAGCTTGGGCTGCGTACACAAGACCCTCAGGTATTGCGCCTTACGCTGGAGCAAACGATACAAGACACCGATCGGCTCACTCATTTGGCAAATCAGCTACTGTCTCTGGCGCGCATCGAAAACGGGGCCAGAGCGGTTGCTGAAGGTGGAGCGCAATTGCTCGATCTCAGCCAACTAGCGCGGGAGTTGGGTATGGCGATGGCTCCCTTGGCGCATTCGCGAGGTGTGGCGCTGGCGTTAGAGGCTGACCAGCCGGTCTGGCTGCGCGGTGAGCCGACCTTGCTCAATGAGTTATTAAGCAACTTGGTCGACAACGCGTTGGCGCATACCTCTGCTGGCGGTAACGTGATCTTGCGAGTCTCGCTACCGGCGGTGCTGGAGGTTGAAGACGATGGCCCCGGTATTCCTTATGAGGACCGCGAGCGGGTTTTCGAGCGGTTTTACCGACGTAACCCGCACGTAGCCGGGACGGGGTTAGGGTTGGCCATTGTTGGCGAAATCTGCCGCGCGCACTTGGCGCATATCAGCCTGCATGATGCTGCCGAACGTGGACTGAAAGTGCGCGTGAGCTTTGTCCCGATCAGTGAGAAGGGGCATAGCTCAATTGCTACAGGGGTTGGAATAAATCCGTAGTAACTGTGTTCTCAAGCCAAATGCGCGCCAGCATCGGTGCATCCAGAGGCGACACAAAAAACAGCACAAAAATGGGCTGCGATCTTTTGATCTTTAAAATGATCGCGTGACAAGTTCGCGCCTACAGAAAACGTTATAAAAACATTACGCGGGCGTCATTCAGTTCTTGTTGAAAATTCTCGCTATCAGCATCAAGCCCCAACCTTTTGAATGCATGCAGCGCGTTTAGATTTTCACTGAGTGTTGAGGTGTCGCGTTGATCACAGAACACCGTCGCAATTTGCACTAAGTCGATATAGTCGATGGCTTTGGACTCGCGGGTGAAGTCTTGATATTGACTGGGAAGCTTGAGCAGCATTTCCGGAAACTCCCAGTTTGCCAGCAGCTTGTCTCCAATCACCGGATGAATGTGCTCGATCACATGGTTAAGTGAAACCGGATCCGAGAGCAGTTCGTTGTGTTCTTCGGCGTAGGTCAGAATCGGCAAGACGCCGATTTGATGCACTAACCCGCCAAGCGCTGCCTGATCGGGCTTGAGCGAGGTATGCCGACGACAAAAGGTATAGCAAACGCCCGCCACTTCTAGGCTTTGTCGCCAAACGTCGCGCATTGTGGTTTCGATGACTGGCGAGCGGGCGTGAAAGATCTGCTCCATCACCAAGCCAATGGCCAAATTACTGCTGTAATTCACGCCGAGCCGGGTGATAGCCGTATGCAAGTCGGTCACTTCGTACAGCGCGCGCAGAAGCGGACTATTAACGACTTTAATCAACCGTGCCGCCAACGCAGTATCGCGCCCGATGACTTTGCTGAGGTTACTCACGCTGATTTCAGGGTTTTCCGCTGCCCTGCGAATGTTTAACGCCACTTCCGGTAGTGTGGGCAAAACCAGTTCATCTCGAACGATCGCCTTTATCAAGTCCATTTGAACTTTGTTCGCCAGCATGCTCATTTCTATTCTCTAGAATTAACGCTGGATTTCACGATCACGGTCTAGCTGATAAGGCAGATCAAGCAGCGAAAGCTTGGGGCCTTGGGGATCACCTACCTGGATATTGCCTACCTCGACCGCTTCAGCCGTCAATACGGCCAGTAGCTCAATGCTGTCTGATGCTTGAGCCGCAATCACAACCTCGCCCACGGCACTGCTATGGGTCGGTGAAAACAGCGGGGTTCCAGGTTTTGGTTGTGGATGGTTGCTTTCAAGCGACAGGCGATAGAGACGGCGCTTTAATTTGCCGAGGTATTGCATGCGAGCCACGATTTCTTGACCGGTGTAGCAGCCTTTTTTGAAGCTGACCCCGCCCACTGCTTGCAGGTTGAGCATTTGCGGGATGAACAACTCACGGGTCTGAGGCATTACTTGGCCAATACCGGCGTGGATCTGGCCGAGCATCCATTGATTGATATCGGCTTCAGGCACCAGTGCCTTTAACTGTTGGTGCAGGGGTTCTGCTTGCTCAGCCGGTGCCCATAGCTCTGCTCGGCCCTCTGAGACGCGAATGGCAATAAGGCTGTTTGCCCGTGCGACGCTGTCGGTTTCGGCAGGCAGTTCAATACCCAAGTTTTGCAGTGCTGCGTCGGCTTGGTTGAGGCCAAAACGTACCCAGTTGTCACTGTCATCGGTCAGTTTTGATTTAGAAAACACTGCGTACTTTTTTAAGTCAGCCAGTTGTGGCTCGACCAGTTCGCGCGCCATCGCCAGAAAGCAGCCCTGAGGTTCTAAGACGATACGAAAGCTCGACTGCATTCGACCTTTTTGCGTGCAGCGCGCACCCAGGCTCGAGCGCGTTTCGCTCAGATAATTGAGGTTGCAGGTCAATTGTCCCTGCAGGAATTTACTGGCGTCGGCGCCAATAACAGCAAGAACGCCTTCGTGGGACAGGGTGCAGAAAAAAGCAGAGTCGGCCATGAGTCATCGCAGGTTGTAAAGTCTGGGGCACATCATAGAGGGGTGACCTGTAAATGGATAGTTGCCAAAGGATCACCGCAACCGACCAAAGCCGACTGTTCTAGAGTGGATCGGTCTGTATACTTGCGCTCTATTTGAGGAGCGCTCCATGGTCGAAGATGTTGAACTCAATCGTCTCTACTGGCACAGCCGCCGCGGCATGCTTGAGCTGGATGTACTGTTGGTGCCGTTTGTCAAAGAGGTTTACCCCCATCTCAATGACGTCGATCGGGAAGTTTATCGTAGGCTGCTGGAGTGCGAAGACCAGGATATGTTTGGCTGGTTCATGGAGCGCAGCGAGTCTCAAGACCCTGAACTGCAGCGCATGGTTCGCATGATTCTGGACCGTGTCCAACCCAAGTGATTTCTTTGAATGCCGCTGGCAAGCCTCCGGGCAATTGCTGGCGGCGTATCTCGCAGCCCAATCACTGGCGCTGATCTCAATCTGCCTTCTTTCCATACCGGTGTGGGTTGCCCTGCTCGGATTTTTGTTGTGCCTGATGCATGGCTTTTGGGCGCTGCCGCGTCATATTCGGCTGACCCATGCGAGCGCGTTCAGTGGTTTTCGACGTAATAGCGAGGGTTGGCAGGTGTGGAACCGAGCCAAGGGCTGGCAGGCGGTGCAGTTGCACCGTGACAGCCTGGCGTTGCCGCTGGTGGTGTTGCTGCGTTTTAGTCTGCCTGGTGAACGCAGGGTAAGGGCGGTCTGCATCCCGCGTGACGCGCTGGCGCCAGATCAGCACCGGCGCTTGCGCGTAAGGCTCAAGTTTAGTCGGCGTAGGTGGTTGGCACCAGAATAGTGTCTAGCGCTTCAGGCAACATGTCTGGGTAATCAAGGGTGTAGTGCAAACCCCGAGACTCCTTTCTCGCCATTGCGCTGCGGATGATTAACTCCGCTACTTGCGCCAGGTTGCGCAACTCAATCAGGTCGCGGCTGACTTTATAGTTGCTATAGAACTCGTCGATTTCGTCCAGTAATAGGCGTACGCGATGTTCGGCTCGTTGTAAGCGTTTGTTGGTGCGCACAATCCCTACGTAGTCCCACATAAAGCGGCGCAGCTCATCCCAGTTGTGGGCGATGATGACGTCTTCGTCTGAGTCCGTGACCTGGCTGGCATCCCAGCTCGGAAGGGTGTCTGGAATGTTGATGTCATCGAGTTGCGTGAGAATATCTGCTGCCGCAGATCGGGCGTACACGAAGCACTCCAGCAATGAGTTGCTGGCCATTCGATTGGCACCGTGCAAACCGGTAAAGCTGGTTTCGCCAATGGCGTACAGGCCGGGAACGTCGGTGCGTCCATGCCCATCAACCACGACTCCCCCGCAGGTGTAATGCGCAGCTGGAACCACCGGGATGGCCTGCTGAGTGATGTCGATGGAGAACTCAAGACAACGCTCATAGACCGTCGGGAAATGGGTCTTGATGAAGGTGTCGGACTCATGGCTGATGTCTAGGTAGACGCAATCTATGCCTAGGCGTTTCATTTCGTGGTCGATGGCGCGGGCCACAATGTCTCGAGGTGCGAGTTCGCCTCGCGGATCGAAACGGTGCATGAAGCGTTCGCCATTAGGCAGCTTGAGATGAGCCCCCTCGCCACGCAGGGCCTCGGTGATCAAAAAGCTTTTGGCTTGCGGGTGATACAGACAGGTGGGGTGGAACTGGTTGAATTCCAAGTTCGCCACCCGGCAGCCCGAGCGCCAAGCCATGGCAATACCATCTCCACAGGCACCATCGGGGTTGCTGGTGTAGAGATACACTTTGGCAGCGCCGCCCGACGCCAGAATGGTGAAACGCGAACCGTAGGTATCGACTTCACCGGTAGCGCGATTAAGGACATACGCGCCGAGACAGCGATCGCCCTCAAGCCCTAAGCGTCGCTCGGTAATCAGATCAACGGCAACCCGTTGTTCGAGTAATTCGATGTTTGGGCGCTGTCGAGCTTGCTCTAGCAGTGTTTTGAAAATGGCGGCACCGGTGGCATCGGCCGCGTGGATGATGCGCCGGTGGCTGTGGCCGCCTTCGCGGGTGAGGTGAAACTCAAACCCTGGGTGCTCCGGGTCGGCCGACTCGTCGCGGGTGAACGGCACGCCTTGGTCAATGAGCCACTGAATGGCTTCGCGACTGTGCTCAACCGTGAAGCGCACCGCGTCTTCATGGCACAAGCCGCCACCGGCATTCAAGGTGTCTTCGACGTGGGATTGCACGGTGTCAGTGCCATCCAGCACCGCGGCTACGCCGCCTTGTGCCCAGAACGTCGAGCCGTTGGCCAGATTACCTTTGCTTAAAACTGCAATGCGCAGATGACCCGGCAGTGTAAGCGCCAAGCTCAGACCGGCAGCCCCGCTGCCAATCACCAGCACATCGTGTTGAAAATGTTGGCTCATTCTTCTTATGTCCGCAAAAAAAGCGCCCACTAGTATATAGAGGGGGGTATCGGCACAATAGCCGGGCCTTTGTGGCATCGGGAAACTACAGCGGTCGAGAAGTGTGCCTTAGACTTAAGCGATCTGCATGCCGATTTGCGCATTAAATCGGTGAAACAGAGGCTGCATTCAAGGCTAAAGCACGGCAAGATCCGTATTTTAGTGATGCGGTGGGCGTTTAATCTGACGTGGGGAGCGGAACTTTTCCTAAGGCTCCGGGTTCCATAGAGGGTTGCCCATCATAAAGGGAAGTCGCGTCAATTCTATGCAGGGTTGATTTTACGACCTGGGCAGGTGAGTTTGACGACAAGATTATCGACGCAGCCGGCCAGGCCCGTGCTGCGTTTTCGTGCGTGCCTAATCCGAGTGCGCAGGAAACTTGCCAGGGGGGAGAGAACTTTTGCGTAAAGCCCGAGTCTATGTTTGCAAGCCTGATCAATTAGCAAAGCACGCTTCCTCCCGGTCTTATGAGGCGTATTCATGCTAACCCAGGAAGAGGATCAGCAGCTGGTCGAGCGCGTGCAGCGTGGCGATAAGCGTGCCTTCGATCTGCTAGTGCTGAAATACCAGCACAAAATTCTCGGGTTGATCGTGCGATTTGTGCACGACACCCATGAAGCCCAGGATGTGGCGCAAGAAGCCTTTATTAAGGCTTATCGAGCACTTGGCAACTTTCGCGGAGACAGCGCCTTTTATACGTGGCTGTACCGTATCGCCATTAACACGGCGAAAAACTATCTGGTTTCACGCGGTCGTCGTCCACCCGATAGTGATGTGAGTTCAGAAGATGCTGAGTTTTATGATGGTGACCATGGTCTGAAAGATTTGGAATCGCCGGAGCGTTCTTTGCTCCGTGATGAGATCGAAGGCACGGTTCACCGCACCATTCAGCTACTGCCAGAAGATTTACGTACGGCCTTAACTTTACGTGAGTTTGATGGTCTGAGTTACGAAGACATTGCGAGCGTCATGCAGTGTCCGGTGGGTACCGTGCGCTCCCGGATTTTCCGAGCTCGGGAAGCCATCGATAAAGCCCTGCAGCCGTTGTTGCAGGAAAACTGAGACAGCGGCGACAGCCAAGAGAGGAACCGCTATGAGTCGTGAAGCCCTGCAGGAATCGCTGTCCGCAGTGATGGATAACGAAGCGGACGAACTGGAATTACGTCGGGTATTAAATGCCTTTGACGATACACAAACACGTGCCACATGGGACCGCTACCAAGTCGCGCGCGCAGTCATGCACAAAGACTTGCTGATCCCTCGTCTGGACATAGCATCTGCCGTTTCTGCCGCGTTGGCTGAAGAGCAAGCACCTGCCAAAACTACTCGCAATCACTGGCGTAGCATTGGCCGCTTGGCAGTGGCAGCTTCGGTGACGGTGGCTGTTCTGGCTGGTGTCAGACTGTACAACCAAGATGACATCGTTGGTGCGCAGTTGGCCCAGCAAGGCAACCAGCCGAGCTTGAGTGCTCCGACTGTTAAAGGGCCTGCGGTTCTGGCTAATTACAGTGAAAGCTCCGATCAGGGCACTGGGCCAATGGCCAACGGTGTTCTGCAAGGTCAAGCGGGTTGGCAGAATCAGCGTTTGCCGGGTTACTTGCGTCAGCATGCTGAGCAAGCGGCTGTGAAAGGGACTGAAAGCCCTCTGCCTTACGCTCGAGCAGCAAGCCTAGAAAACCGTTAAGGCACATTATGCGCGTCCTACCTCTGTTACCGCTTCTACTTAGTGGTTTGTGTGTTATGTCTGCCCAAGCCGATGAGGCTAAAGACTGGCTCAAACGCTTAGGCGAAGCGGAACAACAGCAAAGCTATCAGGGCACTTTTGTTTATGAGCGAAATGGGAGTTTTTCTACCCATAGCATCTTGCATCGTGTGCAAGATGGAAAAGTTCGTGAACGACTGGTCCAATTAGATGGCGTGTTTCATGAGGTGGTGCGTGCCGATGGTCGCACTCAGTGTGCCACTGGTAAAGCGATCACCGATCTTGGTCATGTGGCCGACACTTCGGCGCGACAACTTAATCTGCAAAATCTTGATAACTGGTATGCGCTTACTCGAGCGGGTGACTCTCGGGTAGCAGGTCGGCCGGTGGTCGTCATTGCACTGACCCCGCGTGATCAGCATCGCTATGGTGTCGAACTCTATCTGGATCGAGAAACCGGCTTGCCATTAAAGTCATTGCTGATTGATGACAAGGGTAAGCTGCTTGAGCGCTTTCAGTTCACTCATCTAGATATAACACCGCCCGATGAGAGCCAGCTCACCCCGACTGCTCAGTGCAAGGCGGTTGTCGCGGCCAGTCCTGCTCCAGCTGTTACTAAACCTGCGCATGCTTGGCACTCCGACTGGTTACCTCCGGGTTTTGAGCTGATCAGTAGCGCTGTGAATCGTGATCCTAAGACTAAATCTGAAGTGACAAGCCTCATGTACGACGACGGCTTAACGCGGTTTTCAGTGTTCTTGGAACCCTTGAAAGGCGATGCGGCTCCCGATATGCGTTTACAGTTGGGGCCGACGGTTGCTGTTTCACGTCACCTCTCAACCCCTGACGCAGAGATTTTGGCGACAGTGGTAGGTGAGATCCCACTGGGCACCGCCGAGCGTATAGCGCTCTCCATGCGGGCTGGTAAGGCAGACTCTTCGACAGAGGCTGAGCCTTAGTGGAACGCTGAAATGAGTGGTGAGCTTTTCAAATTATTTTTTATCTTTTTTACAGAGGTCAGAACCTTATGGGTCCTGACCTTGTTTGTTTTCCGGTCCCGCAAAAACCGGGCTATGCTGCTTTAGTTTTTTGGGACACGTTGCACAACCCTGCTTGCTATTAACGGGAGCTGTAAATCAATGCCACGATTGAAGTCTTACTTACCCATTTTTGCTGCCGTGCTGATGCTCGGGCAGGCTGTTCCCGCGCTTGCTGAAGCGCAACTGCCTGATTTCACACAATTAGTCGAGCAGGCCTCGCCAGCGGTTGTGAACATCAGCACCACGCAAAAGCTGCCAGATCGTAGAGCCTCCAGCATGCCTGACTTGGAAGGTTTGCCGCCTGGTTTGCGCGACTTCTTTGAGCGCAGCATGCCGCCAGGCAGCGGGGGGGGCAAAGGTGGCCGTCAGCGTGAGGCTCAATCGCTGGGCTCGGGCTTTATCATCTCCAACGATGGCTACATCCTGACCAATAACCATGTTGTCGCTGACGCAGATGAAATCATCGTGCGTTTGTCTGACCGCAGCGAGATGAAAGCCAAATTGATCGGCACAGACCCACGTTCCGACGTGGCTCTGTTGAAGATCGAAGGTAAAAATCTGCCGGTGCTCAAGTTGGGCAAATCCCAAGATCTCAAGGCTGGCCAGTGGGTCGTTGCGATCGGCTCGCCGTTTGGCTTTGATCACACCGTGACCCAAGGCATCATCAGCGCTATGGGTCGTAGCTTGCCGAACGAAAGCTACGTGCCGTTCATCCAGACTGACGTGCCAATCAACCCGGGTAACTCGGGTGGTCCGTTGTTTAACTTGGCTGGCGAAGTGGTGGGTATTAACTCGCAGATCTACACCCGCTCCGGTGGTTTCATGGGTGTGTCGTTCGCGATTCCTATCGACGTAGCGATGGACGTGTCCAATCAACTCAAGGCGGGTGGCAAAGTTAGCCGTGGCTGGTTGGGTGTTGTGATTCAAGAGGTTAATAAAGACCTGGCCGAATCCTTCGGTCTTGATAAGCCTGCCGGGGCGCTGGTTGCCCAAGTCTTGGATAACGGCCCGGCTGCCAAAGGCGGCCTGCAAGTGGGTGACGTAATCCTGAGCATGAACGGCCAACCGATTGTTATGTCAGCTGACCTGCCACATCTGGTAGGCGCATTGAAGGCCGGCAGCAAGGCGACCCTAGAAGTGGTTCGTGACGGTAAGCGCAAAACCTTGGACCTGACCGTGGGTGCTATCCCGGACGAAGGCAAAGAAATGGCGGGCCTGACCGGTGCTGAGCAAAGCAGCAACCGTTTAGGTGTTTCTGTTGCGGATCTGACCGACGAGCAGAAGAAAGCCAACGACATCAAAGGTGGCGTGATCATCAAAGACGTTCAGGATGGTCCGGCGGCGTTGATTGGTCTGCAACCGGGTGACGTCATTACGCATCTCAACAACCAAGCTATCAACGATGCCAAGCAATTCACTGATATTGCTAAAGCGTTACCAAAAAATCGTTCCGTCTCGATGCGTGTTCTGCGTCAAGGACGCGCTAGCTTCATTACCTTTAAGCTCGCTGAGTAAAGTTTCGCGCAGTGGCTTTAAAGCCCGTCTCGCAAGAGGCGGGCTTTTTTATTTTTTCTGTTTGGGAATTCGGACCAATTGGCTATCGGAGTACATGTCGTGCCAAGTACGCTTGCGCTTATCGAACACAGACCAGATAAACCCCAGGCCAAAACACAGCCACGACCCCATTGAAACCACAAACCTCAATAACGCTTGCCACAGGCTGATCGCCGTACCGTCGGCGTTCTGTACGCGCACGCCCCACACTTGCATGCCCAAGGTTTGGCCGTTGTGGGTCCAGAACTTGGCAAAGAACGCGAACAGTACACACATTAAAATAGTCGAGAGCAGAGGGTCACCGTCCAACGCCCCGGCTTCAGACAACTCGCGCATTTTGGCTTCGCCGATAAAGCTCATCATGATCAGTTTGTAGATGAACGTGGTGACGATTAGTAGGGCGGTGCACAGCAGAAAGTCATAGAACATGGCTGCCAGACGGCGGCCCAAGCCAACGGCCGGAAAGTTGCCTTGAGGGCTAAGAGGTGGTTTGAGCATGGTAGGTACTCGTGAAAGAAAAACGCATCTTACGAAATTGCGCCCATAAAAAAGCCTCTGATGTCAGTATCAGAGGCTTTTGTGCATCAGAGGCTTAGGCTTCGGCGATAACTTCGTCAGCCTGCATACCTTTTTGGCCTTGAACAGCGATGAAGGTCACTTTTTGGCCTTCTTTCAAGCTTTTAAAACCGTTGCCTTGAATAGCACGGAAGTGTACGAACAGATCTGGACCGCTTTCCGGTGTGATGAAACCAAACCCTTTCTCGTCGTTAAACCATTTAACGGTACCACTCTGACGTTGAGACATTTCTTAATTCCTTGACGCTAACAATTAATGACAGCCTCTTTACATAGGAAGAGGTCTGGTGCTGGGTTGCAGGAAAGTAAGAGGCGCAGAACGGGTTGTAGCGAACATTAAGCTACTGCCCAGGTCACGATTCCAGAGACCCATGCAAACACAGTGGGCAAACTCTACGAAACTAGGATTAAAAAAACAAGCCCCCTTATATAAGCCCCCAAACGTTCCTTTATAGCGGACTTAATGCAGTTTTTATGGACGATTGGTCATAAAAGCGTTCCATCGTTTTCATATCCGAAGTGTGATTTTTCGCTATCGAAACTGTGCACTGTTTTTGGGCTTTAAGAGCGGCAAGTTGCACGCTTAAAGCGGCAAGTTAGAAGCGGCTTGTCTTTCGCTTCTAGCCCGCAGCTACAAACTTATCCTCTGTAATAACGTTGTGTCACAAACGGCATTTTAGACACTTTCATTGGCACACGTTTACTACGAACAATAGCCCACACTTCGGTGTCTAACGCTGTCGACGAAGTGTCTAGATAAGCCATTACCAGCGGTGCACCCAGCGTCGGGCCGAAGCCGCCACTACACACCTTTCCGATAACAGTACCTTGTGCATCGACCACCTCGGCGCCTTCACGTACCGGTGTTCGTTCTTGGGGCAGCAAGCCGACCCTTTTTTGTGCAACGCCATTGTGTTGTTGAGCAAAAATACGTTCGGCGCCCGGGAATCCACCTGCACGCGAGCCATCAATACGGCGCGTTTTAGAGATTGACCAGACTAAACTAGCCTCAATGGGCGTGGTTTTTTCGTTCATATCATGTCCGTAAAGACAAAGACCAGCTTCAAGACGCAGTGAATCGCGGGCGCCCAAGCCAATCGCCTGAACCTCAGGCTCAGCCAACAACGTGCGAGCCAAGGTTTCGGCGTGGGCCGACGGAACTGAGATCTCAAAGCCATCTTCACCGGTATAACCCGAGCGGCTCACATAGCACTCTACGCCCACCAACGTCACAGGCTCAAATTGCATAAAGGTCATTTTGGCGACGCCGGGTGCTAGACGCAGCAACACCTCAACCGCTGCCGGACCTTGCAGCGCAAGCAGTGCACGCTCTTCAAATAGCGGCTGGATTTCGCACTGCGCGCTCAGGTGTTTACGCAGATGTGCCAGGTCTTGATCCTTGCAGGCCGCGTTAACCACTAAAAACAATTGATCGTTGCCCAGGTTCGCCACCATCAGGTCATCGAGAATGCCGCCTTGCTCGTTAGTAAACATGGCATAGCGCTGCATTCCCACCGGCAAGTCGATGATGTCCACCGGTACTAACGTCTCCAGCGCCTTGGCAGCATCAGCGCCGATCAACAGAATCTGACCCATGTGCGAGACATCAAACAATCCGGCTTGTTCACGGGTATGTTGATGCTCTTTCATGACGCCCAGCGGGTACTGCACGGGCATGTCATAACCGGCAAACGGCACCATACGCGCACCCAGTTCAAGGTGCAGCGCATGCAGTGGGGTTTTGAGCAGGTGATCGGTAGACATTCGTAACTCCTTGAAAATCAGCACTCAATAATGTTGACAGCCAGACCGCCGCGGGCGGTCTCTTTGTATTTGCTTTTCATGTCAGCGCCGGTCTGACGCATGGTTCGGATCACCTTGTCGAGCGACACAAAGTGCTGGCCGTCGCCGCGCAAAGCCATGCGCACGGCGTTGATCGCCTTGACCGAACCCATCGCGTTGCGCTCGATGCACGGCACTTGCACCAGCCCGCCAATTGGGTCGCAGGTCAATCCGAGGTTATGCTCCATACCAATTTCGGCAGCGTTCTCGACCTGTTGCACACTGCCGCCCAGCACTTCGCATAACGCGCCGGCGGCCATCGAACAGGCCACGCCGACCTCGCCTTGGCAGCCCACTTCGGCGCCCGAGATCGAGGCGTTCTCTTTGTACAAAATACCGATGGCGGCGGCGGTTAACAGGAATCGCACTACGCCGTCTTCGTTGGCGCCGCCGATAAAGCGCATGTAGTAATGCAACACCGCCGGAATAATCCCGGCTGCGCCATTAGTAGGGGCCGTGACGACACGACCGCCATTGGCGTTTTCTTCATTCACCGCCAGTGCATAGAGGTTGACCCAGTCCAGCACTGACAGCGCGTCACGCAGGGCGGCCTCAGGATGGCTGCACAGCTGGCGATGCAAAGCGGCGGCTCGACGTTTGACTTTCAAACCGCCGGGTAGAACTCCTTCATTGCGACAGCCCGCGCTCACACAATCCTGCATCACTTGCCAGATATGCAGCAGACCACTGCGGGTTTCGGCTTCGGGGCGCCAAGCACTTTCGTTGGTCAGCATCACTTGGCTGATTGGCAGATTGTGCGTGACGCAATGCTGCATCAAGTCTTTGGCGGTCTTGAACGGGTACTTCAGTGGGGTGCTGTCTTCGACAATCCGGTCGGTACCTGCAGCGCCTTCATCCACCACAAAGCCGCCACCGACCGAGTAATACTCGCGGCTGCGAATCTGAATACCGGCGGCATCAAAGGCACGAAAAATCATGCCGTTGGGGTGAAAGGGCAGAGGTTTACGAATCATTGCCAAGTGCAGTTTTTCGTTGAATTCGATGGGGTGTTCGCCGAGCAGGTTCAAACGTCCGCTGTTACGAATCGTCGTCAGCCGTTCTGCCACCGCTTCGGTATTCACGGTGTCCGGGTATTCGCCCTCAAGCCCCAGCAATACGGCTTTGTCGCTGCCGTGGCCTTTACCTGTGGCACCAAGAGAACCATATAGCTCAACTTTTAAGCAGGCAGTACTGGGTAAAAGCTCATCACTGCGCAAACCCTCTACAAAGCGTGTGGCGGCCCGCATGGGGCCCACGGTATGGGAACTGGAAGGGCCGATGCCAATCTTGAACAGGTCGAACACGCTTAACGACATAGGGTTCTCCAGTTTCTTATAGGTGTATTGGCAAAACATGATCTCTGGAGCGAGCTTGCCTTGCGATCTTTTAAAAGATCAAAGGTGCGTGAGACAAGCTCGCTCCTCAAGAGGTCTGGGGTGTTGTTACGCCTCCTGATAGTTCTCAATCGACGGGCAGGCGCAGACCAAGTTGCGGTCGCCGAACACGTTGTCGACGCGACCGACCGGCGGCCAGTATTTACCTTCGATCAGCGAGGCGACGGGATACACCGCTTGTTCACGACTGTAGGGGTGAGTCCACTCACCAACGATTTCTGCCGCCGTGTGCGGGGCGTTTTTAAGCGGATTGTCTTCTTTGTCGAGGCTGCCATTTTCAACCGCACGAATTTCTTCGCGGATGCGGATCATGGCTTCGCAGAAGCGATCCAGCTCCTCCTTGGACTCGCTTTCGGTCGGCTCGATCATGAGCGTGCCCGCCACTGGAAACGACATCGTCGGGGCGTGGAAGCCAAAGTCGATCAGGCGCTTGGCCACGTCATCAACACTGATGCCGCTGCTGTCCTTGAGCGGACGCAAATCCAAAATGCATTCGTGGGCCACCAAGCCGTTGGCGCCCGAGTACAGCACCGGGTAATGCTCTTCGAGACGACGGGCAATGTAGTTGGCATTCAAAATAGCCAGTTGTGATGCGCGCTTAAGACCTTCGCCGCCCATCATGCGGATATACATCCAAGTGATCGGCAAAATGCTCGCGCTGCCGAACGGTGCGGCACACACCGCGCCTTCTTTGCGTTCAAGGGCGTTGTGGCCCGGTAGGAATGGGATCAAATGCGACTTCACGCCAATCGGACCAACGCCCGGGCCGCCACCGCCATGGGGGATGCAGAAGGTTTTGTGCAAGTTGAGGTGCGAAACGTCGCCGCCAAACTTGCCCGGCGCGCACAGACCGACCATCGCGTTCATGTTGGCGCCGTCGATGTAGACCTGGCCACCGTTGTCATGAATGATCCCGCAGATTTCGCGGATGCCTTCTTCGAACACGCCGTGAGTCGACGGGTAAGTGATCATCAGGGCCGCGAGGTGGTCGCGGTGTTCGATGGCTTTGGCACGCAGGTCTTCAAGGTCGACGTTACCGCGAGCATCGCAGGCGGTAACCACTACTCGCATACCGGCCATGTGGGCGGTCGCCGGGTTGGTGCCGTGCGCCGAGGAAGGAATCAGGCAGATGTCGCGGCGCGCATCGCCACGGCTGTGGTGGTAAGCGCGAATGGCCAGCAACCCGGCGTATTCACCTTGCGAACCGGCGTTCGGTTGCAGCGAAACAGCGTCATAACCCGTGGCCTCGCAGAGCATCGCTTCCAACTCGCGGGTCAGTTGCTGATAACCCTGGCTCTGCTCGACGGGTGCAAACGGGTGCAAGTTGCCGAACTCGGCCCAGGTGACTGGGATCATTTCGCTGGCGGCGTTGAGCTTCATGGTGCACGAACCCAGCGGGATCATGGTGCGATCCAATGCTAAGTCTTTGTCAGCCAGACGACGCAGATAACGCATCAGTTCGGTTTCGGAGTGATAACGGTTGAACACCGGGTGGCTCAAAATCGGCGTTTGGCGCACCAGCGCGGCTGGGAGGGTGCCTTTTACCGAGTTGGCCAGCGCCTCGAAGTCCGGTAAGGCTTGACCGTCAGCGGCGAGTAATGCCCACAGTGCAACCACATCGGATGAGCTACTGGTTTCGTCCAGCGACAGGCCGAGGCGTTCGTCGTCGACCACGCGCAAGTTAATCTGCTGGGCCTGAGCTTTGCTGTGCAACGCGCTGGTTTGGCCGGCGGTGTGCAGGGTTAAGGTGTCGAAAAACTGCTCTTGCTCAACCTTCAACCCTAGCGTCGTCAGGCCGTGAGCCAGAATCGCGGTCAGTTGGTGTATGCGCTGGGCTATCTGCGTCAGACCTTTAGGGCCGTGATACACGGCGTACATGCTGGCGATGTTGGCCAACAGCACTTGTGCGGTACAGATGTTGCTCGTGGCTTTTTCGCGGCGGATATGTTGTTCACGGGTTTGCATCGCCAGACGCAGTGCCGGTTTGCCATGACGGTCGACGGACATACCGACCAAACGCCCCGGCATGTCGCGCTTGAACGCATCACGGGTAGAAAAGTAGGCCGCGTGTGGACCACCGAAACCCAATGGCACGCCAAACCGTTGAGCGCTGCCAATGGCTACGTCAGCGCCAAATTCACCCGGCGGGGTCAATAGTGTCAACGCCAGCAAATCGGCGGCCACGGCAACCAGCGCGTTTGCTCCATGCAAGCGCTCCACCAGTTCGCGGTAATCAAACACATCACCGTTGCTCGCCGGGTATTGCAGCAAAGCACCGAAGAAGGCCGAGACGTCGCTCAACTCGCGCTCATCACCCACCACCACCTCAATGCCCAAAGGCTCGGCACGGGTGCGCAGTACATCAAGGGTTTGTGGATGGCAGTGGCTGGAGGCGAAGAAGCTGTGGCTG
>NZ_LLWH01000182.1 GCF_001411475.1 Pseudomonas endophytica | reverse complement strand
TGGCCAGCGGCTTGTTAGCGGTGAGTCTGCCCAAGCGGGTGGACAATGCGGTGTTGTGGTTGCGCACAGAGGTCAAAGAAAGCATCCCGTGGAGCGGCGACCCGAAAAAACCACTCAACTTAGAGCCGAGCGCGACCGGCATGCGCCTTAGCCCGCGCACCTCGTTCGAGTTGTGGAAGGTCGAAATGGACGGTATCTCGACCAAATGGAGCCATGGTGATCTGTTCGCCGCCAACGACTTGCGCCGCTCAGCGCTGGAAAACGATCTGGCCCGTCAAGTTCAGCGCGAGCAGCAAGCGGTGCAAGCACGGGATGAGTTGGTGGCCGTGGTGTCCCATGACTTGCGCAACCCTATGACGATCATTTCGATGCTCTGTGGGATGATGCAAAAGACCTTCACCAGCGACGGCTCACACGCGTCACGGCGCATCATGACGGCCATAGACACCATGCAGCAGGCCACTAGCCGCATGAATATCTTGCTGGAAGACCTATTGGACACTTCCAAAATTGAGGCTGGGCGCTACACGATCACCGCGCAACCACTGGACGTGACCCAGATTTTTGAGGAAGCCCTGTCGCTACTGTTGCCTCTGGCAACCGAAAAATCGGTTGAGCTGAGCTTTCATTCCGAGCCTGATCTGCGTGTTAACGCCGACCCCGAGCGTCTATTTCAAGTGCTGTCCAACTTAATCAGCAACGCGATCAAGTTCACCCCCGAGCAAGGCAAAATCGTCGTCGCGGCTCAGCCCAGCGAGGCTGACATCGTGTTCAGTGTGCGCGACTCCGGCAAAGGCATCCCAGCGGAGCAACTGCCGTTTATCTTTGACCGCTACTGGACGGCCAAGGAAGGCAACGCCTCTGGCACAGGCCTGGGGCTGTATATCTCGCAAGGGATCATCAACGCCCACGGCGGGCAGTTGATGGCCGAAAGCACCGTCGGTGAAGGCAGCGAATTTCGCTTCAACGTGCCTCGAGTCGGCTGACGGCTCGCCGCTTTAACGCCCACAAAAAAGGCCGCCCTCAACTGAGGGCGGCCTTTATTTTGGACTCAACGTTGCGGCCTTCCTGGCTTCAGTTGAGTACCGATGCCCCCGCTTTTTCGGCACTGCGACGACGTGTCACCAATAGGCCCGCCGCCACCACCAGAATGCTTAACAAGCCGGTGGACATGATTTCGGCCTGGTGATCCGGCTGGAACAGCATGATGGTCAATATGGCCACAATAAAGACGATCACCGCCCAGGTCAGGCCCGGGAACAGCCACATTTTGAATTCGATTTTCTCGCCTTTAGCCGTGCGCTTTTTACGCATCCGCAGTTGCGAAACCGCAATCACCAAGTACACCAGCAAAGCGATGGCGCCGGAACTGGCGAGCAAGAACTCAAACACCGCCGCAGGGGCCACGTAGTTGGCAAACACCGCCACGAAGGCTGCGCCGGTCGACATCATGACCGCCCAGTAAGGCGTGCCGCTGGCGTTGGTGCGCTTGGCAGCGGCGGGTGCGTCACCGCGCTTGCTCAAGGAGAAGAGCATCCGCGAAGCCGTGTAAAGCGCCGAGTTCAGGCAACTGGTCACCGCAATCAACACCACAATATCAACGATCAGTTTGGCATTCGGGATACCCATGCTAACGAGCGCGGTCTGATAAGAACCGACTTTCGCCAGGCTGGGATCGTTCCACGGCACTAGGGCCACCACGATGAACACCGATACCAGGTAGAACAAGCCAATACGCCAGATCACCGAGTTGGTGGCCTTGGTGATCTGTTTGCTTGGGTCTTTGGATTCCGCCGCCGCGATGGTGACGATTTCGGTGCCCATAAACGAGAACATGGTGGTCAACATGGCAGCCAGTACGGCGCCGATGCCATTGGGCATAAAGCCAATGGTGTCGACCAAGTGCGAAACGCCACTCACCCCACTGGTTGGCAGCCAGCCGAAGATCGCCAGCGCGCCCAACACAATGAAGCCCACAATCGCCAACACTTTGACCAGCGCAAACCAGAACTCGAACTCACCGTAGTTCTTGACGCTGAACAGGTTGGTAATCGTCAGCAACAGGGTGATGACCAAGGTAAACACCCAAATCTCAACACCGGGGAACCACGCGTGCAGGATGGTGCCTGCCGCCACCGCTTCGAGCGGGATAACCAATACCCAAAACCACCAGTACAGCCAACCGATGGTGAAACCGGCCCAGTGCCCAATCGCACGGTCGGCGTAAGTAGAGAACGAACCAGTGTCAGGCGAGGCAACGGCCATCTCGGCCAGCATGCGCATCACCAACACCACTAACGTACCCGCGGCGGCGTAAGCCAGCAGCACGGCTGGGCCCGCCTGGGCGATTGCGTGTCCAGAGCCGACGAACAAACCGGCACCGATGACCCCGGCAATCGACAGCATGGTGACATGCCGCGGTTTGAGCCCTTGCTCCAGGCCGCTAGAGGTTTGCGTATTGCTCATTGGGACTACCTTTGCAGTGAAAGCCATTCCGAGCGCCTCATTAATTACCCTTCGTAAAAAGTAACCAACGGGGCGTTTAGAATTATTTACGCAATAAATGAGCCAAAATGTGACAGATGCACGGTTTCAGCGGCCTGTGAAGCAGCACTCAAGTATTTGTAAGCCTTTGAGAGTAATGGCATTTTGCTTTTTTGTTACCGTAACACACAGATACAGGAAACAAATTGCACCAAAAAAACACATATTTCCCGATACGGCGCCAAACCAGGGCGCATAGCGAACCTTTAATAGGTTCGTGCTTCCAACACAGGGCCAAAACTGGCAACATCGCGCCCTTTTTTACGCGATACCTGTGTGGCCGAACGGCAAAATTCGGGGCTTAGTTGTTGTCGGCGCGACAGTCTGCTGTTGAGATGCGACACACGACCACCCTGTGGCCCTTTGTGCTGGTGGTGCGGCTGGTTGCCTAGGCGACCCTATGCTAGCTTGGCCTTCGCCAGCAAGGCCGCCCAATTGCAGGATCACACCCGAACACAATGAGGACCGCACATGGCTTTGGCCACGCCCGCGCTTGAAATCCGCAACTTGCATAAACGCTACGGCGAGCTTGAGGTACTCAAAGGTATCTCGCTGACCGCACGCGACGGCGACGTGATCTCGATCCTGGGTTCTTCGGGTTCCGGCAAGTCCACGCTGCTGCGTTGTATCAATCTGTTAGAAAACCCGCACGAGGGCCAAATTCTCGTTGCCGGTGAAGCGCTCAAACTCAAAAAATCCAAGACCGGCGAGTTGGTGGCTGCCGATGGCAAGCAAATCAATCGCATGCGCAGCGAACTGGGTTTTGTGTTTCAAAATTTTAACCTGTGGCCGCACATGACCATCCTCGACAACGTCATCGAGGCGCCGCGTCGCGTGCTGGGCCAGAGCAAAGCCGAGGCCATCGAAGTGGCCGAAGCGCTGCTGGCCAAGGTAGGCATTGAGCAAAAACGCCATGCTTATCCATCTGAGTTGTCTGGCGGCCAGCAACAACGTGCCGCCATCGCTCGCACATTAGCCATGCAGCCCAAAGTGATTCTGTTCGACGAACCCACATCAGCACTTGACCCGGAAATGGTCCAAGAAGTACTTAGTGTGATCCGCGCGCTCGCCGAAGAAGGCCGCACGATGCTAATGGTCACGCACGAGATGGGCTTTGCGCGTCAGGTGTCCAGCGAAGTCGTGTTTCTGCACCAAGGCTTGATCGAAGAGCAAGGATCGCCTGACCAGGTGTTCGACAACCCGGTTTCAGCGCGCTGTAAACAATTTATGTCCAGCAATCGCTAACGGAGCAATACGAATGCAAAACTATAAAAAGCTTCTCCTGGCTGCTGCCGCCACTGTGGTGTTCAGTGCTAACGCCTTGGCTGCTGATAAGTACAAAGTTGGCATTGAAGGGGCTTACCCTCCGTTCAATAACAAGAACGCCAGTGGCCAAGTGGTCGGTTTTGACTACGACATTGCCATGGCCCTATGCGCCAAGATGAAAGCCGAGTGTGAGGTAGTGACCTCTGACTGGGACGGCATCATCCCTGCGCTCAATGCTAAAAAGTACGACTTCATTGTCTCTTCCTTGTCGATCACCGATGAGCGCAAGCAAGCCGTCGACTTCACCGACCCGTACTACTCCAACAAACAGCAGTTCGTGGCTAAAAAAGGTGTCGATTTCAAAACCGACATTGATTCACTCAAAAGCAAAAAATTGGGCACACAGCGTTCAACCCAAGCAGCCACATGGCTGGAAGATAACGTCGGCGACGACATCTCTTTGTATGACACCCAAGAAAACGCCTATCTAGACTTGTCCTCAGGGCGTGTAGACGGCCTGTTGGCGGACAAGTACGCCATCTATGGCTGGCTGAAGGATGATCCGGCGGGTAAAGACTATGAGTTTAAGGGCGACCCAATCAACGAAGATGACAAGGTCGGCATTGCTCTACGTAAAGGCGATAGCAACTTGCGCACCAAGCTGAACCTCGCCCTTAAAGAAATCAAAGAAGACGGTACGTACAAAAAGATCAACGACAAGTATTTCCCATTCAGCATTGAATGACCTGCCTGACCGGCGCACCGCAAGGTTGCGCCGGTCCCTAGCAAAGCCTGCCTATTTATGACTATCGACTTATACGGATTCGGCCCGGCGCTCGCCGCTGGCGCGCTGATGACCGTCAAACTGGCACTCACTGCGCTGTGTCTGGGCTTGGTGCTCGGACTGCTCGGTGCATTGGCCAAAACTTCACCGTACAAGCCGCTTAAATGGCTTGGCGGTACCTACTCGACACTGGTGCGCGGCGTTCCAGAGTTGCTGTGGGTGTTGTTGATTTACTTTGGCAGCGTGAATGCCGTGCGTGCCCTCGGCGAATTCATCGGCATGCCAGACCTCAGCCTCAGCGCCTTCGCTGCCGGTGTCATCGCGCTGGGTTTGTGCTTTGGCGCCTACGCGACCGAAGTGTTTCGTGGCGCCATATTGGCCATCCCCAAAGGCCACCGCGAAGCGGGCCTGGCTTTGGGCCTGTCCAAGCCGCGTATTTTCACCAAGCTGGTGCTGCCACAAATGTGGCGTATCGCCCTACCCGGCCTGGGCAACTTGTTCATGATCCTGATGAAAGACACCGCACTGGTTTCGGTCATTGGGCTGGAAGAAATAATGCGTCAGGCGCAAAACGCTGTGACCTTCGCCAAACACCCTTTCACCTTCTACATGGTGGCAGCCGTGATGTACCTGGGCCTGACCATTTTGGCCATGGGCACCTTGTACGTGCTTGAAAAACGCGCAGCGCGCGGCTTCGTGAGGAGAACGTAATGCTGGTGTGGGAACTCTTCCTCAAGTGGCTGCCCAAGCTGATTCAGGGCGCGACCCTGACGCTGGAGCTGACGGCCCTGTCGGTGATCGCCGGTCTGATTGTCGCGATTCCACTGGGCATCGCCCGCTCCTCCAAGCTGTGGTACGTGCGTTCGCTGCCTTATGGCTACATCTTTTTCTTTCGCGGCACGCCGCTGCTGATTCAATTGTTTCTGGTCTATTACGGGCTCGGGCAGTTTGAGGTCGTGCGTGAGAGCGTGTTGTGGCCGTATTTGCGTGACCCGTTCTGGTGCGCGGTGCTGACCATGACCCTGCACACCGCCGCCTACATCGCCGAGATCCTGCGCGGCGCGATTCAAGCCATCCCTCCGGGTGAGATCGAAGCAGCCCGCGCTCTGGGCATGTCGCGGCCTAAAACCCTGCTGCACATTGTGCTACCGCGTGCCGCACGCATTGGCCTGCCTGCTTACAGCAACGAAGTGATTTTGATGCTCAAGGCCAGTTCGTTGGCCAGTACCGTGACCTTGCTGGAGCTGACCGGCATGACGCGGACCATCATTGCCCGTAACTACCAGACCGTGGATATGTTCCTGATCGCCGGGCTGATCTACTTGGTCATGTCGTTTGTGCTGATCCAAGGGTTCAAACTGCTGGAGCGCTGGTTGCGCGTCGATGCCTGCCAAGGCCGTTAACTTGAAGGGCGAGGCATTGCTCGCCCGCTTTGAGGCGCTGGACACGTTTTTGCGTGAACACCAGCTCCTGTGGCGCCCACGGCCGTTCACGCAGCTGAATATGCCGTGGGAAGCCCAGCACCCCGAACTGTCCCAATGGTTGCGCCAGCGCTCCTTGCATGACGCCGAAGCCAGCCACAACCAGCCTCAGCGACTCGACGCACCCGCGCCATTTGCTGAACTGGCCGCCACCTCGCTTGCCCTCAGCGCTCTTGAGCGTTTGCCGATGCACGCCATGCCGTCTGCCGCGCCGCGCTTGCAGGTCGATGTACCGGGGCGCAAATGGCAGCAAATTGAAGCCTTCGCCCAAAGCCTGAGCTTTAAACACACACCCACGCATTGGCTAGATTGGTGCGCGGGCAAAGGCCATTTGGGCCGCCGATTAGTCACTGCCGAACAGCAATTGACCTGTTTGGAATACGATCCGGCACTGGTCGAAGCAGGTCAGGCGCTCAGCCAGCGCCATCACCTGAACGCCCAGCACCGACAGCAAGACGTGCTGGCAGATGAAGCGCGGCATCAACTGCAACCCAACATGACCGCTGTGGCTTTGCATGCGTGCGGCGACTTGCATGTGCGTCTGTTACAACTCGCCAGCGACACAGGCTGTGCACAACTGGCCGTTTCGCCCTGCTGCTACAACCGCATCAATAGCGCGCACTATCAAGCGTTATCTACAGCCGCCCGAGCGTCGTCGCTGGTGTTATCGCTAGAAGACCTGAGCTTGCCGATGAGTGAAACCGTGACCGCTGGCAACCGCGTACGGCGTCAGCGTGATGAGTCGATGGCGCGGCGCTTAGGGTTTGATCTGCTGCAACGTCAACTGCGCCAACGGGATGAATACTTATCTACACCCTCGCTGCCCAGCACGTGGTTGAACAAGTCGTTTGCCCAGTATTGTGAGGATTTAGCGGCGCTGAAAAACGTATCCACAACCGGTACTGAAGACTGGACGGCACTTGAGGCCGCCGGTTGGCAACGTCTGGCGCAAGTCCGCAATCTGGAGCTGGTTCGCGGGTTGTTTCGTCGCCCGCTGGAAATGTGGTTGGTGCTGGACCGGGCGTTGTACCTGCAAGAGCGCGGCTATGAGGTACAGGTGGGCGAGTTCTGCGACAGCCACTTGACCCCGCGCAATGTATTGATGATTGCGCAGCGAACGCCGCGCTTATAGCTCCGCCCCGTAGGAGCTGCCGCAGGCTGCGATCCTTTGATCTTTAAAACAAAAGATCGCAAGCTCTCACCTGTGCTTACGACCCACGGTATGTGGAGAAGCCATAAGGGCTGAGCAACAACGGAATGTGGTAATGCTGATCCGCATTCTTCACTTCAAAAATCACCGGGATCTCAGGGAAGAATGTCTCGTGGCCGGTTTTCTTGAAGTACTCGCCGGTCTTGAACACAACCCGGTACTCGCCTGTTTCAAAGGCTTGTTTGGCCGGGAACAGTTCGCCAATACGCCCTTGCTCGTTAGTCACGCCCTGCGCCAATGGCTCCCATGTTTGCCCAACGTGCTTTTCCAAGGTGACGTTGACACCCGGTGATGGCAAACCGTTTTCCAGATTCAGTACGTGAACGCTCAACGGGTTTCCCGCCGCCAGCACCATGCTAGAAACAGCACTCAGGCTCAAAGCCGCCAAGGTCATTCGCAATATTTTCATGGGTGATCCTCCGGGTTAATTACGTTGTGTGGCCAAACCAATCTGTTGGGCTGCTTTAACGGCGCAGCCTTCGTCCTGCTCCGCACCTCCAGCCCCGGCTACGCCGATAGCACCGACCAACTCGTCGCCCGCGTACAGCGGCACGCCACCGCCTAATAGCAGCAGCTCAGGGAGGGTGTTGAGGTTAGAAGCCTCAGGGTTGTTGCGCGCGCGCTCGGCGAACTGTCGAGTCGGGGTTTTGGAAGACAGTGCGGTGTAGGCTTTACGCTGGCTGGCCAATAGGTTGTGCGTGCCCACGCTCTCGGGGCGCAGCGCCACCAGCACGTTGCCGCCTCGGTCCAATACGCTCAGCGCGCCTGTGCAGTGCTTCAACGTGGCATTGGCCAATTGCTGGGCCGTTGCCAGATCGAGATCAGCATGACGCGGCAGATTCGGCGCCGCCTGAGCGGCGCCAGCCACGCCTACGGCAGTGCATAACAGCAAGGTTTTCAGCATCATCGGCAAGCTCCTGTTCGAGTGAGATGACTGTAGCCAATGAACGGCGTCAGAACCCCGTCAGTTGGATTACAAGTTTGTAATAGGCAACACGCGTGAAGGCGCCTAGCCTGTACGGACGATTGATTGAGGTGTGCGATGCGCTTGTTAGTGGTGGAAGATGAAGCCAAGACCGCCGACTTTCTGGCCAAGGGCCTTAAAGAGTCGGGTTTTGCGGTGGATGTGGCCTTGAACGGGCTGGACGGGCGCTATTTGATTGAGCAGCAGGAATACGACCTGATCATTCTTGACGTGATGCTGCCGGGCCTAAATGGCTGGCAATTGCTGCAATTAATTCGCCAACGCGGGGCCACACCCGTGTTGTTTTTAACCGCCAAAGACGCCATCGAAGACCGCGTGCGAGGTCTGGAACTGGGTGCTGATGATTACCTGCTCAAACCCTTTGCTTTTGCCGAACTGTTGGCCCGTGTACGCACCCTGCTGCGTCGCGGCCCGATGCGCGAGGCCGAGTCTTACAGCATCGCAGACCTTGAAATCGACGTGCTGCGACGCCGTGTCAGCCGCGGCGGTCAACGCATCAGCCTGACCAATAAAGAATTCGCGCTGTTACACCTGCTGGCCAGCCGTCAGGGCGAGGTGCTGTCGCGCACCTTGATTGCCTCGCAGGTGTGGAATCTGAATTTCGACAGCGATACCAACATGGTCGAAGTCGCCGTGCGCCGATTACGCTCCAAGGTCGACGACCCGTACATGCCCAAACTTATCCACACCGTGCGCGGTGTCGGTTATCAGCTTGAAGCGCCTGATGAGTAGGTCTATCGCTTGGCGCTTGGCCTTGGCGATTGCCCTGACCTGTGCTTTGGTGCTCAGTGTGATCGGCGTGTTTTTGTACCGCTCGTTGGCCTCAGAGCTGGCGTTTCGGGACGATCAGGCGCTGCTCGGCAGGCTGGAGCAAATGCGCGCCTTACTCAATGACAGCGACAGCCTCGAAGCCCTGCAAGCGCGGCCGCGCCTGTATCAGAACATGCTGGGCAATCAGGACAGCGTATTGCTGGTCAACCGCCAGGACGGCGGGCAGGTCATTGCCATCAACCCGCATCAACAGAGCCTGCCCGCGCTGCAACCCATCCCCCGAAACCGCGCGCCACAACGGGCCGACATCCAAACATTAGACGCAACCGTACTGTTGGCCGGCATGGCCCAAGGCCCAGCAGGCGAAACCTTAAGCGTGACCGTCGGCAAGCGCCTCAACGAGCGTGAGCTTATTCTCGCCCGCTACCGTTTAAACCTGTACGGCGCCGTTGGGCTGGGCACGTTGCTGGCTTTCTGCTTGGGCGGTTTTTTACTGCGCCGCGGTCTGGAGCCCTTGCGCAGCCTGGCTCACGCCCTGCGCGGCATCAACCCGCGCAGCCTTGACCAACGCATGCCAGTAAACAACGTACCGACTGAGCTCAAAGAACCGATACAGGCACTTAACGCCATGCTGGCGCGGCTTGAAGACAGCTTTGAGCGGTTGTCGCAGTTCTCGGCGGATCTCGCCCATGAGATCCGCACGCCGCTGCACAATCTATTGGGCAGCAACAGCTTGGCCTTGAATCAGTCGCGCAGCCCGTTGGAGTATCAAGAAGTGCTGGCGTCGAACATCGAAGAGTACGAGCGCCTGAATCGCATGGCCGAAAACTTGATGTTCATGGCGCGTGCCGAACACGGACAACGCCCGTTGCACCTGCAAGCCATTAACCTGCGGAAGGTGGGCGACGAACTGTGTGATTACTTCGATGCGTTGGCCGAAGACCGTGACGTGCGTTTAGGTAACTCGCTAAGCGGGACGCTCACGGCAGATCTGCAGCTGTTACAGCGGGCGTTGAGCAACCTGCTGGCCAATGCGGTGCGGCATGCTGAGCCGGGGTCGTCCGTCAGGCTGTTGCGGCGCGATGAAGCCGATTACTGCTGGATCGGCGTGCACAACGTAGGCCTCACCATCGAGCCACAGCATGTGAGCAAACTGTTCGATCGTTTTTACCGAGTCGACCCCTCGCGCTCCGAGCCTGGCGACTCAGGCGGGCTGGGGTTGGCGATAGTGTGGTCGATCATGCAGCTGCATGGCGGCCAAGTGCAGGTAAACAGCGACAGCAGCGGCACATTATTCGAGCTGGGGTTTGCCCACTTAGGCGAACACTGAGGCGGTAGAGGCGAGGTTGCTCGCGATCTTTTGTTGTTAAAGATCGCGAGCAGTCAAAGGTAGACCGGCTGCGAGGGTTAGCGCGCCAAGGCCGCCGCGATGGCTTCACCAACCTGCTGCGTCGAGGCATTGCCGCCTAGATCCGGGGTTTTCGGGCCGCTGGCAATGACGTCTTCAATCGCCTGCAAAATCCCATCGTGCGCGGCTTGATAACGCTCATCTCCTTTGCCCAAAAACTCCAGCATCAGTGCGCCCGACCAGATCATGGCAATCGGGTTGGCGATGTTTTGCCCATAAATATCCGGCGCCGAGCCGTGAACCGGCTCAAACAGTGACGGGAAATTACGCTCTGGGTTGAGGTTGGCCGACGGCGCAATACCGATGGTGCCTGCACATGCCGGGCCGAGGTCCGACAAAATGTCACCGAACAGGTTGGACGCCACCACCACGTCAAAACGGTTGGGTTGCAGCACGAAACGAGCGCACAAAATGTCGATGTGCTGCTTGTCCCAACTGACCTGTGGGTAATTTGCCGCCATGGCTTCGGTGCGTTCATCCCAATACGGCATGCTGATCGAAATGCCGTTGGACTTGGTCGCTGAGGTCACGTGCTTACGCGGACGGTCTTTGGCCACTTCGAAAGCGTACTTGAGAATCCGGTCCACACCGCGTCGGGTGAATACCGACTCTTGCAGGACAAATTCGTGTTCAGTGCCTGCAAACATGCGCCCACCGACTGAGGAGTATTCGCCCTCAGTGTTTTCGCGGATCACCACAAAGTCGATATCACCCGGCTCACGTCCTGCCAGCGGGCACGGCACTCCAGGGAACAGACGCACAGGGCGAATGTTCACGTACTGATCAAAATCGCGACGGAACTTGAGCAGCGAGCCCCACAGTGAAATGTGATCCGGCACTTTGTCCGGCCAGCCCACCGCGCCGAAAAAGATAGCGTCAAAGCCCTTGAGCGTTTCAAACCAGTCATCGGGCATCATCTGACCGTGGCGCTCGTAGTAATCGCAACTGGCCCACTCAATCACTTCAATCGACAGATCGAGGTTCCACTGTTTGGCCGCGGCCTCTACAACACGCAGGCCCTCAGGCAATACTTCGTTACCAATACCGTCACCGGCGATGGCGGCAATTTTGAATGTCTTGCTCATGGCGCGAACTCTTGATGATGGACAGTGAACCCATGGTATAAACCTGCAAAAGAAAGATAATCAGGCGAAGTGATGATAGATAAGACACGATTTGTGAATAATCTGCCCAACCTCGACGATCTTCGCGTCTTCGTGATCGTGGCTAGGCGCTCCAGCTTTGCCGCCGCTGCGAGCGAGCTGGGCGTGTCCCCCGCCTACGTCAGCAAACGCATTCAACTGCTAGAACACAACATCGGCGTGCGCTTACTGCACCGCACCACCCGCCGCGTGGCCGTGACCGATGACGGCGAGCGGGTTTACCGCTGGGCGCTGCATATTTTTGATGCGGTCGAGCAGATGAGCGACGAAGTCTCGGCCTTACACCAAGAGCCGCGTGGGCAGTTACACATCATCAGCAGTCTCGGTTTAGGCCGTCGCCATGTTGGCCCCGCACTGTCAGAACTGTCACAGCGCTACCCGGCGCTGGACATCCGCTTCGACATGTTCGACCGCTTGGTGGACTTAATCGAAGAGCGCTACGACCTCGACATCAGGATTGGCGACAACATCGCCCCCAACCTCATCGCCAAACCACTGGCCAACAACGTCCGCGTACTGTGCGCCAGCCCCGACTACCTAAAGCGCCACGGCGAGCCGCGCAGCTTGTCCGAACTGGCGGGCCACGAATGCCTCGTCATCAAAGAGCGCGACCACCCATTCGGCCTCTGGCGCCTGCAAGGCCCGGAAGGTGAAGAAAGCGTCAAAGTCACCGGCGCCCTCTCAGCCAACCACGGCGAAGTCGTCCACCAATGGGCCATCGACGGCCGAGGCATTGTGCTGCGCTCCTACTGGGACGTACGTGACAGCCTGCAAAACGGCAAACTGGTCCACATCCTCAAGGACTACCAACAACAGGCCAACATCTGGGCCGTATACACCGCGCCGCTGGCCAACTCCGCGAAAATCCGCGTCACCGTCGAGTTTTTGCGCCAATACTTCAGCGAGCGCCACCCCACCCAATCCGAGCCTCAATAAAAATCGTGAAAATAGTCTGT
This sequence comes from Pseudomonas endophytica, assembly GCF_001411475.1. Lineage (GTDB taxonomy): Bacteria > Pseudomonadota > Gammaproteobacteria > Pseudomonadales > Pseudomonadaceae > Aquipseudomonas > Aquipseudomonas endophytica. The sequence goes on along the minus strand of NZ_LLWH01000182.1, from coordinate 19,772 downwards.
AATCAGGGGTTTACAAGTCAGAACATCCGCGTATACTCACCGCCCATAACGCCGGTATAGCTCAGTTGGTAGAGCAACTGACTTGTAATCAGTAGGTCCCGAGTTCGACTCTTGGTGCCGGCACCAAACGAAACATCAAAAAAGGCTCACCGCAAGGTGGGCCTTTTTTGTTTCTGGGGTTTAAGTCCTGATGGGCAACGGCTATGTTGTCGGCACAGCCTGTTTCTAAACAACATGACGATGTAGCGCAGGTTTTATCTCGGGGAAATTATGCTGAAGCAACTCGACATTAAAGAGTTCACGGTATTTGAAGAAGCAAATCTTCGCTTCGGAAAACAGCTCAACGTGATAGTTGGTGAAAACGGTGCAGGTAAAACGCATCTATTGAAGCTTGCTTACTCAGGCCTCGCGACCTGTTGGGAAGAAGGCAGTAAGCCACACTTAGCGTCTTCAACGCCGACAAAAACCATCTTGCAAAAAAGTCTGGCCGATAAATTACTGGGCGTTTTTCGCCCTGAAACCTTGGGTCGATTAGTTCGTCGCAAACCTGGACGCGGGCGCTGAGCGGATCGACACCTATAAAGGCCGGGCACTTACCCGCCTGACGGTGATGCTGTCGCTACATGTGTTTGTCCGCTCCAGCGAACTGCGCTTCGCCCGCTGGAGCGAGTTCGACTTCAAGCGCGCTCAAGCGCGGCACCTGGGAGATACCGGACACTCGACCCGCGCTGGAGGGAGTACCCTTTTCCACAAGGGGTCCGAAGATGGCAGGGGATATCCTTTTAGTACCCTTATCGCCGCAAGCAGTGGCACTACTCGAAAAAATCCACGCACTCACAGGCAAATTCGCATTGGTCTTCGCAGGGGATGCCAAACCCTGGAAGCCCATGTCCGAAAATACCGTGAACAACGCGCTTCGGACGATGGGATACGACACCAAAACCGATATCTGCGGGCATGGATTTCGTTCGATGGCCTGCAGCGCACTGATCGAGTCGGGATTGTGGTCGGAGACCGCCATTGAACGGCAGATGAGCCACAAGGAGCGCAACCGGCAGGAGCATGTCACCCCCCACGAGTTCGCGAATCAGACCGGACCGAACGTCACTCGCTTAAAAGTAAAACGTGGCGCAACTGAGTAAGCGCTCGGTCTTCATATTTCAGTGATCCGCTTGTCCACGCGGGCCCATCCAAACAGGGCTGCAAAGCCGCCCTGCTTGGATGGATCTGACTTAAAAAATCTAAAGCCCACGCAACTGTCTTTGGAAAACCACGGATTTCCACCGGTGGATAATTTCATCCACAGCCGCAAAACTTCCGAAAATTGGAGCCTTGACCCGAATTATCCACAGGCGTAGAAAAGATCAGGCAAGCGCTGTCGTTAACAGCAACCCAGGTAGCCAGAACCTTTAAGGCTACGCCACATCGTGGTGGTTCTCCCAAAGTGCGATTAGCGTCCGGCGGCTCGCACGGTCACAGCGATGTGATGGATGCTACTTTTTCCAGTGTGCCCACTGCGGCAACTCATCCCCTTTCATAGCTGCCCTGCAGCAACCTATCCGCTTGGCCATTCCCGTGCGCCAACCTGCGCCCGTCTCTTTCTCCCGGAAAGAGACGGGCGCTTCTACCGCTGCTTCAGCCCAACTCGTACAAGGCTTTGCGGCATTCCCCCTCGTGACAATCGGCGTGACAAACACCGAAGTCACCAGCAACAGCGATGCAGATGATGGTGCCGCAGCCCAGGGAATGGACCGCACCTGACTGACAGTCAGGCATGCCCCGGTCATCGCATCACTGCCTTCACCCGACTCAGGATCTCGCGGCGCTTGTCTCGTCAGCCAGCGCAGCCTCCACCCGCCCACTTCATCTGAAGTGTTCAGGAGGCCGGGTCATGAGGTGCCCAAGCTCCCGGTCGTAAAGAGCCGCCAGTCCCGCGTTAGTGGACAACCCTCACAGGTCGCAGGGGCCTTGATCCCTGATAACACTCAACATTCTTGGCGGGATGACGTGGGGATATGTTGCAGCTTCTCCGAGACTGCCGCACTGCGGGGAGAACCATTGCTTTAATTAGTTTTGAAACCCATATCAAGTTTTGAGCACCTTGTGTGAATAGCATCTGTTCATCAGCAGGGCTTCAAAATCAGAAGTATTCCCGTTATCACGTGCAGCCTGTCTCACCGGTTCCCAGTGATCTTTAGTCTCAATCCTGGGCGTCCCAGCCTGTAGGTCACCACACAGCAACTGCAGAATAATAAGGCGAAAGTATTGTTAGCGGAAAGGAAGCCCCCCAATTGCGACATTTGCTTCAACAGCATGCTCAGCGTCGCTTGACAAGCATAGGCTCTAGGTCGTGAAAATTTTTTACAAACTGGTCTTCCACTCCCTTCATTGACACTTGCCTACGTTTAAGTACGCCACGTTTTCTATCATGTTGCAAACTAATAACAACCTCAGAGCTTTCATCAAAGCTAACATGAGTAACTCCAGCTATAGCCATAAATTCTTCTGGCAGTTTTTTCGCTGCGTGCGGATTATGATAAACAAATATTCCATCGTATAAATTTTCATCTGACTGCTGCTTACTATACCTACTAATATCATACTCCATACTTTCTAACTGTCGCGTCAATACAATAAACTTTTCCAGAGGTACATGATCCTCAGACAAGCTCGATAGCTTACCCAAAGTAGTAGTGCAACTATATATGATGGCTGAAATATGAGAGTATTCCGACGAATCAAAAAGACCAACTTTTAACTTAGCTCCATTTTTCTTTATATGACTTTCAAGATACTTATACTCCTTCCCAAAGTCATCTTCACCGAGAATCAGTAGATCTTCCCTTATATCATCTTTATCGTAGTATGCACCGTAGAGCAGGGCCAGTAGCGGATAGTAAAATGATTGGCCATAATTAATTTGTGCATAGTCACCTATCGCCAAAACGAATGGTGACTCCTTAACACATGGTGTATTTGAGTAATTTTTTACGTATTCAGTATGCTTTTGAGTAAACGAGTTATAAAGCCTTACTATTGATTCATCCAAAATTTTATAGTGATCATTATCACCATATACATCATCTAATGTTCTCTCTGCTTCTTTCGGTTCTGAATCGGCAACATTTGAGATCACTGCTTCAATGTAAATTTCCCCCTCATTAACAAGCAAGCAAAAATCTGGCGACACCACATTTTCGTCTGTTTTGTAGCCTAGGCTTGAGAAAACCTCATTTAAATAAACCTCCCAAAATACAGAATGAAAGGTTTCCTGAAACTGATTTATAGTCTTATCAACTCCATCCTTGATTTTAAACCTCTCAATCCAAGATGTTAACAACTCTCGTTCAGAGGTGTATTGAAAATTGAGAAGAGACTTAAATTTCGGATTTAATTTTTTTTCATCTATACGAGACTCAAACCACTCATGCATAACCACCTCACCAGAATACCATCCATGTAAAATCTAAATCTATCTGCACCCGCACGCTCCGGGCTCTCTTTCCATATGAACATGCACCAGAGCAGAGAGAGAGCCACAGTCAAACCATTTATTTCCACAGCTCAATAGTAGGTTCATCCCTAGTGGAATAGCGGCCAACAGTATAGGACGCGTTATTCAATTCTGGATCAATCATAGCAGTTGCATAAATTATTTGATGCCTGGCCTTAAGCTTGGCGGAGCGATTAACTAGCAAACGCTGAAAATTCTGACTTCTAACCTCTTCTACCCCCATGTTCTCCAGCGTATCAATCATACAAAATCTTGGATGCCTGAAAAACTCTTCCTCACTTGCAGCAGCAGTGAATCCAGCAAAAAAACTGCTCTTCAATATCGCTCGCGAACTTGCAGAAAAATAACTTTCACCATCGACTGTTAAGCGATTTTTCTCAAACGAAAAACTAAGACCCTTAGCATTTTCAAAAGAATCTTGCCTACGAAGATCATTATGAAGTAAATGCTTTACTTCCTCTGAAATCAATAAATATGCACGATTTAACCTATCCTGCTGCGCACGCCTTAAACCTAGATTTTCTTCGTCAAGTGAAGTAATCCTTAACTGCAATTCTGTTTTTCGTTGCGAAAGGCTTGAAATGACTCCAGCCATCTTAGACTTCTGATCAAAATCTTCAATCATTCGATCAATGTAGCCTAGCTTACGCTGTAACTCTCTTAATAGTTGCTGATTCTCTGTAGAGGGCCGCCCAAGCATGGAAGACAGTTTTTGTGCTGAAGATTTCCATTCCTTGCCAAGAGACTCTAAGTCTTCCTCCAACTTTAGCAATTTCTCTCTGCGTCGACCTTGAAGCACTTCTGACTGCTTTATCTGTACTGCAGATTCATTCACAAGCCCCGCTATCCGAGCTGCAACCTGCTCCGAATCATACGGAGTCTTACATAAATGGCACGCATAAGTTAGAGCATCTTCCTCACTATCTAAGATACTGAAGCACGCTGGGCATGAATGAAACTTAATTTCTTCTAGATTCCTGGCTACAACCGCAGAGTCTCGGAGGTTGTTTACTTTTTCTTTAAGACCATTAACAAACGCATCCGAGTCAGCAATATCGAGAACCAGAGAGTGAATTGCTTGCTTAGTTTTAGCTATCTCAACTTGCTTTCTCTTAACAAAGTCGTAACACTCCGTCTGTTCCTTCATGCTAATAGGATCAGAAGAATTAGAAGCCATCTTTCTTTCGAGGGCATCAGTTTCTTGCTCTACTTGACGCCTCTGCTTTAACAACTCTTCGCACTCAGCCGAAAGCCAATCTGTGGTCGCTACTTCTTGCTCTGCCTTTCCCAGCACAACAAACAAACTTCGTAATTGAGCATCGATCTTATCAAACTCTTTTTTCAAAGACTTTAGGCTTTGAGTATTCTCATACAGCTCGTTCGTATATGCCCCACAGAGCAACCTGCCAATTGTATCCCTAGTGTCTTTTTGCTCAAACTGCTCAAACCTAAAGATTTCATCAACAGGGCTCAACTGATCAGCGTAAAGCAAACGCAGAACCTGATGCATTGTAATGTTGCCTGAAACCTCCAGAGAAACATCAGGCATTCCGAGTAATCTGAACAGCGCTTGAGAAAAACTTTCGGTCGTTAATGAGCGACGGTACGGATATCTATTCCATGCATTAGCCGGCTGCTTTAAAGATAGTTCATATGCGCCACTAAATATATCCATCGGAGAGCCAGCCGTTTTGGATATATCCCTAGCCAAAGTAACAACCATACCATTAAGCTCGACCTCTAAATAGACACGACTGCAAAGAAGCGCAGCAGTGCTCCAATCCGTGAGATCCCCACCTAATCCATAGTATATAAAATTAAGTATGGTAGACTTTCCTGATGCATTCTCCCCTCGAATTACGTTAACCCCAGGGTGAAGTCGCTCGTCATATACAGGCTTAGCCCCTTTTAAGACAATGAGGCGCCTGACTATTAGCACCGGTTCAAACTGTGTCATATCGATACTCCAGCAATCCTGTTCTGGCTTTCAGTCCATCGCGCCCATAGATGGAGTAGTCAGATGCAAGCACCTTGACCAACTCAACTAAAATTGACTGCTCGACATTTAATTCATTAATACGAGCAAGTACTTCTGGCGGCGCCATCTTTCCAGTTGGCTTTATTCCTTTATGGCCATACGCTGAGGCATCTAAATATCCATTAGCAACTAATGTATCAAGCGCCGCAATTTGAATACTTTGCATCCGACCAAACAACACAAATGAATCAGGCAGTTCACCGTATGGTTTGAGATGATTAAAATCACTCGCCACACGCTTGTATTTCCGATGCTTGGAAAATAGCTTTATCTCTCCAGAGCGGAACGGGTAAAGCAGATAGAAATCCAAAATACGAATTTGATCTACGGTTAGAGAATCTAATCCTTTGGTAATTTCAATAATTCGAAAAAACCTAAACAAAGCATGGAATGGGTCGAAAGCCGCCTGGAAGGTAATCTGGATCATTTATGCCACCGCACGTAGCACTGCTCCGCCAGCCAATACACCATACCCATTGCCACACTGTGATCCATGGATAAAACCCCGGCACCACAGTCAGTAATAGTTGGCTCAATAATCTTAGCATCGACTAATTCATTAATCTCGACTATCGACAACCCATCGACCTGCGGATAGACAAAATTTTGAAAGTTATGTTCAACCCTTGCCAATAGACAAGCCAATATCTCTTGCGCCGACGCGTAATGCGAATACCGCTCAAGTAGTTTTGAGAAAAGCTCTTTCTTCTCTAAAGCGTCAAAAGTTTCATACTCCCTACCCCCTGCTTTAAGCTTGGCCTCTAAACCGTCAATCCCATCTATAGTACGCTTTTTGTGAAACCGACTTAGGCTATCTAAAGTATCTCTAACCCGTTCATTTGAGTCGATCTCTTTAGTCAGCTTTTCGAGCAGCAATTCAATTTTGGTAGCTGCCTTGGCAGGCAACACGGTGTAGTTAGTTATCTTGTCACGCCCTACAAGATCAAGACCCGCAGATGCGCCTTTTTGATTAACAACAGCTGGAAAATTAACCATTGCAACTTACCCAGAATTAGTTGTTTCTGGTTATTTTATCTCTGCCGACGACATCTCCCCCAGCCCGAGCCTTACTTTGATCGGTAATAATCCCTCCATTTTTTACGCTGTTCCTTGTAAACCTGAAGGTTACGGCTGCGCCGCCCGCCGCTCCGGCTACAAAACTTAGAATTTCGGACAGGTGCTGCATAATTACATCCATGAACAAAGCTCCTTTTAGACATCAAAATGCCATCCTATACGGAAGCCTCTTTAAGGTACAGCTGGCCTAACTGTGCACACTCAGGGCGTCTCACTTCACGTAGCACAGTTCCTAGAGCGCTCACACTACCCATCAGGTGAGTGCTCAATCCTCACTTCTCTTTCCTAGGATTTACCGACAGAGAATCGAAAAGGATACGAATGGAGATACCCTAGGAACAAATGATTTTTTAAGTCTTTGAAAAATATCATTTTAATTACTATTTTCGACTCCTGGTGCCGCCATCGCGTTCCACTGGATGCACGGAGCCCCACTCCCGTAATCATGCTCGCATTTTCATACAGCCTGACTCGGCGGGCTTTTCACTTATACGCTGCGTGCTCGCTAACTTAACCGCTCAGCCGCTTTGCGATAAACCTGTTCGCGCTCGCGCTTATCGACGGCCACCACGAACACCATGACCTCCTGGTCGATCACTTGATAAACCAGCCGATAGCCGCAGCTGCGCAGCTTGATCTTGTAGCAGTCGGGCAAGGCATGCAGACGGTTGGCTTCAATGCGCGGGTTGACCAGAATCGTGGCCAGCTTCTTCTAGAGTTGCTGGCGCACGGTATCCCCATTTTGTGCCACTCCTTTAACGCCCGCGCATCGAATTCGAGGCTATAGGTCATCCAGTGAAATCTTAACCCGCTGGGGATTAGCCAGCCGCTCGCGCACCGTTGCGATCAAGGCTTCATCGTCCTCGGTCATCAGGACGGGCTTGAAGGGCAACTGACCGCGCTCTGCTACGTATTGCAAGGCTTGGCGCATCAGTTCAGAAGGGGTGACGCCGAGCTTTTCCAGCTCGTGATAAGCACGTGCTTTGAGGTCGTCGTCGATACGGACATTGATGGACGCCATGGGATGGCCCTCACTGTAATGACATTAGTCTTTACAGTGAGGTAAAAATCTCATTTGGGCAAGCCTACAAACGGTTGGTTTTTACACAACTCACAGGGTTAGGTGTATCGCCCGCAACTCTACGTACCGAGCACAGCACACGCTCACAGCTTATTAGTCCCCGATTCGATTCCACTGAAGGCCATAACTAGCTGATTTATTTTTAGTTACTAGTTGGGGTAAGCCGAATTTTCCAACGAACTCCAGGCGCCCGAAAAACCTAGCCCCGCCGAAACATACCGTTCGTCTGGTGCCACACCAAACAAGATTGGGGCTTCTTCGGCCTCCGTTGAAGGCTTGCAACTTGCAACCCTAAAGCTGTAAAGGCTGGCGCTTCAGGTATCTGGTGCAAGCTGTAAAGGCCCCCCAAACAAATCCCCCTTGCATTAAACCCGTGCCATCACGACAATGAGAGCGATTACCATTTACGCTTTTGGTGGATCTTCATGTCGGGGCTCGATCATTCAGCTCTTCATCGGCTGTACAGCGAACATAATTGTTGGCTGAAAGGCTGGTTGCGCGTGCGCTTGGGTAATGCGGCCGATGCTTCGGATTTGGCGCAGGATACGTTTTTACGGGTGATGACGGCCCGTGTTGATGCGCCTATCCGCGAGCCCCGTGGGTATCTCAGTGCGATTGCGCGCTCGCTGCTGATTGATAAGTCGCGGCGCCGCACGATTGAGCAGGCTTATCTGTTTGCCTTGGCTCAGATGCCGGAGCCGGTGGAGGTGTCGCCAGAGGTGCGTTTGTCGATCATCGAGATGTTGGTTGCAATCGACACGTTGCTCGATGAGTTGGGCAGCCGGACGCGGGAGATTTTTTTGGCGGTTCAGCTTGAAGGGCTGACCTACGTGGCCACTGCTGAACGCTTCGGGGTGTCGGTGACGACGGTGAAAAACCATCTGATTCGCGCCATGACCCGCTGCCTTTTGCTGGTCGAGCCGTGATGGCGTCGACAGTGGATCTCAAGGCACTTGAAGCTGCCGCCACGTGGTATGTGCAGCTCAATGACGGGACGCTCTGTGAGGCGCGGCACCGTGACTGGCTGGCGTGGGTGCAGTCCAGCCCGCAGCATGCCGCTGCTTGGGCACGCGTCGAAGCGTTGCAGCAGCAGTGGTCGATGATGCCCAAGCAAGCGGCGTTATCGAGTTTGGGCGCCGCGAAGGCACAGCGCCGTGATGTTTTGAAAGTGCTCGGGATGTTGCTGGCCGTGGGTGGCGGTTCATGGCTGGCCGCTGAGCAGGTGCCGTATCGCTCGGTGCTCGCCGAACAACGCACCGCCTCGGGTGAGCGTCGCTCGCTTCGTCTGGATGATGGCTCGCAACTGGAGCTCAACGTCAGCACTGCGCTGGATATTCGGTTTGATTCAATGCAGCGGCAGATTCAGTTGTACCAAGGCGAAATTCTGGTTCAGACCACCAAGGCTGTCGATCAGCGGCCCTTTGTGGTGCATACCGCTGACGGCAGCGTTCGTGCCCTCGGCACGCGTTTTAGCGTTCGCCAATTGCCCGAGCAAACACGCGTGTGTGTGCTGCAAGCCGCGGTTGAAGTTCGCCCGCTTCGGCAGGTTGATCAGCCTTTGCGTCTGGAGGCAGGGCAACACGTTACGTTTGATCGCGATGGGGTGAACTCTGTTGAGCTTTTGCCCGCGGGGTCGACTGCTTGGGTGCAGGGTATGTTGAGCGTGGACGACTGGCCCTTGGGCAGGTTTATCGAGGAGTTGGGCCGTTATCGCCCTGGCGTGCTGCGCTGCGACCCAGCGGTTCAAGGGTTGAGTATTTCAGGGGCTTTTCGTCTGGATGATACCGACGCCGTGCTGCAAAACTTGAGTAAGACCTTAGCGGTCAAGGTGCGTTATGTGACGCGCTATTGGGCCACTGTCGAACCCGCATGATCTTAGTTTGAAAATAGTCGGCCATTAAACTTGCTGATTTTGATTCTCATCCGTCTTTGACACAGGCCGCAATGACAGCGGCTATCTGCCAGCCTAACGGAAGGATCACTGCATGCCCCCGCTCCCCCTCAATGCCACCACTCAGATAACGCGCGCGGTTCGCATGGCGGTGTTTGGCGCGTCCCTCACCAGCCTGTCCGGTCTGGTGCTGATGCCAAATCTTGCGTGCGCCCAAAGCCAAACGGTTTATCAGATCGCCGCAGGCCCGCTGGGTAAGGCGCTGGCTCAATTCGGCGTGCAAGCAGGGGTGACTATTTCGTTTGACACCGAACAGGCTCGTCATCTCAAAACCGACGGGCTCGAAGGCTCGTACAGCGTTGATCAAGCCTTGGATCGCTTGCTCGCCAACAGCGGTTTACAAGCAGAGCGTCAGAGCAATGGGGGCTATGTGCTGGTCGCTCGTAACAGTGAAGCCTCGCTGGAGTTGGGCGCCACTCAGGTCACCACCAACCAATTGGGATCGGTCACCGAGGGCACGGGTTCTTACACCCCGGGTACCATCGCCACGGCCACGCGTCTGGTGTTGACCCCACGCGAGACGCCGCAATCAATTTCGGTCGTCACCCGCCAAGCGATGGATGATTTCGGGCTTAACTCCATTGATGACGTGATGCGCCACACGCCGGGCATCACCGTATCGACCTACGATTCCGAGCGGACCAACTATTACTCTCGCGGTTTTTCCATCGTAAACTTTCAATACGATGGCATTCCCACTCTGCGTGACACTCAGTATTCCGCGGGCCAAACCTTAAGCGACATGGCCATTTATGATCGGGTCGAAGTGATCAAAGGGGCGAACGGTCTGCTCGCGGGGGCGGGTGGCGCGGGGGGCACCATTAACCTGATTCGTAAAAAACCCACCGCGGACTTTCAGGGCAACATCGAGCTCGGCGCGGGCTCTTGGGACAACTACCGCACACAGGTTTCAGTCAGCGGGCCGCTGACTGAAACCGGCAACGTGCGTGGCCGGGCGGTGGCGGCGTACCAAGACAAACACTCCTTTCTGGACCACTACTCGCGCGACACCAGCGTGTACTACGGCATTCTTGAAGCTGACCTAGATGAAGATACCCTGCTGACCTTGGGCGCTGACTATCAAGACAGCGATCCAAAAGGCTCCAGCTGGACGGGCTCACGCACGGTGTTCGATGCGGTGGGCAACCACTTGGACGTGCCACGCTCGTTCAACAACGGCCCCAAATGGAGCAGTTGGGCGCAGTACAGCCGCACGGTCTTCGCCACCTTGGAACACAACTTTGACAATGGCTGGGTGACCAAAGGGCAGTACAACCACCAGGTCAATGGCTATGACGCGCCGTTGGGTTATATCTCGCAAGACACTGCCACCGAGAGTTCAATCTGGGCGCAAAAGTACACCGGTAAAACCACCAGTGACAGCCTTGATGTCTACGCTTCAGGGCCGTTCGAATGGCTTGGCCGCGAGCACCAATTGGTGGTCGGTCAATCCCTGTCGATTGCCAAGTGGAAAGGCAAGGACTACGGCAGGGCCACCTATTTCGACAATTCGTATGATTTTTACCAGTGGCACGGCCAAGCCATTGAGCCGCAGTGGAACCAGCCCACCCGAATCAATAACGTAACAACCCGCCAGACCGGGACTTACATCGCAGGTCGCTTCAGCCTCATGGATGAACTGCACCTGTTGCTAGGTACCCGGATCGCCAACTATCACGTCACTGGGACTCGAGACAGCCAAGCCAATGGCAAAGTTTTGCCTTATGCAGGCTTGGTCTATGACCTCAACGACAACTTCTCGACTTACGCCAGCTACACCGAGACTTTCCAGCCGCACACCGAATACTTGGACAGCGCGGGCAAGATGTTGGAGCCCAACGAAGGCAAGAACTATGAGCTGGGTATTAAAGGGGAATTCTTCGGTGGCCGTCTGAACACCAGCCTCGCCTATTTCGAAGTGCATGAAAATAATCGACCGATACAAGACGCTGTGTTCAACGCCATTCCAGACAATGACATTGCGTATATCCCTACCGAATCCAAAACCAAGGGCTACGAAGCAGAGATTTCCGGTGAACTCAGCCCCGGGTGGCAGTTGCAAGCAGGTTACACCCACAAAATTGCTCGAGATAAAGACAGCGAGAAAATCTCTACCTGGGAGCCGCAAGACCAAGTCAGCTTCTATACCAGCTACAAGCTTAAAGGCAACCTAGACAAACTCACCCTCGGTGGCGGCGCACGCTGGCAGAGCGCTGGCTGGCAGACGCTGTACAACAGCGGCTTGAGAAGCTCAGAGAAATTCACCCAAGACCCGTACTGGCTCGTGGACTTGATGGCCCGCTATCAACTTACCGAAAACCTGTCGGCAACTCTTAACGTCAACAACGTGTTCGACAAGGCCTACTACACCAACATTGGCTTTTATACATCGGCCTATTACGGCGACCCGCGTAACGTGATGGTTACCACTCGCTGGGATTTCTAACCCTCCCGCACAGCCTGTCGCGCGATTTTTTAACCTTTGAATAATCGCGTGGCAAGCGGCCTCCTGAGGTGATGATTGTGATCCCTCTTACAGATGACCTCCTATCACCTACCCCCTGACAATCCATCCTTTGTCAGAGCGCTGCGTCGTGCTCTTTAATAGCTGAAAGCACAATGATTTCGATGGCCTGATCGTCTAAAAGGAGCCGCCATGATTTTGGGAAAAACACGTGAACACTGGTACGACAGTTACCCGCTGATTCGCCAACTGGTGGCGTTGCAACCCACCACGTGGTTTAACCCCAACGCGGCGCCGGTCGAGCAGGCCCTAGGTGATGTAGGGCTAACGGCCGCAGACGTTGCCGATGCCAGCGCCCGACTAAGTCGCTTTGCGCCTTACCTGCAACGTGCGTTCCCGCAAACCGCCGCGAGCCAAGGCATTATCGAGTCGGACATTATTCCCGTGCCGCATCTGCAGCAGGCACTCAGCGAGCGCTATCAACAGCCTTTGCCGGGCAACCTGTGGCTCAAGCGTGACAGCCATTTGCCGATTTCGGGTTCGATCAAGGCGCGAGGCGGGATCTATGAGGTGCTCAAGCACGCCGAAGACCTAGCGCTGGCCGCCGGGCTGTTGACCCTTGATGATGACTACGCGTCACTCGACAGCGATCAGGCACGGGCCTTTTTTGGCCAGTACAAGATTGCCGTCGGCTCCACCGGCAACCTCGGCATGTCGATCGGGATCATGGGTGCTGCATTGGGTTTTCAGGTGACGGTGCATATGTCCGCAGATGCACGGCAATGGAAAAAAGACACGCTGCGCTCGCACGGGGTCACGGTCATTGAATACGCGAGTGATTACAGCGTGGCGGTTGCTCAGGGCCGCCAACAGGCAGAAGCCGATCCGACCTGCCATTTCGTCGATGACGAAAACTCGATCAACCTGTTTCTCGGCTATTCAGTGGCCGCCGAACGCTTGAAAAAACAGCTGGCGGCGGCCCACATCACAGTGGACGCGCAACACCCCTTGTTTGTGTACCTGCCCTGCGGGGTGGGCGGCGCGCCCGGTGGGGTGGCGTTCGGCTTAAAGCTGGCGTTTGGCGATGCGGTGCATTGCCTCTTCGCTGAGCCAACGCACTCACCGTGCATGTTGCTGGGCGTCTACACCGGGCTGCACGACCAGGTCAGCGTGCAGGACTTTGGTATTGATAACGTGACGGCCGCTGACGGTCTGGCCGTGGGGCGTGCGTCTGGGTTTGTCGGCAGAGCCATGCAGCGCTTGCTGGATGGTTTTTACACGGTCAGCGACGAAGAAATGTACCGCTTGCTGGCATTGATGGAACACAGCGAAGGCCAGCGTCTTGAGCCTTCTGCGCTGGCGGGCGTGCCTGGCATAACCCGAGTGCTGGCCGACTCGCAAGGCTATTGGCAACGTGCAGGCTTGAACAGCCAGAACATGGCGCAGGCCACGCATCTGGTGTGGGCAACCGGCGGCAATAGGGTGCCCAACAACGAGATGGAGGCGTACTTGGCCAAGGGCCGTGAGTTGCTGAGCAAGGGCTGATGCAAGCGCAAAACCGGATGTGGCAAGATGCACGTCTTGCCGCCCCCGGAATGTTTAGCCCCTAGAGAAACCGCCGTGCTCAACCTTCCCCCGCGAATCAGTTCTCGGCTCAACAGCAGCCAGTTCGCTAACCTGCACACCTTTTTAGTGGCCGCCCGGCACCTGAGCTTCGCCCGTGCCGCGCAAGAGCTATGTTTGACTGCCAGCGCTGTGAGCCACCGTATCAATCGGCTGGAAACGGCACTCGCGATCAAGCTGTTCAAGCGTATGACCCGGCAGGTCAGCCTAACGGACGAAGGCGAACGAATTTTCGAGATACTTCAGGGTGCGATGGGCGAGTTGTCTGAAGCGCTGGAACACTCGTCACAGGCTGACATTGCCGGCCCAATCGCGCTGTATGTCCGACCGTCAGTGGCTCAATGCTGGTTGGTGCCGCGGCTGGCGGATTTCGTTGAGCGCTATCCACTGGTTTCGCTCGACCTGCGGGTAGGCAATGACAACGTCGATTTTCGCACCCGCAACATTGACCTCGCCTTGTACTACGCCAATGGTGAGTTCCCAGGCCTAACCAGCATGCGCTTGATGCAAGAACGGCTAGCCCCTGTGTGCAGCCCTGAATATGCGCAACGCCACCGCCTGCAAGAAGACCCGTACAACCTGAGGCACTGCATCACCTTGCATGACTCGCTGGCTTGGGATCACGCGGCCTTCGACGCCGAATGGACGCTGTGGGCCGAGCAGCACCAGATGCTCACGGCATTGCCCAAACGAACCCTGACCTTCGACCGTTGCGATCTCAGCGTGACCGCTGCCATGAATCACGCGGGTATCGCCATCGGCCGTGAGCAATTGGTGCAAAAGCATGTGCAAAGCAGCGAACTGGTACTGCCTTTTGGCGGTTTCAGCCAGTGCGGCCATTACGACTACTATCTGGTTCACCCGCCGCAAAATACCGTTCCCAAACGGTTGCAGGTGTTTATGAATTGGCTGCGTGAGTGCGCGCAACACACGGCGCTTTAACCTCTTCTGCTCGTTTGCACACGCGTTAACCGGCGCGCTGCAAAAACCCATAAAAAAACGCCTCAATAGAGGCGTTTTTTATTCAGATGTCAGACCTGTTTAGCAGGCCCGTCGCATCAGAAAATGCTGATTGGGTAATCAACAAATACACGGACTTCGTTGCCGCCGACGTTGTAGTCGCTGGCGTTGTTGGAGACGCGCAACCACGAGCCACGCAGACGCACGCTCAGGTCTTTAACCGGACCGCTTTGTACAACGTATTTGGCTTGGTTGTAGATTTCACGCTCGGTACCACGACCACGGCCTGAGCCGTCGTCGATGTTGGTGCCGCGGACGTAGGCGATGTTGTAGGTCAGGCCAGGAATGCCCACCGCGCCGAAGTCGAAGCCGTAACCCAACTGCCACGAACGTTCGTCCTTGGCGTTGAAGTCAGACCAGTAGGAGTTGGCCAGCAGGATGGTGTTGCCACCGTCACCCACGCCGCCCGCATTGCGGTAGCCGCCGTATGGGTAGCCGATTTCGCCAGTGCTGCGCTGGTAGGCCAAGATGACCGAGTGCGCGCCGTAGGCGTAGGTGCTTGCCAAGCTCCAGATTTTGTTGTCTGTGCCGTCAACATTCAGCACGTCACGCGCATAGCCAGAGTCTACGTGGGTGCGGTAGCCGTTGAAGTCAAACGTCAGGGACTGTTTGTCGTCCAAAGGCAGTGCGTAGGTCATGCCCAAGTACTGCTTGCGCAGCTCGTCTTTCATCTCGGAGCCGTACAACGAAGCCGAGAAGTTCTCGGTGAACTTGTAGCTACCGCCGAAGACGTTGATGCTTTTCAGGCCGCCGCTGTTACGGGCTTCGGCGCTTTTACGCGACTCTTCGGTGAAACGACCTACGTTCAGTTCCAGGCCGTCGATCTCTTTGGAGGTCAACAGAGTACCGGTGAAGCTTTCTGGCATCAGACGCGAGTTGTCGTACATCAGTACCGGCAGAGCAGGCATTTGATCACCGTATTTGAGTACGGTGTTCGAGATGCGGAACTTCACTGCAGCGCCCGCTTTGGCGATGTCGTGAGCGGCTTTGCCGTTATGGTCTTGCTTGAAGAAGTCGATACCGCCCGCGCCGCTTTTACCACGACCGCCGTCCAGACGTACTGCGTAGATGCCAAATGCATCCACACCTACGCCGACGGTGCCTTGGGTGAAGCCCGAGGTGAATGTGCCGAGGAAGCCTTGGCCCCATTCAGCTTTGTCTTGGATGTGGTGTTTGTAGTCACGGCTGATGTAGGCGTTGCGCGCCAGTACATTGAGGTGGCTGTCTTCTACAAAACCTTGTGCTTCAGCTTGATCGTTAGCCATGGCTTGGGTAGCACTGAGTACGCCCAGAGCGAGTAGACCTATCCGTGTTTTCAACATTTTATTTTCCTTATTTCTGAGATAGAGACGCGCTGTGGCACTCAAGCTGAAACATTGAGCGGTGGTTGCTTCACATAAACACAAAGACCCACACGAGACACCCGGCGGGTCTTTCGAAAAGTTGGTATATGGCTTATCGCCACAGGCGTTGACGCGAATCCTATCCGTCGTTAAGGCAAGGTGTCAATTTCGTGAAAAATTTGTGAATTATCTAAATTTCAATAATGGCTGATTAACCCGGCAGATTCGCCTGCCTCAGTGTTAATCCAGCCATAGGCTCGCGCCGAAGGGTTTGAGGCGTTGCGCAGGGTAACTTGCCCCCTGCGCAAACGCTGATGCCACGAGAAGAGGTCAGATCACGCCTTGTGCGGCGCGGGCTGTTGCTGAGTCAGACAATGGATGTTGCCACCGCCCAACAGCAGCTCACGACCCGGCACCATCACCACTTCGTGCTGTGGGAAAAGGCTTTGCAGGATGTCTTTGGCGAGTGCGTCCTTCGGGTCGTCAAAGCTGGGAGCGATGATGCCGCCGTTGACGATCAAGAAGTTCACGTAAGAGCCAGCCAAGCGCTCTGTGGGGTTGCGGTCTTGGCTACCGGCGACTTTATCCACACCGTCGCACTCTTCTTGGGTGGCGTACATCGGCCCGGGAATCGGCATTTTGTGCACCACAAACGAACGGCCCTTGGCATCGGTCGTGGTGGCCAGGACTTTCATGGCTTCATGGCAACGCACGTAGTTCGGGTCGCGCTCGTCATCGGTCCACGCCAGCAGCACTTCCCCCGGCGCAACGTAACAGCAGAAGTTATCCACATGGCCGTCAGTTTCGTCGTTGAACAGCCCGTCTGGCAGCCAGATGATCTTATCCACAGCCAGTTGCGCACGTAGCACGTCTTCGATTTCTTCACGGGACAAGTGCGGGTTACGGTTGCGGTTCATCAGGCATTCAGTGGTAGTGATCAGCGTACCTTCACCATCCACGTGGATCGAACCGCCTTCAAGCACAAAACCTTCGGTGTAGTAGCGCGACGTTCGCTCCACTTCGAGGATTTTGCCGCCGACCTGCTGATCGCGGTTCCAAGGAAAGTACAAGCCGCCGTCAAAGCCGCCCCACGCGTTGAAGTCCCAATTTACGCCACGCACTTCGCCGCTGTTGTTGATCACGAAGGTCGGGCCACTGTCACGCACCCAAGCGTCATCGCTGGAAAGCTCGATCACGCGGATGTTCGGGACATCGAGTTGCGCGCGAGCATTTTCGTACTGGGCTGCCGATACACCAACAGTCACCGGCTCAAAGCGGGCGATCGCCTTGGCCACAGCAACGTGCGCGGCTTGCGCAGGCTTAGCGCCCAAACGCCAGTTGTCGGAACGCTCAGGCCAGATCATCCAAACCTGAGTCTGAGGCGCCCATTCAGCGGGCATGTAAAAGCCGTCAGCGCGGGGCGTACTGTGCAATGTCGTCATAACCGTCAGGGCTCCAAGGAAGCAATTAAGGAGTAAATGGGCAGATCCATCAGACTGGCCTGAAACAGTGGACGCCCGTCTGCAATTCGTCAATGAATGACGCCTTTATAGCCGATAAATATCTATTATTAAAACCGATTGTCGAATTAAACCCGCAATAAAATACCTTTATTACAGATATAAATCGACTTAAAGGCAACGTTTGGGCTTGTCTGTTGATAAGCAGATCGCTCTCCCCTTGCACCTGGGTACGCATCCTCACAAGCTATGCTCCACATGACTTAAGACCGTCAGGGAATAGGAGTATGAACATGCGTATTTTAGTGACCGGCGGCGCCGGTTTTATTGGTTCAGCCCTAATCCGTCACATAATCAACAACACCGCGCACGAAGTACTTAACCTCGATAAGTTGACCTACGCGGGCAACCTGGAGTCGCTGCAAAGCATCGCTACGGATACGCGCTACGAATTCGTACAGGCTGACATTGTCGACCAGACGACAATCAGCGCAGTGATCGAACGCTTTCAGCCGCACGCCATCATGCACTTGGCCGCCGAGTCGCACGTTGACCGCTCGATCGACGGCCCATCGGACTTCATTCAAACCAACATCGTTGGCACCTACAGCCTGTTGCAAGCCGCCCGCGCCTATTGGTCAACGCTGCAAGAACCGGCAAAAAGTGCCTTTCGCTTCCATCACATCTCGACTGACGAAGTGTACGGCGACTTGCATGGCGTCGATGACTTGTTCACAGAAACCACGCCTTACGCCCCAAGCTCGCCCTACTCCGCCAGCAAGGCCGCGTCTGATCACTTAGTCCGCGCGTGGCACCGCACTTACGGCTTACCGGTGCTGGTGAGCAATTGCTCCAATAACTACGGCCCCTTTCACTTCCCGGAAAAGCTGATTCCGCTGGTCATTCTCAATGCACTGGCGGGTAAACCGCTGCCGGTGTACGGCAATGGCCTGCAAGTGCGCGATTGGCTGTTCGTTGAAGACCATGCCCGCGCCCTGCTTACGGTGTTAACAGAGGGTATGGTCGGCGAAACCTACAACATCGGTGGCCATAACCAGCATCAGAATATCGACGTAGTCCGTAGCATCTGCGCGTTGCTCGAAGAGCTAGCGCCTGAACACCCGCCAGGTGTGGCGCAATTCGCCGACCTGATCACCTTCGTCAAAACGGTGCAGTGGTACTTGGACCATTTAGAGTGGTGTAAACGCGCCCAAGACGGTAGCTATCAAGGCCAGCGCCTAGGCTTTACCGATACACAAGACCTGATCGCATGAGCGCACCCGAGCGGTTGAAAATATTAATCAGCGGCAAGACTGGCCAACTGGCCATTGAGCTGCAAAAACAACTGGCCGGTCTGGCCGAGCTGATTGTGCTGGGGCGCGAGGACTTGGACTT
Source organism: Pseudomonas endophytica (assembly GCF_001411475.1). Taxonomy (GTDB): domain Bacteria; phylum Pseudomonadota; class Gammaproteobacteria; order Pseudomonadales; family Pseudomonadaceae; genus Aquipseudomonas; species Aquipseudomonas endophytica. The sequence continues at coordinate 806 of NZ_LLWH01000182.1, read as the reverse complement.
GAGCCAGCCCGAGCAAATTCGTACTCAGGTTCGTGCCCACCAGCCAGGCTTGATCATCAATGCGGCGGCGCACACGGCGGTGGATCTGGCAGAAAGCGAACCGGGGCTGGCGTTTGCAATCAATGGCGCCGCGCCGGGGGTTTTCGCAGAAGAAGCCAAGGCGTTAGGCATCCCACTGATTCACTACTCCACCGATTACGTGTTTGATGGCCAAAAACCCGCGCCTTATACCGAACACGATCAACCTAACCCTCTGAGCGTCTACGGCAAGAGCAAGCTGGCGGGCGAGCAGGCAATAACCGCGGTGGGCGGGCAGCATTTGATTCTGCGCACCAGTTGGGTGTATGCGAGCCACGGCAAAAACTTCTTGCTGAGCATGCAGCGTTTGCTGACACAAAACACCGAGCTGCGCGTGGTGGCTGACCAAGTGGGCGCCCCGACGTGGGCGAGCACGGTTGCCCAAAGTACGCGGGCATTGGTCGAGCGCTGGCACACGGGTGACGCCGCAGCCTGGGGCATCTACCACCTGACGGCACGGGGCGAAACCTCATGGTTTGGTTTTGCCCAAGCCATTGCTCAACACTTGGCGGTCCAAGGCAAAGCGTGCGCCATGCTTGAGCCGATTCCGACCAGCGCCTATCCAACGCCCGCACTTCGCCCGTTAAACTCGCGGCTTGATTGCGGCCGCCTGGAACGCGAGTGGCACGTGACGCAGCCAGATTGGCGTGCTGCACTCGACGAGTGCATGGCCGGGCAATCATTTTAAAGATCAACAGATCGTGAGCAAGCTCGCTCCTACAGTTTTT
>NZ_LLWH01000181.1 GCF_001411475.1 Pseudomonas endophytica | reverse complement strand
GAGGGCGAATGCCCAATCGTATGCACTGCACGCCAAGATAGTGCCGCGGTGGACCACGCCTGCGCAGTGGAACAGCACATCCAACGGGCCAAGCTCATTGGCCAACTGTTCAATGGCTTGGGCATTCGTCACGTCCAACAGAATGTTGTGCGTGCCTTCCAGGGCGTCCAGAGCGCTGGCGTTAATGTCTGCAGCGAAGACCTCTGCGCCCGCGGCGAGATAGGCCTGAACACTGGCTAGGCCAATACCTTGGGCTGCTGCGGTGATCAGCACGCGTTTGCCGGAAAGATCCATAGGTACTCCGTAACGATGTCATTGTTATTTTTGGACTAATGGTCAGGCCATTAGGGGCGTGACAATTGGCAAATCGACTCAGCGCTGGAAAACATTTTTAGCTATGATCGCTGTACGTTATCCATTCAATGGTCAGGCCATTGAACCTTTTGTAGCATGCACCTCAAGCTTCAACAAGTGACTTTTTTTCAAAAGCACTCGCAGAGTGGCTGCAATCACCCGAGTTAAATCTACGATGCCATTCCAAGTTATTGATAACCAGAGACTTTATCGACAGATCGCGGACCAGCTACGGGCGTTGATCGACAGCGGTGAATTCCCTCCCGGCAGCCGTTTGCCCGCCGAGCGCGAGTTGGCCAAGTTGCTAGGCGTGAGTCGGGCTTCGGTACGCGAAGCGATGATTGCGCTGGAAGTCATCGGCTTGGTGGACGTGCGGGTCGGCAACGGGGTGTTGGTCTGCGACCCGCCCTTGCAGGCGGTGTCAAATGAGCCGGTGATGGCGCAGGCTGCGCGTGATCAGTGGAAAGAGCTGGACCCGGAGTTGGGCATTGAAGTGGACTTTAGCGCCGAGATCCCACCCTTTGCGTTACTTCAGGCGCGGCGCTTGATTGAGCCCGAAGCTGCCGCCCTGGCAGCACTCAATGCCAGCGATGAAGAGTTGGCTGGTATTCGCGAAGCGTTCGAGCGCAACGTGCAAGACAACCGTGAGGGCTCACACACTCACCCCGGCGATCGGCTGTTCCATATCCGCATTGCGCAAGCGTCAGACAACCCGGCCTACGCGCTGATGATCCAGCACCTGTTGGGGCATCGTTACGGCAGCATGTTTGTGCGGCTGCAAAGCCACTACACCTCAAATGACATGCCGCATCGTTCGGAGGACGAACACCGACGCGTGTTGCTCGCACTGGAACAACATGATCCGCATGCGGCGCGTCAGGCGATGGCCGAGCACTTGGATGAAGTGATTCGCATCTTCAGCCGTAACGCTCAATAAGCCTCGAGCTACAGCCAAGACTCGGTCACGCGGCGGTCGAGTTCTTCCCAGTCCGCCATGCCGAGCACGCGGGTGGTGTTCAGGCCACACAGGTAGCCCTTGAGTTGATTCGCCATGGCTTGCTGTTGTTGAGTAGCGATTTTCTCTTGCTGCAAGGCCTCTTCGTAGAGGCTTAGGTAGTCATCTACACGGTCGCGGTACGCGGGCAGTACCGCTTCACGGATCAGGTCGAAGGTTCGTAATTTTTGATTTTTATTCAAGTGGCACCCTTAGTAAGTTAATGGACTGTTGTTGGGGTAACTTGCTGTTTCAATGTATCTCACGTCGGGGCCTGCGATCTACAGGGGGCCGTGGTTGCTCGCCTAGCCACGGCTTGAATTGTGGGTCGCGTGCTGCGTATTTTGTGCAGCTTGCCGCTCGCGGCCATTACTACACTCAAGGAACGCGTCATGACGACCGATGGTCACGGCTCTATCGCACAGCGATTAGCGGGTATTGATGAAGTTGAATGCATTACCCCTGATCTGAATGGCGTCCCACGCGGCAAGGTCATGACCTGCGCTGGCTTTCTTGAAGGACGACGCTTACAAATGGCCCGTGGCGTGATGCTGCAATGCGTGATGGGTGGCTACCCTGAGGCGCGTTTCTACGGCGGTGATGACAGTGATCTAGCGTTGGTGCCAGACCCTGCACATCTATACCGGTTGCCTTGGAGTGATACGCCACGGGCGCTGACGATTTGCGATGCAGTTGAGCTGACGGGCGCCCGCTCACCGTTATCAACCCGCAGTCTGTTGAAAACCGTCATCGACCGTTACGCCGCCCTTAGCCTGGCGCCTGTGGTGGCGACTGAGCTTGAGTTCTTCGTCTTTGCCCCTAACCCCGACCCAACCCAGCCGTTTCGTCCACCGGTGGGCTTGGACGGTCGGCGCGAAGAAGGTTTCTCGGCGTTCAGTATCAGTTCCAATAACGGTCTACGGCCGTTTTTCAATGACGTGTATGCGTGCATGGCTGCCTTGGGGTTACCGCGAGACACCTTCATGCACGAGATGGGCGTGAGCCAGTTTGAAATCAACTTACTGCATGATGATCCGCTGCTGCTTGCCGACCAAACGCTGCTGTTTAAACACCTGCTTAAAGAGGTTGGGCTCAAGCATGGGCTGACGGTGGTGTGCATGGCCAAACCGCTGGCACATACCGCAGGCAGCTCAATGCATATTCACCAAAGCGTGGTCGAGGTGGGCAGCGGGCGGAATGTATTCAGCGATGAGGCGGGGCAGCCAACGGCCTTCTTTCGCCACTTTATCGGTGGGCAACAGGCGTGTATGGCTGACTTCACGGCGCTGTTTGCGCCTAACGTCAATTCTTATCAGCGGCTTTGCCATCCCTATGCGTCACCGAACAACGCGTGTTGGTCGTTGGATAATCGCAACGCCGGGTTACGAATCCCGGCCAGCGGGCCTGAGGCGCGACGGGTTGAAAACCGTTTGCCGGGCGCCGACGCCAACCCCTATCTGGCGATTGCCGCGAGTCTAGCGGCGGGCCTGCATGGCATCCAACATCAGCTCGAACCGAGCGCTGCGATGCAGGGCGCGTTTGAGGTGCCAGACGCATTGATCTTGCCCTGTACCTTACATGCCGCCCTTGAGCGTCTAAAACGCAGTGAACTGGCCAAGGAACTGTTCGGCCATGAATTCATCGAAGGCTATTGCGCGTCCAAGACACTGGAGCTAACCAGTTTTATGAACGAAATAACCCCCTGGGAACGTCGCTTTTTGGCGGTTCAGGCCTAATCTTTGGTAGCTGGCGCGTACTGATCGCCGATACCTGCACAAGGAGCCGCACGGAAAGCCAATGCATCAAATCTGGAAGTCGTTTCGAGCGTTATATTTTGCCTCGCTGATGATGTTGATCGGCTCGGGTTTATTGAGTACTTACCTGGCTTTGCGTTTGGCAGAGGATCAGGTCGACGGCTTATGGGTGGGCGCCTTGATGGCGGCCAACTATTTTGGTCTGGTGCTGGGCGGCAAGTTGGGCCATCGGCTGATTGCCCGCGTGGGCCACATCCGGGCCTATGCCACCTGCGCCGGGATCGTCGGTGCAGCTGTGCTGTGCCACGGTATGACTGACTTACTGCCTGTTTGGCTGTTTCTGCGTTTGCTCGTCGGCCTTGGCATGATGTGCCAATACATGGTCATCGAGAGCTGGCTCAATGAACAGGCCGACGCCAAACAGCGCGGGGTGGTCTTCAGCCTGTACATGATCGCCTCGTACTTGGGGCTGGTACTCGGGCAACTGATTCTAGTGGTACACCCGGAGTTGGGGCCTGAACTGCTGATGCTGGTGGCGATGTGTTTTGCCTTGTGCTTGGTGCCAGTGGCAATGACCCGGCGTATTCACCCGGCGCCATTACGACCAGCGCCGATGGACCCGAAGTTCTTCATTAAGCGGGTGCCACAATCGTTGATCGCGATCATGGGCGCGGGCCTGTTGATTGGCGCGTTTTATGGTTTGGCGCCGCTTTACGCATCACAGCAAGGGCTATCGACCGAGTTGGTTGGTTTGTACATGGGCTGCTGCATTTTTGCCGGGTTGTTGGCGCAATGGCCGTTAGGCTGGTTGTCAGACCGCTACGACCGACCGTTATTGATTCGTATCTTTGCCTTGCTGTTGGGCGTGGCTGCACTGCCGCTGGCGATCTTCCCGCATGTGCCTGTAGAGATCCTATTCGTGGCGGGCTTCTTGTGTGCGCTGCTGCAATTTTGCATCTACCCGCTGGCGGTAGCCTTTGCCAACGACCACATCGAAGGTGAGCGCCGGGTTTCACTCACGGCCATGCTGCTGGTGACCTACGGTATTGGCGCCAGCATCGGGCCGTTGTTGGCTGGGGTACTGATGAAAGTATTGGGTAGCCAGATGCTCTATGCTTTTTTCAGCGTGACCAGCTTGATCTTGGTCTGGCGTATTCGTCCGAACGCGGTCACTAACCTGCACCAAGTGGACGACGCACCGCTGCAACACGTTGCCATGCCTGACAGCATGTCGAGTTCGCCACTGGTCGCCGCACTCGACCCGCGGGTTGATGAACAAGTGGTGCAAGATCAGATGATGGAAGGCACAGAGCCAAGCGATGAGCCAGAGCCTGAGCTTGAACCTGAAATCGCGCCGGAGTTTGGCGGTCCTCAGGCTGACACTAAGCCATAGGGCCTCGTTGGCTGCGGTCTTTTTTAAGATCAAAAGATCGCAGCCTGCGGCAGCTCCTACAGGGGATATGCCCTGATACTCAACTCAGAAATAGTCATCATCTTTGTCAAATCGCCGCGCCTCGCGCTGCAATTGGTAGACAAATCGTTCAACTTGGCGCTGAACCGCACCGCTGATGTTGTGAAAGCGCATGCCGGCAAAGGTGATGTTAAGCCGCTCTTCAAAATGCAAATGACGCAACTCGACCGCGGTGATCATGTGACCGAAGGGCAGGGCGGCGTTAAAGCGTTCATACACTTGGCCTAACTGAATCTGCTCGCTGATGTCGCCCTCGAAGCGCAGTTTGCAGCCGGTCGCGGACACGTCGAGCAATTTGCCTTTAATCAGTTTTGTGAGTTTTTCACCCGCGACTTCCACGTCCACCAGATGCGCGAGTTTGAGTGCTGCGCGAAACGCATTTCGGCGTTGGTGGTAGATCACTTCTTTGGGCAGGGCGCTGTGATAACACCGGTGCGGGCCAGTGTCGTCAATAGTCAGGAGGGTGTTGCTCTCCCAGGCAATGCGCACGCCGTCGTGAAAACCCTCGACCCGGTAAGGGATGCCCGCCTCAAGAAAACGCTCACCGTTGCGCGGGATCATTTCGTCCAAGGTGATGTGGTTGTTGTCGCGATCCACATCGACCATGTAGCTCTGATAGCGCTCAGTACGGTCGTTGAAGGTGATGATCAGCGGGTCATGGCTCTCTTGCAGCATCCGCAAGTTTGAGGCGATTTCCAACGGCGTCGTCAGAACCTTAGGCGGCTGCGGAGCATCTTGGGCATCAAACACGACTCTTCAATCTCCAGACGAAAACAACAACACGCAAAAACAAGGCATTCTGCCAGCATGTTGCGTGTCTAGATAGTACAGCCTCAGGCTTGGCTGTAAGCGCGGTGTTTATTGAGGAGCGACGTGGTGCCACGTGCGTCATACAAGGAGGGAGTTTCGCCACCGTGGAGGATGCGCAGCTGATTAGCCGTAATCGCCTGTTGGCTCTGTATTAACTGGCCATTGGACTGATTGGCGGCTTGGCACTGAGCCAGCGACTGGTTCAACTGCTCACTGCGGCTGAGCAACTGATCGCCCACGCTTGAGTGGCTGGCAAGGCTTTCGAGGCCGCTGCGATTGGTCTGCAGACCGAGGCTGGCCAAGATTTCACTGCGCTTGCGGCCATGCTGCTCAAGCAAAATAACCAATGAATGTTTGCGCGCCAGAATGTTTTCTAGCGTCGTCATATCGCGCCCTTTAAGGGCGACAGATTCTTCCTGCAACAGGCTCAGCAGTTGCTTAGCAGGTGCCAGGTCGTCATTGATCAGTTGCAGCAAATTCTCGTCGTGCATGTCTGGCTCTAGGAATTAGGCGTCCAAAAGCCTGGCACCGGCCCTCTGTGGGTCTAGCGCTCAGCTTCGATATTTAGCAGTTTGCTGGCGATTTTTTGGCTATCGACCGTGTAACTGCCATCAGCAATCGCTTGTTTCAACGCGGCCACACGCTCTTTATCAACCACGGGTTGATCGCGCAGCGAATCGCTGACTTTCTGCAACTGTTGAGCTTGTGGGCTCAGGTGGACTGACTCACCGCTGGGAGCAGCGCTGGATTGTTCAGTGCTTTTGGTTGCAGCGGCCGCTTGCGTGGCCGAGCCTGCTTCCTGGTTGGCATTGCTGCGCGTACTGCCGGTTAAGGGCGGCGCGCTGTTAAGACGACTAAAGTCAATAACCATCACGAATAACCTCTGGGTATTTGGACGCTTGCCATGTTTTCGGCCATCCCCAAGAAAACTTTAGACCCGATTCATCATCGCTTCACGCATTGGAGTATTGATCGGCATCAATACTCAGTGAAGGCGCCATGAAAATCAGGCCGCTGTGGCTCTACATGGCTGCTTCTACCTGCCCCGGTGACGTCACCCGTGCTTTTATTACCCGATTTGAGTTCAGGTTTTTTACCCGGATTTGCTCGCTGAGGCCACCGTCGGACAGCGCTTCGCCGGGCATTTTGACACTTAATGTGCCGCTGCGGGCGGTGATGATCACTTGATCGCCTTTGCGCACAGCCGCCGCCTGTTCCAAATAGGTGAGGGTCAATACCTGATCGGTGACCACCGGGCGCAACAGTTTTTGCCCGACCACCAATTCGACAGCCGTGATGTAACCCTGATTGATCGAGCTGACATCACGCTCGCGTAAGGTCACATCGGGGTAGTCGATCACTGTCCCACGCTTAAGGGGATGCGCCACCGTCACCACATCGCGGAACAACTTAACCTGCGCTGGCACATAGAGTGTCCACGGTGAGCTGCCTTCACAGCGCACCCGAACAGTCACCCGGCCCATGGGCTGGGCGGGGCTTTGCAGGGTGGCTGTCAAATCTTTGTCGCAATGCGCCAGGCGTAGGCGCGGGTCCAGTGGGTTGACCTCAATCTCGTAGCGACCCTCAATGTGACCCGTGGCGAGGTAGTCTTCGACGCTAAATTCAAGAAAGCCTTGGGTCACGCCGATAAGTTGTTCAGGCGTGGTTAATGCGTCGGCACCGGCAGGCGAGCCAACACTTAATAAGCACCCGGCTGCGAGCATGCGCAACGCGCAACGGCGCAAAGGCTGGAAGCGTGAGCGGTGGCAGGAATTTGTCGTTTTTGGCTTCATGGCAGATAAAAAGCAAAGCCCGTGCCGTTTACCGGCAGCGTGTCCCAACTTAACGATTTTTAAAGGAGCTGAGTATGGCTGGGGTGATGGATGCGGTTAACCAGCGCACTCAACTGGTCGGGCAAAATCGCCTGGAACTGTTGCTGTTTCGTTTGGATGGGCCGCAACTCTACGGGATCAACGTGTTCAAAGTCCGTGAGGTGCTGCAATGCCCCAAGTTGACGGTGATGCCTAAGTCCCACCCTGTGGTGTGTGGCGTAGCGAGTATTCGCGGGGCAACCATCCCGATTCTTGATCTAGCGATGGCCACTGGCGCGGGCGCTTTGAAAGATCAAAGCAACCCGTTTGTGATCATTACTGAGTACAACACCAAAACGCAGGGCTTTTTGGTGCGTTCGGTGGAGCGTATCGTCAACATGAATTGGGAAGCGATTCATCCGCCACCCAAGGGCGCAGGGCGTGATCATTACTTGACCGCCGTGACTCAACTGGAGGATCAGTTAGTCGAAATCATTGATGTTGAAAAAGTGCTGGCCGAAGTCTCGCCATCGCCCGAAGCGATCTCCCACGGTGTGGTGGATGTCGAAACCCAGGCCAAGGCGTTGTCGTTGCGGGTGCTGACCGTCGATGACTCCTCAGTGGCGCGCAAACAGGTGGCCCGTTGCCTGCAATCGGTGGGGGTTGAGGTGGTGTCGCTCAATGATGGCCGTCAGGCGCTGGACTACCTGCGCAAAATGGTTGATGAAGGCAAGGACCCTGCGCAGGAGTTCCTGATGATGATCTCGGACATCGAGATGCCGGAAATGGACGGCTACACCTTGACCGCCGAGATCCGTAACGATCAGCGGATGCAACATTTACATATCATTCTGCATACTTCGTTGTCTGGGGTTTTCAATCAGGCGATGGTCAAGAAAGTCGGCGCAGATGACTTTTTGGCTAAATTCCGTCCTGATGACCTGGCATCCCGAGTTGTTGATCGGATCAAGGCAGCAGATCACAGCTAGGGGCGATACCCTTGGCGATCAATACGTTTTTAGAGGCACGATCACTTGTCGACGGCTAATTTGGATTTTGAACAGTTCCGGGTATTCCTGGAAAAAGCCTGTGGCATTTTGCTCGGTGAAAACAAGCAATACCTTGTCTCTAGCCGTCTGAATAAACTGATGGAGCAGCAAGGGATCAAATCCTTGGGTGAGTTGATTCAGCGGATCCAGAACCAGCCGCGCAGTGGTCTGCGTGAGCAGGTGGTTGATGCCATGACCACCAACGAGACCTTGTGGTTTCGGGATACCTACCCCTTTGAAGTGCTGAAGAACAAAGTCTTGCCTGAGCTGATCAAGGCCAATGGCGGCCAGCGCCTGCGCATCTGGTCAGCGGCCTGCTCGTCGGGGCAAGAGCCGTACTCGTTGTCGATGGCTATTGATGAGTTTGAGCGCAGCAACCTCGGGCACTTGAAAATGGGGGTGCAAATTGTCGCCACCGAACTCTCCAGCACGATGCTTACGCTTTGCCGAAACGGTGAATACGACAGCTTGGCCATTGGCCGCGGTTTATCCCAAGAGCGCTTGCAGCGTTATTTCGAACCCAAAGGTCCGGGGCGCTGGGTGATCAAAGCGCCGATCAAAAGCCGGGTGGAGTTTCGCGCCTTCAATCTGCTGGAAAGCTACGCCGGGTTCGGCAAATTCGACGTCGTGTTTTGTCGCAACGTATTGATCTACTTTTCGGCTGAAGTGAAAAAAGACATTTTGCTGCGCATACACAGCACCTTAAAGCCGGGGGGGTATTTGTTTTTGGGTGCCTCTGAAGCGCTAAACGGTTTGCCGGATCATTACCAGATGGTCCAGTGCAGCCCTGGGATCATCTACCAAGCGAAGTAGCATCCACAAATCGCGTAGGAGCTGCCGCAGGCTGCGATCTTTTGATCTTGAGATTTTTAAAAGCTCGCAGCCTTCGGCAGCTCCTACAGGGGTGGTGGTGGTGGGTATTGGACGGCAGAAAAGCGGCAGACAGCGGAAATCCGTTGCCGCTTTTCTGCCGTTGCCGTTCCTTACCACCTCGCAAAGCCTTAAAAACCGGCGCTATGCAAACTGGCACGAGGTTTGCTCTATTCCTGTCATGTAAGGTCTGAATCACAGACTCAGGCCAGTCCAGACAGGTGTCCTCGCATGAGCATCAGCTTCGATAAAGCGCTCGGTATCCATGAGCAAGCCTTGGGCTTTCGCGCCAAACGCGCCGAAGTGTTGGCCAACAATATCGCCAACGCCGATACCCCGAACTATAAAGCGCGGGATATGGATTTTGCGTCGGTGCTCGCTGCACAAAGCGCTAAAAACCAGAATGGCCCTTTTGCCTTGGACGTCACCAGCAGCCGTCATATCCAAGCCCAAGGGCTGAGCGGTGACGCGGACTCGCTGCTGTACCGCACGTCGATGCAGCCTTCTATTGATCAGAACACCGTGGATGCGCAGCTTGAACAGTCGAACTACGCAGAAAATGCGATCAACTTTCAAGCCAGCTTCACCTTGCTCAACAGCAAATTCAAAGGGCTGATGTCAGCCCTTCGTGGGGAGTAATTTATGTCGCTAGCCAGTGTTTTCAGCATTGCCGGCAGTGGCATGAGCGCTCAGACCACGCGCCTGAACACCGTCGCCAGTAACATCGCCAACGCCGAAACCGTCTCGTCGAGCACCGATCAGACCTACCGTGCACGCCATCCGGTATTCGCCACGCTTTTCCAAGGTGCGCAGGGCGCTAACGGCGACTCGCTGTTTCAGAATCAGGACACCGCGGGCCAAGGTGTGCAGGTGATGGGGGTGGTCGAAGACCAAACCGAGCTTGAGGCTCGCTACGAACCCAACCATCCGGCTGCGAACGCTAAAGGGTATGTGTATTACCCCAACGTCAACGTGGTTGAAGAAATGGCTGACATGATTTCTGCCAGCCGTTCGTTCCAGACCAACGCCGAAATGATGAACACCGCTAAAACCATGATGCAGAAGGTCCTGACCCTCGGTCAGTGATAAGGGGCGATACCCATGAGCGTGACCGATTCCACCAGCGGTTTGACCCTGAATCAGATCCTCGCCAACTCTGCGCGCAGCACAAGCACTGACACCAGTGTCGGGGCGGCGTCGAAGGCGGTCACCGGCAGCCAGTCGCTGGGTAAAGATGCGTTCTTGCAGCTGCTGGTAACCCAGCTGAAAAACCAGAACCCGCTCGACCCGCAGGACAACACGGCATTCGTCGCGCAGTTGGCGCAGTTCAGTAGTCTAGAAGGCATTACTTCGCTCAACGATACCGTCAACTCCTTGTCAGGCGGCCTACAGTCTTCGCAGGCATTGCAAGCCTCGTCGCTGGTCGGGCGCTCGGTGATCGTACAAACCAGCGAAGCCTACGTCGATCCTTCGAGCGCCAAACCTTTCAACGGCACCGTCGTGGTCAACGAGGCAGACACCAAACCGACTATCACCATCACCGACGCTGACGGTGAAGTGGTCAGAACTCTCGACTTAGGTGTGCAAAAAGCCGGCAATGTCGACTTCACTTGGGACGGCAAAGACGCCGATGGGGCGTTGCTCGAAAAGGGCTCTTACATCTTCACCGCCTCAACTCAAACGACCTCCGGTACTACCGCACTCACCACTTACCTGCCCGCCACGGTCAACAGTGTGACCCTGAGCAAGACCGGCGGTGAAATCATGCTCAACCTCGCAGGTCTGGGCAGCATTGGCATGTCCAAAGTTCAGACCATTGGCCTCTAAGCCGACTTAAGGAGACACCTATGTCATTTAATATCGGCCTTAGCGGCCTGTACGCGGCAAACAAGCAACTCGACGTGACCGGCAACAACATCGCCAACGTCGCCACCACTGGCTTCAAAGCCTCCCGTGCCGAGTTCGCGGATGTCTATTCGGCCAGCAAGTTGGGCGTGGGCAGCAAGACCATTGGCAGCGGCGTGAGCTTGGCCAACGTCTCACAAAATTTTGGCCAAGGTGCGATCAACAACACCGGCAATCTGTTAGACATGGGCATTCAGGGCAGCGGCTTTTTCGTATTGAGCGACAACGGCGCGCTGAGCTACACCCGTGCCGGTACGTTCAAGTCTGACAAAGACGGTTACGTGACCAACACCGATGGCACGGCGCGCCTGCAAGGCTATGGTGTGGACGCCAACGGCGTGATCAATACCAGCGTACTTACCGACCTGCGTATCGACACCTCGAACCTAGCACCTAAAGCCAGCAGCACCGTTGAGTCGACGATTAATCTGAACTCCACCTCGGACGTAATAAACCAGACCACTACCGCGTTCGACCCGAACGAAACCTCGTCCTATAGCAAAAAATTCAGCACCACTATTTACGACACCCAGGGCAACCCGCACCCGATGGATCAGTACATGGTGAAGACAGATTCCAACACTTGGAACACTTACACCCTGATTGATGGGCGCAACCCAGATGGCAGCCCGGTTACGGGAGAGGGCGCTAAAGCGCCAGTGGCGTCGACCATGTCGTTTGATTCGAGCGGTGGACTGGTCAGTGTCACCACCCCTAATCCAATTGAGGGAGAGCCGCCTATCGCCAGCAGTACGTTAACGGTCAGTAACTGGATGCCAGGCGCTACCGTCAACGGGCAGTGGGGCTCTAACGGTGCTGCGGCCAACGAAAAAGGGTTAGCCATCAATATGGCTAAAACCACCCAATACAACACGGACACCACGCGTAACCCACCCACCCAAGACGGCTACGCCACTGGCCACATCAACAACCTGACCATTGATGGTTCGGGTGTGATGTTTGCCAACTTTAGCAACAACCAAAGCCGGGCGATTGGTCAGATATCTTTGGCCAGCTTCACCAATGAGCAAGGTCTGCAACCGGTGGGCGGCACTGCTTGGAAAGAAACCTACGCCTCGGGGCAGGCCGGTTTAGACGTGCCTAAGACCGGCACCTTGGGCGCCATTGCTTCCAACTCGCTGGAAGACTCCAACGTTAACCTGACCAACGAACTGGTCGACTTGATCAAAGCGCAGAGCAACTACCAAGCGAACGCTAAAACCATCTCGACCCAGAGCACCATCATGCAGACCATCATTCAGATGACCTAATAGCTCGCTCCTACAGGTCGTGGAAGCAACCCGCAGGCCGTAACCGCCTCCAAAAATGCTGAAACCCCCGTAGGAGCTGCCGAAGGCTGCGATCTTTTGATCTTTAAAAGATCGCGAGCAAGCTCGCTACAGGTCAGAAAGATCAGAAAAGTCAGACAGGTTTAAGCAGCGCATTGAAGTCGGCATGCTCTGAAGGCGCAATGTAGGTAGTGATCAGCTGTTGAATCTGCTGAGGCGTAGCCTCTTTGTGCCGTAACAGCTCGATGGCCCTAAGCCACAGTGCGTCGCGACAATACCGACGCAGGTAGTCAGCGGTGACCACCTTTTGCCCTTCGATCATCAATCTGGCTGCGGGCTTTAGCGCTTTAGGCACGGTCATTAAGCGGGTATGCGCGATGGCTTTGGCGAGCAAGGCGGGCTTGGGGAAAAAAACCGGCACCGAGGCTGAAAGCGAGGGTAATGCTGCGTGGTACTGCTCACCATGGTGGTCGAAGAATCCTTGGTTCATGGCGTGGTGATAGCGTTTTTTTGAGTAGTAGTGGTGGATGCAATCATTGGCAGTCACGACAGTGGCATCGCCCATGGCAAAAGACACCGCGATCTGTTCAATGGTGTGCAGCCTCAGGTAATGCGCGTTCCACTCATCAATCAGTTCTAGGGCGTTATCCAGCAAGCCTGCATTGGCTCGAGTAAGCCCGCAAATGCCGCTGTTGTAGAGGTTTAGGCTGTCATGCGGGGCTTTACCATTGGCCTCAAGCTCGGTGGCGAACGGCACATAATCAGGGCGTTGCTTGGCTTCGGCCCATGCCCACTCCAACTCATCCATTAAATACTGCTGATCGCTGACGCGTTCAAACAGCGTGGCGGGGTCCTTGTAAAACACCGTGTCAGTGTCAACGAAGATGGTTTTGTCTGCGAGCTTGGCCCCAGCCGCGATGGCACACGCCTTGCGTCGATGGGTGTAGCCGTGTGCGCCTTTCCACTGCGTAAGTGTGTCGTGGCTCAAGGCAATGATATTGACGGGCCAGCCCTCAAAGGCATCGGGCTCGTCGGTCATCAAGGTGATGGTGAAACTGCCGGGTACGCGTTGTTCGCGCAGTGCAGACAGAATGCTGAGTTTGGCTTCTTGGCGGTAAACGGTATTGCCGCCATAGAGCAGGTACAACAGGTGGGAAGAATCCATACGTCCATGCTTTTAAGAGTGGGCGTGATTGGCCCAACGTCGGGTTGTCGGCTGGCGCGCATTATGCCGTAAAACGCGTGCTGGCCGATAACCCTCTGTGACGGCTAAAGACTCACACCGCGTTGAACTCAACCTGTTCTGGCACGCGGGTCATCAGCACTTTACCGGCCCGGATCGAGACGCGAGCCTTGGCCTGGCGACGTACCGCCTCGTAGTCGCTTTGTGCGTCCAAAATCACCAGATTGGCCGGGCGCCCCACGGCAATGCCATAGCCTTCACCCAAGTTAAGCGTGCGGGCGCTGTTGTCGGTAACTAAGTCCAGGCAGCGTTTTAAGTCTTCAAAACCCATCATGTGGCAGATATGCAGACCGGCATCCAGTACCCGCAGAATGTTGCCGTTGCCCAGTGGATACCACGGGTCTTTGATGGAATCTTGGCCCAGGCAGACGTTCATGCCTGCACGGTCAAGTTCGGCCACGCGGGTCACGCCACGGCGTTTTGGAAAGCTGTCGAAACGGCCTTGCAAGTGAATGCTTTCGGTTGGGCACGACACAAAGTTGATGCCCGACGCCTTGAGCAAACGAAACAGTTTGGAACAATACGCGTTGTCGTAAGAGCCCATCGCCGTGGTGTGGCTGGCCGTCACGCGGCTACCCATAGCGCGGATGCGAGCTTCTTCGGCGAGTACTTCGAGAAAGCGCGAGTGCGGATCATCGGTTTCGTCGCAATGCACATCCACTAAGCAACCGGTGTGCTCGGCCAGGTCCATCAAAAATTTGATCGAACTGACGCCTTGCTCGCGGGTGTTTTCAAAATGCGGAATACCGCCGACCACGTCCGCACCCATCTCCACAGCACGGGTCATCAGTTCGCGGCCGTTGGCATACGACTCGATCCCCTCTTGAGGGAAGGCGACGATTTGCAGGTCGATCAGATGCCGCGCCTCTTCACGCACTTCAAGCATCGCCTTGAGCGCGCCGAGGGTCGGATCCGTCACGTCGATGTGGGTGCGCACGTGCTGAATTCCGTGTTCGGCCAGCATGCGAATGGTGGTGTGAGCGCGTTGCTTGGTGTCTTCGTGGGTGATGGTTTCTTTGCGCTGTGCCCAACGCTCGATACCTTCGAACAACGTGCCGCTGAGGTTCCACTCGGGTTGGCCGGCCGTAAGGGTTGCATCCAAATGGATGTGCGGCTCGACCAGCGGCGCGATTAGCAATTGGCCTTGTGCGTCAATATCGCCGGGCTGAGCCAGCACATTACCCGTTTGCAGGGTAATTGCACTGATGCGTTCCCCTTCGCAACTGACCGTGTACAGGCCGGGGGTTTTGCGCAAAGTGGCGTTGATGATGTTCATGCTCGATCCTGTCGTTGGGCTTCGGTCATGCGCCATACCAGCAGGGCAACCGAAGCGTTCATGCGAAAAAGTGGGTCATCGAGCGATTGTCCGCTGAGCTGCTCGATGCGTTGAATTCGTTGATTCAGGGTGTTGCGGTGGATGCTTAAACGTTGCGCGGCCTTTAGCGCGTTGCCGTTTTCTTGGAGCAGGGCGTCCAGGGTTTCGATCAAACTGTTGGGTTGCTTGCGGCGGCTCTCGATCATTCGTCCGAGGGTTTGTTTAACAAACAGGTCGATCACCGAGCGATCACCAATGGCTTGCAGCAGGCGTAGCACGCCCAGCTCGTTAAAGTCACAAAGGCCAGTGGTTGGGCGTAGATTTTCGGCGACATCCAACGCCTGACGCGCTTGGTTGAGCGCCTTGGGGTAATCCTCACAGGCGTCAACCTTGCTCGCCAGCCCCATAAACAGCGCCATGTTGGCGATGATGGATTGCAGGTCGCGGTACAGGTTCGCCAGCGCTGCCCGAATGTTTTCGTGGTCTGCCAGCAGCAAGATAAACAAATCCCCCTGAACGACCACCGGCAGTGCCTCGGGCAGGGCGCGGCTCCATGCTTCAAGAAAGTCCTGAACCGCTTGGCGAACGTCTTGCAGTAAGCGTTCGGCGTGATCCGCAGCGTGGTTGTCAAACAGCACATTGACCGCTGACAGGCGCAAAGCCACCAGTCGGCGTGGGCCATCGAGTGGCAGTTTTAAATGCGCTGCGCGCTGGCGCGCGGTGGCCAGGCTTGGGTAATCGCCGCTAAGTAACTGCGCCAAAATGTCATGCCGCGAGCGCTTGGCCTGCGCCATTTGTACCAGCGCAGTACCGATCAGATGCGTGACAATCACCATCTTCAACAGGTAAGGCTGTTCAATCAGCGGCAGGCCATATTGCTCGGCCAGCTCAACCACGGCCTCGGGGATGCGCCGAATAAAGGGCTCGCCCGTGAGAATCACCAGCCCAGCAATGCCGCTGGCATCCCCCTCGCGAACCAGACGCAACAAGTTGGCTTCATCTCTGGGATGGTTGATCCCGGTGACAAACACCAACTCGCCGCCCATGACCCACTCGCCAATGCCTTCGTTCTCGGCCACATACGGCCAACGCACGCTGCGGTGCAGATTGCTGGCGCCAGCGCGCACGGTCATTTCTTCCAGGCCGGCCAGCGCCAGAATTTCCTCAACGGTCAGGCTCAAGCAACCTCCTGCGTGCGGCGTTTGCTGATTTCAAGCAGCACTACGTAGCACAGGGCGGAAGCGGCAATCCCGACCAGTGGTGCAATCAAAGGCGAGGCGTAGGCCAGCCCTGCGCCCACGGCATAAGACAACAAGCCGCGCAGGTTGTAGCGTGGCAATTTGACCGAGGCCAACAACGGGTATTTGCCGCGATGGCGATACCAGTAGTCAGCCATGATCACGCCCCCGATGGGCGGGATGATCGAGCCGAGTAGCACCAGAAACGGAATCAGCATTTCATACATACCGCCGATGGCCAGCACAATGCCAACAGCGGCGGCGATCAAGGTCATCGTGCGGCGGCGCTCGCTACGTACCAAATGGCAGGCAGCAGCTGACACGTTGTAGATGGTTGGGCCTTGAATCGTCCACAGATTGAGGCAGAGCATTATCACTGCGGCGAACGACAAGCCTTGTAGCATCAGGACTTCAACGATGTCGGCCTGTTGGTAAACGATGGCGCACCAAGCACCGGCGACCACCATCAGGCCATTCCCGAGCAGAAAGCTGACCACACTGGCGATCACCGCCACCCGGCCGTTACGTGACAGGCGCGTCCAGTTAGTGGCTTGGGTTGCGCCGCTGGCGAACGTCCCGAACACCATGGTGATAGCGGCAGAGAAAGTCATGGTTTCATGCGGGATAATCGCCGCCAGCGCCTTGAAACCGCCGACGTGCTGGGTGGCCAGGACCATTGACACAATCATCAGCCCGAGCATCAACGGCACCGAAATTCGCGACAGCACATCTAACCCTTTGAAGCCGATGATCGCGGTGATGCTAAAACCCAAGCCGAACACGATCATCAGCGGGGCCGTGAAGCCGTCGGCCAGGCCGAGCATTTTTACCAGCACGATGGCCACCGTTGCCGTGCCCCACGCGTACCAGCCCAGCTCAGCAAAACCGAGGATAAAGTCAGAAAGGCGGCTGCCGGCTTCACCAAAACACAAGCGCCCCATCAGCACCGTGTTGAGGCCACTGCGTGCAGCGATCAATGCCAGAGCCGCGGCATACAGGGCCAGCAGCCCATTACCGATAGCCGCGATCCACAGCATATCGACGAAATTGAACGCCATGCCCAGCTTGCCGCCCGCGAACATCGTGCCGGTGAAGAAGGTAAAACTGAACAGAACCATCGAAATCGGTATCAAGCCTCTGCGAGCACTGCTGGGTGCTTCACTCAACGCAAACTCACCGTGTGAACTCATGGGTATCTCTGCGCCTTTAGTGGGTTGGCCGTGGTCCATGGCCTGCGTGGGCCAAAGCAATAACTGGGCCTGTTTGGGCCGATGGCAACCTAACGATAAAAAGCGGGCAGAAGTGATAGCGGTAGATGTTCACAGTGCACATACCCTATGTTTTTTTGATTTTTAGGGTGTGCATTTTGCTTTATTTTGAAGCGCGGGTGCACTGTTTTAGCGGGGTGGCAGGCTCAGTTTAAAAGGACCACCAGAATCAAAGGCCAAAGCAAGATCATTGGCGTTTCTCGTAGGAGCTGCCGCAGGCTGCGATCTTTTGCTTTTGAAGATCAACAGATCGCAGCCTGCGGCAGCTCCGGGGATTTCTCGGCTGGACTGCCCACAAAAAAAAACCCCGTTAAACCCAACTGTTGCCAGGGTTTAACGGGGGTTTTTGGCAGACGGTTAACCCGTCTGGCCACTCAGCTTATTGGCAGGCTTCGCAATCCGGCTCGTCAATCGCGCAGGCTTTTGGCACGGGGGCCGGGCCTGCTGGCGCTGCTGCTACGTCTTCACTGTTGTTGCCGCTCGATACAGCGTTGAGCTTGCCGGTGTTCACGGTGGACTTCTCGGTGCTGGTGGCCGCCAGTGCACGGAGGTAGTAGGTGGTTTTCAAGCCACGGTACCAAGCCATGCGGTAGGTGACGTCCAGCTTCTTGCCCGAGGCGCCGGCGATGTACAGGTTCAGCGACTGTGCCTGGTCGATCCACTTCTGACGACGGCTGGCCGCGTCAACGATCCACTTGGTGTCAACTTCAAACGCGGTGGCATACAGCTCTTTGAGCTCTTGCGGGATGCGTTCGATCTGCTGCACCGAACCGTCGTAGTACTTCAGGTCGTTGATCATGACCGAGTCCCACAGCCCGCGAGCCTTAAGGTCGCGAACCAAGTACGGGTTGATCACGGTGAATTCGCCCGACAGGTTGGATTTCACGTACAGGTTTTGATACGTCGGTTCGATCGACTGCGAAACGCCGGTGATGTTGGCGATGGTCGCGGTCGGTGCGATGGCCATGATGTTGGAGTTACGAATGCCTTTTTGTACACGGGCGCGAACCGGTGCCCAGTCCAAGGATTCGTTCAGGTCAACGTCAATGTACTTCTGGCCACGTTGCTCGATCAGGATCTGTTGCGAATCCAGCGGCAGGATGCCTTTGGACCACAGTGAGCCTTGGAACGTCTCGTAAGCTCCACGCTCGTCGGCCAAGTCGCAAGACGCTTGGATCGCGTAGTAGCTGACCGCTTCCATCGACTTGTCAGCAAACTCAACGGCTGCTTGCGAGGCATAAGGAATGTGCTGCAGGTACAGCGCGTCCTGGAAGCCCATGATCCCCAAGCCCACAGGGCGATGCTTGAAGTTCGAGTTACGCGCTTGCGGCACCGAGTAGTAGTTGATGTCGATCACGTTGTCGAGCATACGCACGGCCACGTCGATGGTGCGCTTGAGCTTGGCGGTGTCTAACTTGCCGTCGGTGATGTGGTTCGGCAGGTTGATCGAACCCAGGTTGCAAACAGCGATCTCGTCCTTGTTGGTGTTCAAGGTGATCTCGGTGCACAGGTTCGAGCTGTGTACCACGCCCACGTGCTGCTGCGGGCTACGCAGGTTGCACGGGTCTTTGAAGGTCAGCCATGGGTGGCCGGTTTCAAACAGCATAGACAGCATTTTGCGCCACAGGTCTTTGGCCTGAATGGTCTTGAACAGCTTGACCTTGCCTGGGTACTCGGTCAGGGCTTCGTAGTACTCGTAGCGCTCTTCGAAGGCCTTGCCGGTCAGGTCGTGCAGGTCTGGCACTTCCGATGGCGAGAACAGGGTCCACTTGCCGTCATCGAAGACACGCTTCATGAACAGGTCTGGGATCCAGTTGGCGGTGTTCATATCGTGGGTACGACGGCGATCATCACCCGTGTTTTTACGCAGCTCGATGAACTCTTCGATGTCCATGTGCCACGTTTCGAGGTAAGCACACACCGCGCCTTTGCGCTTGCCACCTTGGTTAACCGCGACAGCGGTGTCGTTCACGACTTTAAGGAACGGAACCACGCCCTGGGATTTGCCGTTAGTACCTTTGATCCACGAGCCCAATGCACGCACTGGCGTCCAGTCGTTGCCCAAGCCGCCTGCGAATTTGGACAGCATGGCGTTGTCGTGGATCGCGTGGTAGATGCCCGAGAGGTCGTCTGGCACGGTGGTCAGGTAGCAGCTGGAGAGCTGAGGACGCTGAGTACCGGCGTTGAACAGAGTTGGGGTCGAGGACATGTAGTCGAACGACGACAACAGGTTATAGAACTCGATGGCGCGCTCTTCTTTTTGCTTCTCTTCGATCGCCAGGCCCATGGCCACGCGCATAAAGAAGATCTGCGGCAGTTCAAAACGCACGCCATCTTTGTGGATAAAGTAACGGTCGTACAGGGTTTGCAGGCCCAAGTAAGTGAACTGCTGATCGCGCTCGTGATTGATCGCCTTACCCAGTTTCTCTAGGTCGAAGGTGGCCAGTACTGGGTTCAGCAGGTCGAACTCAACGCCTTTGGCAATGTAAGCAGGCAGCGCCTTGGCGTACAGGTCAGCCATTTCGTGGTGAGTGGCGCTTTCGGCAACGTTCAGGAAGCCCAGGCCTTCAGCGCGTAGGGTGTCCATCAGCAGGCGAGCGGTCACGAACGAGTAGTTTGGCTCACGCTCTACTAAGGTACGGGCGGTCATCACCAAGGCGGTGTTGACGTCGCTCAGGGCCACGCCGTCGTACAGGTTTTTCAGGGTTTCGCGCTGGATCAGGTCGCCGTCAACTTCTTCCAGACCTTCACAGGCTTCGGTGACGATGGTGTTCAGACGGGCCATGTCTAGCGGTGCGAACGTACCGTCGGCGCGGGTGATGCGGATGGTTGGGTGAGCCACTACCGTGTTATCAGCCGGAGCGCGAATGGCGCGTTCTTTGGCGCGTGAGTCACGATAGATCACGTAGTCACGGGCTACTTTTTGCTCACCGGCACGCATCAGGGCCAGTTCTACTTGGTCCTGGATTTCTTCGATGTGGATCGTGCCGCCCGAAGGCATGCGGCGCTTGAAGGTTGCGGTGACTTGTTCGGTCAGGCGCGCAACAGTGTCGTGGATACGTGACGAGGCGGCAGCATTGCCACCTTCAACTGCGAGAAACGCTTTGGTGATGGCGACGGTGATCTTGTCGTCGGTGTAAGAAACGACAGTTCCGTTACGTTTGATCACGCGCAATTGGCCTGGCGCGGTCGCAGACAGATCCAGATTGGAATCAGTACCCTGCGAGTTCTCGCGAGTTGTGTCGGTTTGCATGGGGGGGGTGTCTCCACATTCTCTATGTTTATTTGGGCACCTTTTGGGTGCCCACCGTTCCGTCCTGAAGCACTACAACCGAGGGTGAGTCGGGCATAACAACCTCGGGACGTACAGAAAGGGGGGGTTAAGCCGCTTCCGTGCCGAAGTCTGGATTTGAGCGTGCTGCCTCAAACCGAATTCCTTTTGGGTGACACTATTTTTTACTGCAACACCCGGGCCGCTTTTCGCTAATAGCCCTGCAAAGCAGTTGCCATACGCATACGCGGTATGAACAGCTGAACACTGTGTTTTGTTTAACCCAACAGGCGTGAGAAAAGGGCTTGAAATTCTCATCTGAGTGGTGTTGGGTTTTGGCCCTAAAACCCTATATGTAGGGTTTTTTGGCAGATTTGATACAAGATATGCCTTTTAGTAGCAGGGTGCAACGGGCCGCCTGTGGATAACTCTGTGCGTAAAGTGTGTATGAAGCTTTAAGAAACGGTGTAGGCCACATGGGCTCTGGAGTGCGCCGCTTGTCACTATTTTTCAGCAGTAAATCGCACCGGCAGAATTTTGAGGGCGCGAACCCTAACACAAAAAACTGCGCTGTCCGAACGCATTTTAAAACGGCTGCAAAGATAGGAAAGGTCAAGCAGAAATTGCGCTTATAGCAGCCGAAAAGGTCGTTGCAGACCTTCTCGGTTAAGGCGTGAAGTGGGGCTGATCGTGGCCTGTTAAAGCGTCGACCCAGCTTAGAGCAGCTCGAAGTTGTTGTGCTCCACATTTTGCGAGTCTAGGCCGATTTGCACATCGAACTCACCCGGTTCGGCGGCGAACTTCAACTGTGCGTTGTAGAACTTCAGGTCGTTCTCGGTAATGTCGAACTGCACGACCCGTTGTTCCCCGGCTTTGAGCATGATTTTTTGAAAGTTCTTCAATTCTTTGACCGGGCGGCTCATGGAGGCGGTGACGTCGCGCAGGTACAGCTGAACCACTGTTTCGCCATCACGCTGGCCGGTGTTTTTCAGCGTGACGCTGGCGGTCAGCGTGCCGCCCGCGTTTAACGTTTTGGCCGAAAGCGTGATCGGCGACAGGCTGAAATCGGTGTAGCTCAAGCCGAAGCCGAACGGGTACAGCGGTGAGTTTTCGGCGTCGAAGTATTGCGAGGTGTAATTACCCGGTTTACCTGGCGTAAAAGGCCGACCAATACTCAGGTGGCTGTAATAGCTCGGAATCTGCCCAACAGAGCGTGGGAAGGTGATAGGCAGTTTGCCGGAAGGGTTGTAGTCACCGAATAGGACGTCAGCAATCGCATGGCCGCCCTCGGTGCCGCTGAACCAAGTTTCCAGCACAGCATCTGCTTGCTCCTGTTCATGTTCGATAGACAGCGGGCGGCCGTTCATCAATACCAGCACCAACGGCTTACCCGTTGCTTTAAGCGCGGTAATCAGCGTGCGCTGGCTCTGTGGAATATCCAGCGTGGTGCGGCTTGATGACTCGTGTGACATGCCACGTGACTCGCCGACCACGGCCACGACCACATCGGATTGCTGCGCTGCCTTAACCGCTTCGTCGATCATTTGCTGTGCGGGTCGCGGGTCGTTGAGCACTTCGAGCGCATCAGAGTTGAGGTGATTTAAGTACTCGGCGATTTTTGGGTCGTCACTGACGTTGGCGCCTCGGGCGTAAGTGACCGAGCCTTGCTGGCCCATTGCCTTTTGCAGCCCTTCATACACGGTCACCGATTGCGCGGGCACCCCGGCACCGGACCAACTGCCCAGCATGTCGATTTTGGAGTTGGCCAGCGGGCCGACCAGCGCAATCCGCGTTTGCTTATTAAGTGGCAGGGTGTGCGACTGGTTTTTCAGCAGCACCAGACTTTTGCGGGCGACCTCGCGGGCTTCTTGGCGGTGCAGACGGTTTTCGGCGTTGGTGTTGGCCGGATCATCTTCAGCCTTACCGATGCGCAGGTACGGGTCAGCGAATAGCCCCATGTCGTATTTAGCCCCAAGCACTTCGCGCACCGCATTGTCTAGATCGCTTTGCGGCACTTCGCCGGACTTCAACAGCCCCGGCAATTGTTCGCCATACGCTTTGTCGTTCATGCTCATGTCGATACCGGCCTTGATTGCCAGCTTGGCGGCTTCGCGGCTGTCTTTGGCCACGCCGTGTTTGATCAGCTCCTGAATCGCCCCGTGATCACTGATCGCGACCCCTTTGAAGCCCCAGTCTTTGCGCAGCAGGTCTTGCATCAGCCACAGATTCGAGGTGGCCGGCACGCCATTGATCGAGTTCAGGGCAACCATCACTCCGCCAGCGTCGGCCTTAACCGCCGCGTGATAAGGCGGCAAGTAATCTTGGAACATGCGTATTGGGCTCATGTCGACAATGTTGTAGTCACGTCCGCCTTCGACAGCGCCATACAGTGCGAAGTGTTTAAAGCTGGCCATGATGTTGCCAGGCAAGGCGGGCGAAACACCTTGATAGGCGTTAACCATGACCGTGGCGATGCGTGAGACTAAGTAGGTGTCTTCGCCAAACCCTTCTGAGGTCCGACCCCAGCGTGGGTCGCGGGCAATGTCGACCATGGGCGCAAAGGTCATGTCGATGCCGTCAGCGCTGGCTTCCTTAGCCGAAACACGGCCGCTCAGGGCAATCGCGTCGAGGTCCCACGTGGCTGCCAGCCCAAGGCTGATCGGGAAAATAGTGCGATGGCCGTGGATCACGTCGTACGCAAAAAACATCGGGATCTTTAAGCGGCTGCGCATGGCGGCGTCTTGCATCGGCCGGTTTTCGTCACGCGTCACCGAGTTGAACGTGCCGCCAATGCGCCCAGCGGCAATTTCTTTGCGGATCATCTCGCGGGGCATATCGGTGGCAATACTGATGAGGCGTAACTGGCCGATTTTTTCAGCTTCAGTCATCTGCTTCATCAAGTCAGCGACAAACACTTCTTTAGAAGGGAGCGGGATGTTCGGGGTTTGGGCCCACACCGAGTGACTGGCCAGGCTGATAGCGACGCCCAGCAAACACAGGTTTCTCATGAGATTCTTCTACGCGGCCGCTCGGTCAACGCGAAGGAAGGCCCGCGCTTTCGTAGCGATACTGTTTTGGAAAGGCGCACAGACTACTTAACTTAAAGACATGTCCTATCTTTAAAGAGGAATATTCCTGCGCAAGAAGCAGTCTTTTAGCTGATTCGCCGTGCGCAATCCAGTGGTCGCGGGAGATATTCGAAAGCGCTGGGGGAGTCATTAGGGGGTAAGCGGGGTCAATAAACGCAGTGGACATAAAAACGGAGTGTCAGACGCATGCACACACAGAGCGCAACACAGATGGGTTGGAAAGTGATTGTAATGCTGGCCCTTAGCAGCGTGCTGGCGGGCTGCGGGATCAACACCATCCCAACCCTAGATGAGCAGGTCAAGGCGGCGTGGTCGCAAGTGCAGAACCAGTACCAGCGGCGTGCGGACTTGATCCCAAACTTGGTTGAGACAGTTAAGGGCGCCGCTAAGCACGAACAGGCGACGCTCACCGCGGTGATTGAGGCGCGGGCCAAGGCAACCTCGATTCAAGTCGATGCCAGCACCTTGGACAACCCCGAAAAGCTTAAGCAGTTCCAAGACGCACAAAACCAACTAACGGGTGCTTTGAGCCGACTGATGGTGGTGTCTGAGCGTTACCCCGACCTTAAGTCCAACCAAAACTTCCTGTCGTTGCAGTCACAACTTGAAGGCACCGAAAACCGCATCAGCGTGGCCCGCCGGGACTTTATTCTTGCGGTTGAGCGCTACAACACCGAAATTCGCACCTTTCCGGGTCGCCTGTGGCATTCGGTGATGTACAGCGATTTGCCGATTCGCCCTACATTCGAAGCCACCACGCCGGGTGCCGATAAAGCCCCAGAGGTTAAGTTTTGATAATTCGGCAGCCACCACCGCGCGCCTTAAGACTGAGCATTGGTCTGCTGCTGTGGCTATTAATGACCACCGCACAAGCGCTGACTTTTCCGACATTGAGCGGGCGAGTGGTGGATGAGGCTCAGATGCTCGACCCCAGCACCCGTCAGCAACTGACCCAAACGTTAGAAGCCCATGAAAAAGCCACGGGCGAGCAGGTGGTGGTGGTCACCGTGCCGAACCTACAAGGCGTTCCCATTGAGGACTTCGGTTATCAATTGGGCCGCGCGTGGGGCATCGGCCAGAAGGATGACAACAACGGGGCACTGCTGATCGTCGCCCGTGATGACCGCAAACTGCGAATCGAAGTGGGCTATGGCCTGGAAGACCGCCTGACCGACGCTCAATCCTCGGTGATCATTAACCAAGTGATTACCCCGGCATTTAAAGCGGGCCACTTCAGCCAAGGCATTAGCGACGGCGCAACGGCCATGCTCCACGTGCTGGGCGGTACACCGTTGGCTGAGCCCG
Organism: Pseudomonas endophytica; assembly: GCF_001411475.1. GTDB lineage: Bacteria > Pseudomonadota > Gammaproteobacteria > Pseudomonadales > Pseudomonadaceae > Aquipseudomonas > Aquipseudomonas endophytica. The sequence continues at coordinate 7,369 of NZ_LLWH01000181.1, read as the reverse complement.
CCTATGCCGGCGGCCAGGGTGGCGGCGATGACTTTATGGCCGAACACCCCGGTGTGGTGCTACTGCTATTTTTGCTGTTCGTGGTAGTGGTCGCGGCTTGCCAAGTTTTAGGCATATGCAACTCGGGCGGAGGCGGTGGATCGCGTTCCGGCGGCTTTGGTGGGGGAGGCTATGGCCGTGGCGGCGGGGGTGGTTTTCGGGGTGGCGGCGGCAGCTTTGGCGGCGGCGGCGCTTCGGGTGGCTGGTAATTCAACTTTCTAAACGGGCACTGACACTTATGGCTTTACTCACGCAAGAGCAAAAACGGCAGGTTGAAGAGGCCGTGACCCGCGCCGAACAGCGCACCGACGCAGAAATCGTCACCGTCCTCGCACCGCGTGCCGACGATTACAGCTACATCCCGTTACTTTGGGCCAGCTTGATCGCCTTGGTAGTGCCCGCGCTGGTGCACTTTTTAAACAGCGGCTTGACGATCTATTCACTGCTCATGCTGCAATGGGCCACCTTTGTTTTTCTCAGCTTGATCTTCCGTATCCCGGTGCTGACCACCTTTATGATCCCCGCGCGCGTTCGTCACTGGCGCGCCAGCAACTTGGCACGGCGGCAGTTTCTGGAGCAAAAACTGCACCACACCCAAGATCGAACCGGGGTACTGATTTTTGTCAGTGAGGCGGAGCGCTACGTCGAAATCATCGTCGATGAAGGCATCTCGCAACACTTGGACAACAGCGACTGGGGCAGCATCGTCAGCGACTTCGTCCGCCGCGTAGCCTTAGGTCACACCGCCCAAGGCTTCGTCGCCTGCATTGAAGCGAGTGCTGAACTGCTGGAAAAACACGTGCCGAAAACCCAAACGCGTAATCAATTACCGAATCGGTTGGTGGTGTTGTAATCGTGGCAACCTGAAATAACTCCGTGCCCCCGGCGGCCAACACGCCTAAAATGGCCGCCATTGATTTTCTGATTCCCCCTCCTGCGTCCCTCGAGGCACCTTTTTCAATGTCAGTCACTGCTACCACCGCCCCGTCTGTGCCGGATCATCGTGCGCAATTTTTGAACCTGCTGGAAACCGGTCTGGCGCAAAACTCGTTTATCAAGCTGGTGCTGGCCAAGTATGTCGGGCCGCAAAGCGAGTTGCAGCGCATTATCATCAAGCAGGTCACGGTCAAGGATCAGCCTTGTCTGTCGTTTGTTTATCGCTATAAAACCCGTGACATCACTAAGAATTTGCCGCTCGACGAGGCGCTGGTGACGATTGCCGAGTTGTTGCCCGAAGCCTTCAAGAACGCGCATTTGCTAACGCTGACTGACGAAGTGCAGTTGGAGTACAGCAAAAAGGGTAAAAGCTCGCTGTTTAAAGGCAAGAGCCAGCACGCGCGCGAAGTGCCGTCGGCTGAGCATAACCGTGAGAAAAATCGCTTTTTGGACCTGACACGGCCCTTTTTGGCAGATCTTGGGGTCACCAATAAGCAGCAAGAATTGATCCCGGCGATGTCGCGCAAGTGGAAGCAGATCAACAAGTTTATTGAGGTGTTTTCCCATGCATTGAGCAGCTCGCCGCTCACGTTGGATCAGCCGGTCAAGGTGGTGGACTTTGGTTCGGGCAAGGGCTATTTAACCTTCGCCATTCACGATTACCTGCGTCACGGCTTGCAAGCGCAAGGGCTGGTCACTGGGGTTGAGTTGCGTGAAGACATGGTCACGTTGTGCAACAACGCCGCTCAGCGCTTAGAGCATCCGGGCCTGAGTTTTCAGCATGGCGACGTGCGCAGTTTTGCACCGAGCCCGATTGACGTGATGATCGCGCTGCACGCCTGTGACATAGCCACTGACTATGCGATTCATATGGGCATCCGTTCCGGGGCGGCGATCATCATGTGTTCGCCGTGCTGCCATAAGCAGATTCGTCTGCAAATCCAGAGTCCGACACTGCTCAAACCCATGCTGCAATACGGTTTGCACTTGGGTCAGCAGGCCGAGATGGTCACCGACAGCTTGCGTGCCTTGTACCTTGAAGCTTGCGGCTATGAAACCAAGGTGTTTGAGTTCATCTCGCTGGAACACACCAACAAAAACAAGATGATCCTCGCGGTCAAGCGCACCGAACCTCAAGATCCGGCGCAGTTGTTGGAGAAGATTCAGGCGCTCAAGGCGTTCTACAGCATTCAAGAGCACTGCCTTGAAACGTTGCTTAAGGCAGATGGTTTGTTGAAGTAAGCGTGTAAGAAGCGCTCGGTCGGGTACGTAGTATTTGGCTATTACCTACCCGGGCGCTTAGGGTTTACCTTGGCTACTCTTACTGGCCCAAGGTTCAACCCTCAAGGAGCACGCACTATGGCGGCGAAGAAGATTCTGATTCTGGCTGGCGATTACGTCGAAGACTACGAAATCATGGTGCCGTTTCAGGCCCTGCTGATGGTAGGTCATCACGTGCACGCGGTGTGCCCAGGTAAAACCGCCGGTCAGACCGTTCGCACTGCGATCCATGATTTTGAAGGCGACCAGACCTACAGCGAAAAACCTGGCCATCTGTTTGCCCTGAATTTTGATTTCGACAAAGTTAAGGCCAGCGATTATGACGCGCTGGTGGTGCCAGGTGGCCGTGCACCGGAATACCTGCGCTTGAACGAAAAGGTTTTGCAGCTGGTGCGCGATTTCGACAGTGCGGGTAAACCGATTGCCGCGGTGTGCCATGGCGCGCAATTGCTTGCAGCGGCAGGTACGCTCAAGAACCGTGAATGCAGTGCGTATCCAGCCTGCGCCCCAGAAGTGCGTCTGGCGGGTGGCACTTACATTGACATCGACGTGACCCAAGCCCATGTGCAGGGCAATTTGGCCACGGCCCCCGCTTGGCCAGCACATCCGACATGGCTCGCGGCTTTCCTTGGTTTGCTGGGCACGCAGATCACGTTGTAAGAAGAGGGTGTGACCATGTGCGAGCTCTATGTAAAAGCCGATCCGATTTTGTATGAATCGCGTTCGCGCTCAATGCGTATCTGTGGCGTGGTCACCACGTTGCGCCTGGAAAACCAGTTTTGGGACATCCTCGCCGAAATTGCTGAAGCCGATGGCATGACCACCAATCAATTGGTGGCCAAGCTGTATGAGGAGGTGATGGATTATCGCGGCGAGGTGATCAACTTCGCGTCGTTCTTGCGGGTCAGTTGTACGCGCTATTTGAGTCAGCGTCGGGCACAGGTACCGGAGTTGACTGTCGTTGCGCGTCAGATCGGTCATGCATAAGTCATGAAACCGTAGGAGCAACACCGCAGGCTGCGATCTTTTGAAGATCAAAAGATCGCAGCCTGCGGCATCTCTCAGCCAGGTCTAGATGAGTCAGAAGAACCGGGTCACGCTGACTTTCGCATTGCGCCCTTGGCTGTAGGCGTTGTCTCCACTGAGCATTGGGCGATAGCTTTTGTTAAACAGGTTGTCCACGGTGAAGTTGACTTGCGTGCCTTTGAGGTACGGCTGCTGAAGTTTCCAGTCAGCAAACAGGCCGTGCACGTTATAGCCATTGTTGGCGTATTGATCGTAGTAACTATCGCCCAATGCAGTCAGCGGGCCAGCACCGTAGTTATCGCTCGGCAACCGGTCAGTTTTGCGCACGAACTCGCCTTTCCAGCCGACACGAGCATCCAAACTCGGAATTTTTGTACCTAACACGGCAATCCATTTTGGTGCCGGAATGTCCCGTGCCCAGACATCAGGCCCCCAAGGGTTGGTGTAGGCGCCTTCATGTTTGCCTGTCATCCATGTGTACGACAATGAGCCAAAGACGTAGGTTGAGTCGTAGAAGCTCTCCACTTCAAAGCCTTTGATGGTCAGGCTGCCGATGTTGCGGTAATTGGACATGGGCAGCAGGCCTGCACATTGGTCGGACATTCCCCCCGCAGAGGTTTGCTGGGCACAACCGACCCCTGTGGCTTTGAAAATTTCATCGTCGATTTTGTTGCGGAACAAGGTTGTACGGATCAGTGCGTGGTCGCTGTCGGTAAAAATATGATCAAAATTGGTGATGTTGCCTGCGCGCCAGCCGGTGATGCGTTCCGGGTCTAGATGCCGGCTGGAGGTGGTGCGGTTCCCCGTGCCTTGCACTTCATACTGCTCGTCGATCACCGGCGCACGCCAGGTTTTGCTGTAGTCGACAAACAATGCAGTGTTTGAGGTGACCTTCCAAAAGGCTGACAGTCGCGGCGACCAGCCTGTGTAGGTTTTATCGCTGTAGTCGTGGCCTAAATCGGCTTGGTTATAGAGCGGCGCGTCGTTTTCTTGGCCACGGTTGCGCACATGGTCATAGCGGATCGACGGGGTCAGTGTGAAGTCGCCCCAGGTGATGGCGTCTTGAACATAGGCGCTGTGGGTGTCGACCTTGCCCTTGGGCATAAAGCCTGGCTGATAGTGGCCGTAATTGTATTTTTCGACTTCATAGGTTGGCCCCGGCATCCACATGTCGACGTCACGCGAGTGTTTGCGAAATTGCACGCCGGTGGTGACTGCATGGTCAAGCGGGCCGGTGGCAATCAGGCTGACGTTTTCGACCTGGAGCATGTCGTCGGTGTAGGCAGTTTCCATTTTGCGACCGCCGCTGGCGGGCTGGAAAAACGCTTGCTCGCCGCGTTCGTCCGTCTGCTCGGTTTTGGAGTGCGACAGTTTGACCTCTAAGTTGATCAGCGGATTGTCGATCGGCTCGTAGGTGTATTTGCTCGACCACGTCGTGTCGACGGTTGAGCGGTTGGACAAGAAGCGCCGGGTAGCGCCTTCATAGCCGTATCTGTCGATGTTGGCTTGGCTGGGCGGCGCCGGGTAGCTGATGGCCGAAAAGGGCACCCACAGGTCATTGTTGACGTGTGAATAGGTCATTCCCAGGCTGTGCTCAGGGTTGAAGTGCAGGTTCACTTTGACCAGTTGTGCGTCCAAGTCCTGAGCCGTGTTGGGCAGCCGCTTGGGGTTGATCGGGTAGGCGTTTCTTGGGTCGGGCAGATGGCCTGCCAGTTTCATGTCGTCGCCATCGCGCTTGGTGTAATACACCAGGGCATCCGCGCGGCCATCGTCGGTTCGGCCATAGGCGGCCCCGCTGTAGACCTGTTGGTGATCGTTGCTGCTGTAACCGTACTTGAGCATGGCGCCGACATTTTTGCCCTCCTCGAGCAGGTCGGGCGCATCTTTGGTGATCATCCGTACGGCACCGGCAAAGCCGCCATTGCCGGTGCGCACGTCGTGTGGGCCTTTTTCAACTTCTAAGCGCTTGATCAACTCGGGCTCGACAAAGATCGTGCCTTGCATGTAACGCTCAAAACCGCTTTTGGTCGCGCCATCGACGGTCAGTTGTACGTCTTCGGCTTCACCCAAACCCCAGATATTGATGGTTTGGCCACCGGGTTTGAGCGAACCGCCCAAGTAGATACCCGGCAAGGTGGTCAGCAAGCTGGGAATGTTATTGGCTTGGTAACGATTGATTTCGGTTTGGGTCATGGTCGATTTGCCGACGTTGCTGGAGTCGACTTCGTTACCGCTACCCACCACGCTCAATGCGCTCAGTTCTAGGCTGTTGCTGGTGGTGGTGCCTTGCGTCTTGGCTCGCACGACATAGGTGTTATCCACTTGGATCAGATTGAAATCGGTGCCTTTGAGCAGTTGGTTAATGGCGTCTTGCGGGCTGTAGCTACCGCTCAGCGCTGGGGCTTTGAGGTTGCGCAGCAGCGCTTCGTCGAACAGTAAGGCGATGTTCGCTTGCTGCGCGATGTCACTTAACGAACTGGCCAGCGATTGCGCTGGCAGTTGCAGTTGGATCGACTCGGCATGGGCGTACACGCTGAACGTCATGCACGCGGCGAGTAAGCTTTGGCGAGTGCAGAGGTGCGAGAAGTGATGTGGTGCGCGAAACATGAAATCCCCCAGTGCGGCCACAAAGGCCAAAAAGACGTGCGTTAACAACGCAGACCGGGGGAAGACGCAGCATGTAGGAAAAACCGCATATGCGAATGCAAAATATTCGCATATATTTTTTCAGCGCGGTTCGATACGGATTTTTCCGCTGTCCAGCAGCACGGTTTTGACCGGTATCAAGGCGGGTAAAGCCTTGACCAGCGCCAGCGGATCCGCGGTGTTGAGATTGCCCGAGACCTTGTAGTGCTCAAGAGGGCCGCTAGCCAGTTCAATCACGCCCGGTCGGTACAAGTTAAGTTCGTCGACCAAGCTGGCCAGATCCCGCTGACGAAATGACAAGTGGCCGGTGCGCCAGCTGCCCACTTCGTTAGCGTTGAGGGTGTGTTCTTGCAGCGAGCCTTTGGCGTACTGGTAGGTGGCTTGTTGTTGAGCGCCGAGCAAGGCCTGGGTGCGCGCATTCGCTATGAACGCCACTTTGCCGTGGGCGACGCTGACGTCTAACTGATGCTGGCTGCGGCGCACATCAAAACCTGTGCCCACCACTTTTATCTGCGCCTCGCCAGCCTGCACCACCAGCGGCTGTTCTTTATTGGGGGCAACCTCGATGTAGAACTGGCCTTGATCCAAATAAACAGTGCGCGCGTGGGGCGTGAACTCGATGCGCAACTGGGTGTTGGCGTTAACGTTCAGCGTGCTGCCGTCGGGTAGGTGCAGGGTTTGTCCGGCCTGATCTTGGGTTGCCACTTGGGTTTGATAGAGCGGGACGGGCGCCCCGAGGTTAAGCGCGAAGACCGCGCACACAATGGCGGCAGCGGTTGCTATAGCAAAAGCGTAGCGTTTGCGCGCAGGCTTTTGGATGGGCAAAGGGGCTGGCGCGTTCAGTTGCTCAAGTTGGCCCAGGTCAGCCCACAATGCCTCAAAGTCGTTGTACGCCTGGGCATGGGCCGGGTGGGCGTACCACGCTTGAAACTGCTGCTGCGTTTGGTCGCTGTTTGGGCCGCGATTACGGGTAAACCACTGTGCGGCTTGGGCGTCGATGCTGTCGATGTCGGTCGGCTGAGAAGGGCTCATTCTGGCTGTTCCTTACCGTTAACCCGTTGTAAATGCTGCTTGCAGTGCAACAAGGCCAAGGCGATGTGCTTTTCGACCATGCTAATGGAGATCCCCATGCGTTTGGCTATTTGCGCCTGACTCAAACCTTCAAAACGGTGCAGGATAAGGGCTTCGCGGCGTCTTGGGGGGAGTTCTGCCAGAACGATTTTGAGCTGCTCGAGGCGTTGCAAGCGCTGCGCAGCGACCATTGGGTCATCCCTCTCATCGCTTAAGGGCTCGGTGGCAGGCTCGGTGTACGGATCGTGCGCGGTGTGTCGAACCTGCTGACGGCGCCAGTGATCGCGCAATAGATTGCGCGCCACTTGGAACAAAAACGCCCGGGGTTGTTCGACCTTGGCCCGGTCTTGATACCCCAGCCACTGCGTGA